>MNUP01000064.1 GCA_001871075.1 Candidatus Desantisbacteria bacterium CG1_02_49_89
CTGCTGGGCCACGGGGCCGGCGGAAAATTGATGCATAATCTGATAAAAGAGATGTTCGTAAAGGCGTTCGGGAATCCCGCCCTGAACAGGCTTGATGACGGCGCCGTTATCAGAATGTCTTCAGGGGAAAGGATCGCCTGCTCAACGGATTCATACGTGGTGGACCCGGTTTTTTTCAGGGGCGGGGACATAGGCAGGCTGTCTGTGTGCGGGACGGTGAACGACCTTTCGATGTGCGGGGCAAGACCGCTTTTCATCACGCTTGCCCTGATAATAGAGGAGGGGTTCCCGGTTTCTGACCTTGAAAGGATATCGCTGTCAGCGGCAAAGACCGCGGCTGAAGCAGGTGTTAAGGTAGTGACAGGGGACCTCAAAGTTGTGCCCAAAGGGAAGGTAGACAAGATCTTCACCAACACAAGCGGCATCGGGACAGTAAAAAAAGGAGTGGATGTTTCCGGCTCAAACGCAGGGCCGGGAGATTCGGTCATATTAAGCGGGTTCATGGGTGACCACGAGATAGCGGTGCTGAGCGGCAGGGCGGGTTTTGATCTCAGCGTGAAAATAAAAAGCGACTGCCAGCCTTTGAACAAGATCGTCCAGAAGATCCTCTGCCTGCCGGAAGCAGTGCGCTGCCTCAGGGACCCGACGCGCGGGGGCCTGGCAACAACCCTGAACGAGATATGCGTTTCGTCAAATGCCGGGATGGAGATCGACGAGGCATTAGTGCCTGTCAGGAGCGCGGTCCGTTCGGCATGCGGCATGCTGGGGTTCGACCCGTTTTACCTGGCAAACGAAGGCAAGTTCGCGGCAATCGTGAAAGAAAAATACGCGGGAAGGATCCTGAGGATCATAAGGGCTGAAAAAGAAGGCAGGGATGCGGCTGTCATAGGCAGAGTGGTGAACACGCACAGGGGAGAGGTTATTCTCAGGACGCGTTCAGGCGGAAGAAGGATCCTGGGAATGCTTGCGGGCGAGCAGCTGCCAAGGATATGCTAAATACAATCGTTAACCACGAATTAACCCCTGCGGGTTTCTGCGAAACCATAACGCTGGGGCCTACGAACCAGAGCTGGGTCGATGGCTCTCCGGCACGGATTAACACGGATTTTAGACTATATAAACTGTGTAAACTTTGTAAACTGTGTAAACTAATACTACTATGGAAAATGGACTGAAACAAAAACTATTGAAACTCAAAGTGCTAAGCAACATGCACCGTTTCTTTGAAAGTAAGGGCGCCAGGCTTTTCCTTGTCGGCGGGTATATAAGGGATGCCCTGCTCGGAAGGGACACAAAAGACCTGGATTTTACCTTCAAGGGCGATGTCATAACCCTGGCAAGGCAGTACGCGAAAAAAATAAAAGGCGCGTTTGTCCTGTTAGACGAAAAGAACGCCACGGCAAGGGTTATATATAAGGAAACGGGGCTAAAGCCCCTAGTCCAGGGGAAGGGAACGGGGCTCCCTCCTAACAAAAATGGCAGCTTGCCCGCCAATCTTGCTGGGCGGGGGTCTTCGAAAAGCCCTCCGAAGAGTCCGCATCCCCGATGTAACATCGGGGCATCGGACCTAGTCCATAAAAAAGATAAGAATACAGAGTGGTGGTTTGATTTCACGGGAATGGCCGGCCGAGGCATAGCCGAGGACCTTTCACGCAGGGATTTTACTTTTAACGCAATGGCGGTAAACTTGCAGGAATTTTTTAAAACCGGAAAGATGGAAATAATAGATCCGTTTAACGGGATGAAGGATTTGCAAAAATGCATTGTAAGGATGGTTAATGAAAAATCTTTCAGGGATGACCCGCTGCGGCTCCTGCGCGCTTTCAGGTTCTCCGCTGCCTTAGATTTTTGCATAGACGGGAAAACCGCGCGGGCAATTGCGTCATATGCCCGCTTGATACGGAATGCAAGCGGTGAGAGGATAAGGGAAGAAATATTCGCGATCTTTAAAACCGGAGATTCCTGCCGATCCATTAAAGACATGGACAGGGCAGGCCTTCTGGGCTGGATATTCCCGGGAATTTCCAAAATAAAGAATGAAAAAGGTTTATGGAAACATTCGGTTAGAACGCTTTGGTGCCTGGAGCAGATCCTCGGGAATAAAATTGCCTCAGGTATACAGCCAGGGCAAAAGAAAGGATCTGTATCTCATTTCAATGAAACAGTATGCGATCCGAGAACAAGGATAGAGCTTTTAAAGTTCGCGTGTCTTTTCCATGACGCGGGCAAGCCGCGCACGAAGAAGATAAAAGGGGACAGGTTCAGTTTTTACGGGCACGAGCATACGGGCGCAAAGATCATGGAAAAGCTCTGCCTGCGCCTGCGCCTGAGCAACAGGGAAACCAGGATACTTGAAAATATCGTCCGTTTCCATATGCGGGCGCATTACCTCGCGAACCTTAAAGAAGTGAGCGAGCGCGCTGTTTCAAAGCTGATACGGGACTGCGGGGATGAGCTCATAGAACTGCTTTTTTTCACGCTTGCTGATTTCCTGGCAACCCCGCGCGAGCTTAAGAAGCTGGACGCGCGCAAATACAGGAAAACGATCAGGAGGATCTTTAAGCGTTATGATTCGGCGAAAAAAATAAGTAACCTTCCCAGGCTGGTGAACGGGTATGACCTGATGAAGGAATTCTCTCTCCAGCAGGGGCCGTTAGTAGGGAAGTTGTTGAACGAAGTGGAGCTGGCAAGGTCTGAAAATAAAATAAAGACCCGCCAGGAAGCTCTTGGGCTTGCAGAGTTATTGTTAAAGGGAAAATTATGCCGGATGAAATAATAATTCCGTCGAAAGACAGAGATGTCCTGCGCCGGCTGGCAGAGGAAACGGCGGAAATAGCCGCATTGCCGGCGCATAAGGAAAAAGCCGGGTTATGGACCAGGCTTAATGACCTGCGATCCGCGCGCCCGATGGTGCTGATCTCCCAGGTCTGCTGGAATGAAATGAACTTAGATAACGAACTTACTCTGCAGACCAGCCATCCGTGGGCAAGGGGCCAGGAATTCGGATTCCGCGCTTCTCTTTATAAATGGAGGCACATGCCTGATGATATGTTTTTCGGCGATTCTTTCTGGTCTCCCCTGGCTATACGCAGCACGGGCTTCGGCATAGACGAAGACGTGGACATAGTTAAAACAGATGAGACCAGCGATGTTGTATCGCGGCATTTCAATGTCCAGATACGCAATCCGGAAGATATAGAAAAGATCTTAATGCCCGTAGTAACCCATAATGAGAAAGCAACAGAAGCCGAGTACCAAACCATGAGCGAACTATATAAAGGTATTATGCCGGTAAAAAAGGTCGGGCGCACGCATATATGGTTCGCGCCCTGGGACAACCTGATCCGCTGGTACGGCATCAAGGAAGCCATGATGGATATGATCGATCGGCCGGAAATGGTGAACAGCGCTGTATCCCGAGTGGTTGACGGGTATATGGCAGAACTTGACCAGCTGGAAAAACTGAACCTTCTTTCACTGGAAACCACGGGAGTCGGGTCAGGGGGTTACGGGAACACAAGCGATCTGCCCGGAGCCGGCTGCGATCCGGGCTACGCGCGCCCGCATGACCTGTGGGGTTGTTCGAACGCGCAGATCTTTTCTGAAGTGTCCCCGGATATGCACTGGGAATTCGCGATAAGGCACGATATGCGCTGGCTGGAACGCTGGGGGTTGAATTATTACGGATGCTGCGAGCCGCTCGATAGGAAAATACACATCCTGCGCCGCATTCCCAATCTCCGCAAGATCTCTATATCGCCGTGGGCTGACATAGACCGGGCTGTTGAAAATATCGGCAGTGATTTTGTGGTCAGCTATAAGCCTAATCCTGCGATCCTGGCCGAGGAAAGCTGGCACCCGGAAAGAGCCCGGGCAGCGCTGCGTAAAGTGCTGGAAAGAACAGGCAAAAAATGCCACGTAGAAATTATCCTGAAAGATATTTCCACCGTGCGCTATAAACCGCAGAGACTGTGGGAATGGTCCCGCATAGCCATGGAAACAGCAGAAGAATTCAGCAGATAAAAAAGTTTTTACGCTTTCTTTATAAAGTATAAACCCCGGAACAACCCGCAGGAAAAGCACCTCTGAGTTTTTTTTCAAAAAAAAAACCTAAAAATCATGGTTTAACAAAAAAATGGGGTCAAACCCACTTTTTTCTTGACAAATCCCATTTTTTGTATATAATGGTAGATTGAAGTGGTAGAAAGTGGTGTAAAAGGGAGGGAAGTGGAGTGTTCTCCGGCGAATATTCTCATGCTATTGATAAGAAAGGCAGGCTGATAATACCCTCCAGGTTCAGGGAGATCCTGACTGAAAGGTATGAGGAAAAGTTCATAATGACCAAGGGACTTGATACCTGCCTTTTGCTTTATCCGGCTGACGAGTGGAATGAACTTGAGAAAAAAATGAAGGAAGTTTCCACTGTCACCAACCCAAGCGCGCGCGCTTTTAAAAGGTTTATGATCGCGGGCGCGATAGAATGCACTGTTGATAAGCAGGGCAGGATAATGATCCCTTCAAACCTGCGCGTGTACGCCCAGATAACAAGGGATGTTGTGATAACCGGAAATCTGGAAAAGGTGGAGATCTGGGCAAAAGAGAGATGGCAGGAATACTGGAAAGCCTCCAAGCCGATCGAGGAGCTTGCCAGGGAGATAGGGGAGGATGTAAAACTATAAACGTGTCAACGTATCAACGTGTCAGAGTGTCAGAGTAGGTTCTAACTAAAAAGTCCCGCCTCATCGGCGGGTCGCCATGCCTCGCCGGCAGGTCGCCGAAGTGGTGACCGAAGTGGCGACAAAGCTCAAAGGTCAAAGGTTAAAGCTTAGAATAAAATTCCTTCATTGTAAATTGTAAATTGCAAATTTTAAATTGTAAAAAACGGAATACATACTAACTCAAATACATATCCGCCGCGAATTACTCTTCAAGGGTCCGCATTCACCTTTTCACGCTTGGGCGGATTCATCGATACCTTTACCGCGGACCCGTCCCGCTCTTTTCAGATACAGTGTCAACGTGTCAGCGTATCAACGTGTCAAAGTAACCGGCTAAACAGGCCAAACCGGCATAACTGATACTATACTCCGCCTTAGTTACGACTTTCTGGGCCCGCTTGCCCCCTTAAGCAAAGACTGGCGGACTACACTTGCCCTTCTGCGGGCCCTTGCTCTACATAACTACAGATCATAGATGCTGCCGCCCATGGCTTTTGCCTGGGCGAGCCTCGCCCTGAGGTTTCAGGGCGGGGATCCTAGTGTGGTGTCACATAAATCCCTTGACATTTGATTCTGCTTTGAGTTGTCATTGCGAGCGACCAAAGGGAGCGTGGCAATCTCGATTTTTAGGTCGAGATTGCTTCGTCGTTAACACTCCTCGCAATGACAGCCCAAATGTAAAGATCTGTTAGAGACACCACACTAGTGTGGTGTTACATAAATCCCTTGACATTTGATTCTGCTTTGAGTTGTCATTGCGAGCGACCA
>MNUP01000016.1 GCA_001871075.1 Candidatus Desantisbacteria bacterium CG1_02_49_89
TTAGCGGTACCTTTGCTTATGGAAGCGCGCAGCATAACCGAGAACTCCTTGGGCAGGAAATCCACGGAGCGGATATCAAGCTGTGAGGTTGCGGGCAGGGCGCTGATAGTTACGTTATCCTGCTTGCCTGCAAAACCGAACTGAAAATCCTCTCCCGCGGTGCGCGTCGCTTCAATAACAAGTATTTCCATCATGACCTGGGGAGGAGAAACATCTATAACAGAAATATAATCCTCTGTTTTTCTCACGACATCTTCTCCGCCTGAAACATAGATCGCGTTCTGCTCCTCGAGCACTTTAAGGTTCGCCGCGGGTATGCCCGTAGGCAGAAGAGCAACAGCGTCAGACGCCTTTATATATTGGAGCATTATTAATTTTTCCGTGCATGGCTTCTTCTGCTCTTTTGCCGGCGCTTTCTCTTCTTCTTTCGCGGCGATTGCCGGCTTGCTTCCGTCTTTTGCCAGCTTCACGATATAGAGCACGTCGTCTATGATCGTGTAAGTGGACCCGGTGGAATCGCACAGGGCTTTCAGGACGGTCCACAGCGGCACGGTGGAATATTTGCCGGTTACCTTGCCTTCAACGTCGGTTCCGGGCAGGATGGTTATTTTGGTCATATTGGATATGTTCTTCAGCGCCCCTGCTATGTCCAGGTTCTTGAATTCAATGGTGACCGGGTCGTTCATCCTTTTTTCCACGTTCTGGGCGCATACCGGCGCTGTTACGGCAAAACCTGTTGCAATTGCCACAATAAAAATCATAATCCTATTTTTCATATCCCATCCCTTCATGACGTAAAAACTATTCAGCCACGGATTTACAAAATTTCCACGAAAACACGAAAGTACCCCCTGCAGTCCGATGCAACATCGGACTCAACGCAGGGGCCTGCGCGCCAGAGCTGAGCGGATGGCGCTGCGGACGGAGGCACGGAGACACAGAGAATTGTTTGCGATGCACGATGCACGAAGAACGATGCACGAGTAAAAACTCTGACACTGTATTTAAAAGGGCATCTGGTACACTGATTTCGAAATGAAAGCAACGGCTATACCCGCCATTCCTATCAAGCCCATACCGCAGGAATATCCCGCAAGCAGGACCGGCGCGTAGGATTTCCAGGTTTCTTTTCCGTACCTTTTCGCAAAAACATATCTCCCAAGGAGGCCTCCGAACATTAAGGGAATTGAGCCGTGAGGCCATCCTCCAAGCCCGCCGAGAAGGCCGTAAAAGAAAAGCATTGGCAATTTAAGGAAATGGGTAAATGCCAGCAAGCCGCTCCCTATCGCCCCTCCCGCGAGTATGTATTGCCACTTTATGGATTCCAGAAGCCAGCTCCTTCCCTCGATGGTGGCAGTTGACCACAGGCACTGCATAGTCGCGTTCAAAGGCCAGAATTTTGCCGCGTACGGATAGACTGCCGACGGTATCGGGCCGAGTTTCCATAACAGCGACCAAAAAATGAAGCTCGTGAACATTACTATCGGGAACATAAGGAATTCGGCTTTTATTATGCTCGTGAATTTCGTTCCTGTCAGTTCCACTTCTCTGAAGAACTGGGACATATATCCGTGGTCCTGAAGGGGGATCGGGGTGAACCAGATAGCCACTCCCTTGTAACCCATGTTCCTGCTGAACACGAATATCCCTTCCCTGATATAGGGAACGCCCCAGTCTCCGCCTGTCAATCCCCTCATCCTCGCGGAAACATACGTGTCCAGCGGAGACCAGACAAAAGCAAAGAATACAAAAAATATAAACGGGAATGTGGGAACGAGTTTGTGCGCGAGGAAAAGAAAACCGCACATAGAGCTGATCCATAAAACTCCCGCGAGCCAGATCGGTATGTCCCCCCGTCCCGGGACAGGCTTAAGGCTTCCCCTTACCGCCTGGTTCTTCTTGCCGGATGTAAAGCTTTTTACGGTCGAGACAATTCCGATAACGGCTATTACGAGAGCCGTCCCTATGCCGACGCTCATCCAAAAATTTATGCTTGTGGCGATCCCTGTCTGGATCGAGCCCATCCCGTGCCGCCAGGTATGGAAAACCCCCATCCTGTAGAGTATGGGATGCAGCACGATCTGGCTCAGAATAGTAGTTATAAAAGTACCGATTACGATCGGAAAAGGAATAACAAAACCGACAAGGATACCGCTCATATCCGTGTTCAGGCCCCATATGGCGGACGGCAGAATGCCTTCCACGTTCGTGGTCAGATCGATAAAAGGTATTGGCAGGATCTAAAAAGTTTTTCCGAAGATCGCCGTTGAAAACGCGGGTATAAATACATAAATAAATCCGAAAGCAACCCCGATCACCGCGCCGATGCTGAATACATTCCACCTCCACGTGTCTCTTTTCCCGCCTGACGCGTCGGCAAGCGCCGTGGCCCCTTCCGCGCCCACTGGAGCCATCGGGAAAGGAAGCTTTTCAAGGTCAGATGTTACTTTGAAAACAAAAAACCCGCCCCCGAACCAGTTGAGCCTTCCCAGTATCGAGCATATGAACATCAGCCAGACAGGCTGCAGCCAGTCCTTGTGCAGAAAAGTCCTTGCGGCATACGATTCAGAGCCGGGGAAAGGAGCGATCCATCTTACACCCTCTGCTTTCAGATATTCAACAATGCCGAACCCGTATGCGGCAGGCGACTGGAGAAGGTACTGGTTCCATATAAAACCCGCGAACGGGCCCCCTCCCACAAGCCCGCCTGCGATGTAATAAAGAATATATATTTCCTGTTTCTTCATTTTGCCGAATGACCTTCGCACAATTTCCATGAACAGGATGATGGTCACCCATTGCGCGGCAGAACCTATCCCGCCGCCTATCAGGAGCCCGAGATATATGGACGCGGGCATCATTATGAAACCCACGAAAAATGCCCCTATTACCGCGTACCACGTGAAACCTTCCTCAAATATTTTCGGCGCGGCCTCGCGCTTGGTTCCCACGCTGGTATCTTCTTTTCCCCAGGTTGATATTTGCTCAGGCTCGTTTTTCTCTTTCATGTGTATTCCTGATTTCGGCGATAAAATAAATCCGATTACAGCGATTTAATTCTTTTAACTAATAGCAGGGCAAGCCCTGCAGCTACGTTGTATTCCGGGTTTTAACTTTCAGCTTTCAGCTTTGAGCTTTCAGCTTGCTCAAGCTGCGGCTTTTCCATGCTTCCCAGCTTGTCCTCAATGCGGCCCAGCCTGCGTTCACCGTCGGAGTATTTGCCCTGGGCGTCTTTCAGGTGCCTTCCCAGCACCTCGAAATCCTCCCTGAACCTTTTCAGGTCCCCTTCCAGCCGTGAAAGGTTCTGCAGGACCTGCTGCGCGCTCTTCTCAAGCGTCATTCCCTTCAGGCCAAGCGCTATCACCTGCAGGTAGGCGTAAAAGCTGTTGGGAGAGACCGGGATCACCTTCCTGCTTATCGCGTAAGGGAAGATCCCCTTGTCCTCCCCCGGCATTTCATCCCTTGTTATGCTCTCGTAATACACGTTCTCCGCGGGTATATACATCATCGCGAAATCATACGTTCCCTCGTCGGGAAGTATGTATTTTTCCGCTATATCGTCTACGTGTTTTTTTACGTCGCTGAGGAATTTTTTCCTGCAGGAAAGCCTTTCGTCCTCTGTCCGGCTTTCAACGACCCTTTTGAAATTTTCAAGCGGGAATTTCGCGTCCACAGGCACGAACCTGTTCCCCGCTTTTATGACCGCATCCACAACGTCGCCCGTCTTAAACCTGTGCTGCATTTCGTAAGCGCCGGGCAGGACCTGGGAAAGCAGTTCCTCGAGGAACAGCTCGCCGAGGTTTCCCCTCAGTTTGGGCGGGCTCAAGATCTGCTGCAGGTCGGACAGACCCTTGCCAAGCTCTTCCACCCTTTTTGTGGCTTCTTTCATGGCGCCCAGGTCTTTCTGAACGTCGGCCATCACCTGGTTGGAAGCCCGGCTTGTGCCGGCAACGTCTGAAAGCCTGTCGCTCATTTCCTTGCGCAGGGTCAGGATCTCTTCCCTGGCTCCTGTCATTTCCCCTACTTTTCCGGCAAGGTCATTGATCCTGCCTGAACTGCGCAGGATAACCGCAAAAAAAATAATGAGAACTGCCAATACAAATAAAAAAATGATTAACGTGACCAATTCCATATATTATTCCATATACCAATATATCAATTTTATTATTATACCATAAATATATTAATTGTCAATAAAAAAAAGGGCTACCGCCGCAGGCGGCAGCCCTTTTGTTTTCATATCCTTAAAACTTCGCGGTTATGGAGATCCTGTGCGTTGTGCCGAGGTCCCCGAACGGGACAAACGCGTAATCCACAAGGTAATTCAGGAACTGCGCTCCGCCCCCGAACGTGATGCCGGCTGGCTCAGAACCCTTGTAGCCGACCCTTGCGGATATCATGTTGTTAAAAGTGTATTCAACGCCGGCATTCACAGAGGTCACGTTATCAGTCATCGCGTTCACGTCAAACAGGCACATGAGCGCGTGTTCCTTGGTATTGAGTATCTTGCACGCAACCCCTGCTTTTATGTTTGAAGGGAACATCACGTTCGCCCCATCCGCCAGGTACCTGAAGGTCGTGCCGAAATTCTGGAGCATGAACCCGGCCTTGAGGTAATCATTGATGGTATATATGATCCCGAAATCAAGAGCCGCGCCGAAAGCCGAATAGTCGCCTATGGTCGAAGAAACCATCTTGACAGTCAGGCCTATGCTTCCCGAGGTCAGCAGTTTTGAGGCGGCTGAAATGCCGATCGCGTAATCCGTGGCAGTGAATGTCCCGTCCTGCCCGCCGTAAAGGCCTCCCGCTGTTTCCAGGGTCTTTGGTATGCTTCCGTAGCCGGTATAGGTGAAATTCGCGCCGAAAGCAAGGATCTTCTCTTTTCTGTCCTCACTCCTGATATTTCCCTTGCCGTCAGCGATCTTTACGGTCTTGATCCTTTCAACAGGCTGGGCATACGCGAGATACTCCGCACTTATTCCCTCTACCCAGACGTTGTGCATGAAAGTAACCTGCTTGTTATCGATCTCGATAAGCCCTGCGGGATTCCAGTAGGACGCGTTGATATCGTCTGCCGCCGCGACAAAAGCGCTTCCCATAGCAACAGGCCTTGCTCCGGCTTCCATTTTAAGGAACTGTAATCCTGCCGTGCCCTTGTCTTGCTCACCGGCGAACGCAGGCGCTACGCACACTGCCGCTACCAGCAGCAGTGCAGTTATTTTTGCAAATATTTTCATTTTGTCCTCCCGTGTTAATATAAATCCATAATACTGATCCTAGATACTGGATCCTGGATGTCCCAAAGGTCCCAATGGGATCCCTTTGGGGGATCCCCTCGGGACAATCTCGTTTTTAAGACGGGATTGCTTCCCCGCCACAAATATTGGCGGGTCGCAATGACATAAAAAGCGTCAACCTTGATCTAACATCCGGGATCCCCGCCCTGAAACCTTAGGGCGAGGCTCGCCCAGGCATAGGCCATGTGGGCGGCAGCATCCAGGATCTGGTATTTTGTATTATCGTATAAGCCCTATCTTACCGGTCGTCCTGTTGCCTGACGGGTTTGTAATAACGTAGATGTAAATACCCGGAGCCACATCAACGCCAGAGGCGTTCTTGCCATTCCAGCTTGCCTCTCCGTTAGGATCATCAACTGCAACCTCTTTTATGAACTCGCCGACAGAATTGTAAATCCTGATGGTTGCCAGTTTTGTCAGATGATTAAACTTAACGGTTCCTCCCACGGCTTGTGCGGGTATATACGGGTTCGGGAACACCAATACACCGCTCAGATCACTACCAGCCTGGTAAGGCCTGAATATCATCAGCCTGTACACGGAGAAGTGGCTCACTGTCACAGTGACCGTCCTGTTCACTAAGTCAACCTGCACCGCGCCTGCCACAAGCTCCCATGTCCTGCCGTTAAGCACGAATACGCGCAGGTTCGACGGGTTTTCCAAGCCAAGCCACACGCCCGCGTAGGAAATCGTTATCCTCACGGCGCTGGTATTGTTCAGGGTTACGTCAGTGGAAGTATCGCTGACCCTTACAGCCCTTATGCTCACTATCCTGCCGTTCAGCTCGCTGATGCCCGCGTACTGGCCGTTTATAAGAGCCCACGTGTTCGCTTCGCAGATCGAATCGTTTATAGTCATGAACGCGATCACTATACTGGCGGGTTCTGTCAGGCTGCCTGCGGGTATATTAAGTTCTACTATCGTATCTCCGAACTCGTTCATCAGCGTGTAAGACCTGTCCTCGTTGGCCGGGCTGAACACATCAATGGTCCTTGCCAGGTGCACTCCGAGAGCCGGGCCCTTGTCGTCCTTCGCGCCGACAAAAATGTCAACGGTCATCCTGCCTGTCCTATTGGTCGTCTTTGTGACGGTGAACGTCGAAGCGCCTAAGTTGCCGGGCGCAAGGCCAAGCGGGTTGGGCTTGGTGACCGTGAACTCGGAGCTTATGTCCTCGCCATCCATCGTGAACACCACGCAGCTTGTCGCCGTGTCGATCGTGACGTTCTTCATACCTATATTCTGAACGGTGAGCGACATCGTCCAGGTATTGCCGCTTGAGGGCACAGTATTCGGGACCGTAACGACTCCCACCTGCGCTATACCGGTTATCATTATGGTATCGCTCTTCGCGTCCGAAATGTTGCCGCACGCATCTATGAACTTCACCCACACGGTCTTGATTCCGTCAAGCACGTTCTGCGAGAGTACCCAGTTCGCGCTTGTCACGTAGGCGATCGTATTCACAGTGCTGAAGTTGTCATTCGATACCGCGATCTGGCCGTTGCCTGCCTGGGTGTCGACAGAGCTGAAGTTCAGCGTTACCGTGTAGGTGTTCACGTACTGGTCCCCGTTGTTTATCTTCACGCTTCCGGACGGAGGAGTAAGGTCAACCACTATGGTGTCGCTCCTCACAGGCGAGACATGGCCCAGCGCGTCAAAGTATTTCGCGTAAACGTACCTTTCACCGTCACCGGTATTAGGCAGCGTCCACACGATGCCGGCAGGATCGTAAGCCCTGGCTACAAAGTTAAGGTTGTCGTTGGAAAGCATCACCTGCGCGATGCCGGACTGCGTGTCCACCGCGTAAATATTCACGATCACGTTTATGCTGTTGACATAGTCGAACCCTGCATTAAGAGCGAACGCTCCGTCAGGATAAGCCACGTCTATGACTATCGTATCCGTGGCAGTGACCGAATTACCTACCTTATCTATATATCTTACCGTAACCGTCTTCAGGTCATCGCCCGCGGAAAGCACAAGCGCCCTGCTGCCCGGCGTGTAAGCGGAAGTATTATCTACCCCGCCTTCGCTTATCACAACCGTATCAACGCTGGTAAGCGCGTCTGAAGCCGAAAGCGCTATGCTCACGGTCCAGTTTTCCGTGTAATTGGCGCCTGTATCTATAACCACTGAACCCGAAGGTGAAGTTACGTCAATGAGTATCGTGTCGGAATAAACCGGCGAGATATTGCCGGGACGGTCTATGAACCTTGCGGTAACCGTCTTCACGCCGTCAGAAACGAATGTCCATACCTTTGCGCCTGCAAGCGCGGAGGTCTCCGTGTTCACACCGTCGGAAATGACCATGGTGTCAACAAGAGATTCCGTATCCGCAGCGTTGAGCGTCAGGTTGACGGTAAGGCTGTTGAACAGCACGCCTTCGTTTATGGACACCGAACCTGAAGGATTGGTGACGTCTATAAGGATATTATCCGTCGCCTGCGCGGAAATGTTTCCGGCATGATCAATGAACCACACCTGGATCATCCTGTTGCCGTCGTATGTGAACGTCCACGCCTTGCTCGTTGCGTAAGCGCTGGTGCTGGTGGACACCCCGTCGGTTATGACCATGGCGTCAACCGCTACCTGCGTATCCGCAGCGTTGAGCGTCAGGTTAATGCTCATCTTGTTAAGGAACAAGTCCTCGTCAATTACCACTGTGCCGGACGGAGGCGTGATGTCTATAAGGATGCTGTCCGACGCGTTTGCGGAAACGTTGCCCGCCTTGTCCAGGAACCTGGCGTTGATCACGTTGACGCCGTCGGCATCAAATGTCCATCCTATTGCTGTTGCATACGGCATAGTGTTAACATTGGTGCCGTCGTCTATGACCATTGTATCAACGGAAACCAGCGCATCTGAAGCGCTGAGCGCCATCGTAATGGTCCTGCTGTTATGCAGGATGCCCTGGTCTATAGCTACCGTCCCGGACGGAGGAGTGATGTCTATAAAGGTCGTATCCGAGAACGATCTGGAGACGTTGCCTGCCGCGTCAATGAACCTTACGGACACGGTCTTGTTCCCTTCGGAATAGATAGCCCATGCCACAGCCGGGCCGAAAGCGTAGGTGTTCGTGGTAACCCCGTCACTGATTATCATCGTGGTAATGGCGCTCTGCGTGTCTGCAGCGGCGATCGTAAGGTTGACGTTAAGATTGTTGCAAATCTTGCCCTCGTCGATCGTGACCGTCCCGGAAGGAGGAGTAAGGTCAATAAGTATGTTGTCGGTGAACACTCCGGATACATTCCCGATATGATCTATGAACCTGACACTCAGTGTATTGTTGCCGTCGGTTGCGAACGTCCAGGTCTTTGAAGCGGCGTAAGCGCAGGTACTCGTATTAGTACCGTCGGATATTACCATGCTGTCTATCGCGCACTGCGTATCCACAGCCGATATCACCGTGCTCACGGTCCTGTTATTATACAGCGGCTTCTGGTCGATCGAAACAGTTCCCGAGGGAGGGGTCATGTCGATAACTATGTTATCGGCGAACTGCTTGGACGTGTTGCCCGCGTCGTCCGTGAACTGCACACTGACCCTCTTTGTCCCGTCGGACGTGAATGCCCATGGCTGGGTAGCGGCGTACGCGAGCACGCTTGTGTTCTCGCCGTCGCCTATGATCATGCTGTTCACTGAAACCTGCGTGTCATACGCGCTGATGGTCAGGCTGACCGCCATGTCGCCGTGCAGGTCTCCTTCGTCTATACCAATGGTTCCCGAAGGAGGCGTGAGGTCTATTGTTGTTGCCGCTGAATACCAGACAGACAGGTTGCCTGCCGCGTCAATGAACCTTACGGACACGGTCTTGTTGCCGTCGCTGGCGAATGTCCAAGGAGCGGCTGCCGCGAATGGCAGAGTGCTGCCGTTCACGCCGTCCATGATCATCATTGTGGTGACCGCTGACTGCGTGTCAGCTGAGGCAAGCGTGAGGTTGACCGTAAGGCCGTTATACAGAATGCCTTCATCAATTGATACCGAGCCTGAAGGCGGGGTAAGGTCGATCGTTATGTTATCCGAGAACTGGGATGAAACATTCCCGACGTGGTCAATGAAGCTGACGTTCACGGTCTGGTTGCCGTCGGAAACAAATGTCCACGCTTTGGTTGGCGAATAAGCGGAGGTGCTGGTCGCGGTCCCGTCCGAAACAACCATCGTGTCTACCGAGGTCTGCGTGTCCGCAGCAGTTATGCTAAGGCTGACCGTGCGGCTGGCGTAAATCGGCTTCTGGTCTATGACGACCGATCCCGAAGGAGGCGTAAGGTCTATCTCGATATTGTCGGTGAACCATCCGGACGCGTTGCCCGCGTTGTCGATGAATTTCGCATTTATGGTCTTGCTGCCGTCTGAACCGAACACCCATGCCCTGCTTATCGCGTAAGGTTCGGTGCTTGTAGTGACCCCGTCGGTCAGGACCATGGTGTCAACCGTAAGCTGGGTATCAGCCGCGGATATCGCGAGGTTCACGCTAAGGCTTCCGAAAATCGTGCCTTCAATAAATGACACGCTCCCTGAAGGAGGAGTAAGGTCAATCAGCACGGCATCCGAAGCGGTATCCGACTTGTTGCCCGCCCTGTCGATGAACCTGGCATAAACGCTCTTATTTCCGTCCTTTGCGAAAGTCCATGCGTGCGAAGTCGCGTACGCGAACGTGCCTGTGGCAGTCCCGTCATAGATAACCATTGTGTCAACAGGGACCTGTGTGTCATCCGCGCTGATGGTAAGATTTACCGTCAGGCCGCCGCTGTAAATATCGCCTTCGTCAATGCTGACCGTCCCGAAAGGAGGCATAACATCTATCACTGTCGTGTCTGAGGCAGCCGCGGAAGAATTACCGGCCTTGTCGATGAATTTCACTGTTACGGTCTTGTTCCCGTCGCTTACGAATGCCCAGGACTTGCTGGTTGCGTACGCGTAGGTGTTCACGTTTTCGCCGTCAGAGATAACCATCCAGTCCACGGTAACCTGGGTGTCCGCAGAAGCAAGAGTAAGACCAATAAGATGCCCGTAGTAGAGATGGCCCTGGTTGATCGAAACGCCTGCCGTTGGCGGAGTAATATCAATGACCGTCGTATCCGTAGCCCCGGCTGAAACGTTACCGGTGCTGTCAATGAACCTGGCCGTTATCGTCTTGCTGCCGTCGGATGCGAACGTCCACGTCTTGCTTGTGGCGTAAGGTTCTGTGCTTGTCGCCGAACCGTCGGTGATTACCATTGTGTCAACGTATGTCTGGGTATCGGACGCGCTCAGCGTGAGGTTAACGGTCAGGCTGTTGTGCAGGTCTCCCTGATTTATGGAAACTGTGCCTGAAGGAAGGTTAAGGTCCACAAGGATGGTGTCTGAGGCAGCCGGGGAAATGTTGCCGGCGCGGTCGATGAATACAACCGTAACAGTCTTATTGCCGCCTGTTGCGAATGTCCATGCCTGCGCAGGAGCGTAAGCGTAGGTGTTCACCGCTGCGCCGTCCGCAATAACCATGGTATCAACAACTGACTGCGTGTCAGCCGAAGCAAGCGTGAGGTTGATCGTCAGGCCGTTGTAGATCGTTCCCTCGTCTATCGAAACAGAAGCTGAAGGAGGAGTGAGGTCAACCATCACGTTATCTGTTGCCTGGGTGGAATTACCCGCCCTGTCAAGGAACGAGGCTGTTATTGTCTTGCTGCCGTCGGATGCGAAGGTCCACGGAAGCGCTGCGGCGTATGCGTAAACAGCGGTATTAGCGCCGTCGCCTATGACCATAGTATCCACAGGGGTCTGCGTATCTGAAGCTGCAAGCGTCAGGTTGATATTCAAGCTATTTATGAGGTCTCCCTCATTAATTGTAACTGTACCGGAAGGATTCGCGAGGTCAAGATATATCGAATCGCTGTATTCGCCGGATATCCATCCCGCGCCGTCCTGGAACTTCACCTGGACGGTCTTTGTCTCATCCCCTGCTCCCGCGTTCCACTGGACCCGGGACGCGTAAGGCAGAGATGCAGTAGTGGCAAAGCTGTCATTGCTCACTAATACATTATATACCTTATTATTATCTGTCGCGTTCAGCCACAGGGTCACGGTGTTGGAATTCGCGAAAAGCTGGTTGTCATTTATGTTCATTGAGCCGACCGGCGGATACGTGTCGATCACTATCGTGTCTGTCATCACCGTTGAGGCCCAGTCCATTTCGTCTATGTATTTTACCCAGACAGTCCTTACGCCGTCAGCGACTCCATACAGTGTCCACGGCACAGAAGCGATGCTAGTATAGGTCTCAAAACTTGACCAGAACTCGTCGTTGGAAACCTGGATCTCCTTTATCCCGGACTGCGTCTCTATTCTGCTGAAATTCAGGACAACCGTGTAGGTATTGCTGTATTCCGCGCCGCTGTTTATAAGCACGCTGCCGGACGGCGGGGTTATGTCAACGCGGATGCTGTCCGTGAAGTTGGCGAAATTGTCCACATTGTCGTAGAACTGCACCCACACTGTCTTTGTGTCGTCTGTCATGAACAGCTTCCAGGACATCTGAGAGCTGCCGTCACTAAGTGGGAACGTCTCTATGCTTGAAACAAAGCTGTCGTTGCTGACCCATATCTTGTATGTCCCGCTCTGTGTATCCATGACCGTCAGGTTCAGCGCGACGGTGAACGTATCAGTGAACACCGCGCCGGTGTCTATCAAAACGGTCCCTACAGGCGGCGTGATGTCGATCTCTATGCTGTCAGTGCAGGTAGAGCTGTTGCCGGGCCTGTCAAAGTACTTCACGTACGCTGTCCTGACCAGGTCTCCGGGTATCAGTATCCAGATAGTGGTGCTATTATATAAGGAAGAGCTTTCAGGTATCGTGTAGGTGTTGGCGGGCATGAAATCAGGATAGTTGCTTATGACAACCGTGTCTATCGGCGACATCCCGTCCGTTGCGGCAAGACCGAGTGTGACCGTGTTTCTCGCTGTATAGGTATCCCCGTTGTTGATAATGACGGTTCCGACAGGCGGGACCATGTCTATGTTAATGGTATCCTGCCAGGTTCCGGACACGTTGCCGACATTATCAATGAATTTGACGTAAACGATCCTCAGTCCTTCACCCGGATACAGGATCCAGGCTTGCGGAGCTTCGCTGTAAGCGCGGGTCTCTACTTCAGCCTCGAACGTGGGAGAGTTGCTGATCACCATCAGGTTAAGCCCTGACTGCGAATCCAGTGCTGAAATGTCAAGCGCGACCGTGCTGGTGTTCGTGAATTCAGCGTTGCTGTTTATGATAATGCTGCCGTTGAACGGCGCTGTAAGGTCAACGTTGATGGTATCGGTGGTGGTGCTGCGGTTGCCGACATGGTCAATGAACGCGGCGTAAACCGTTATCGTCTCGTCTTCCGGACCCAGGTAGAACGGCTGGATCATTCCCGGGATGTAGGCGTAGGTTTCCGCGGTCGCGAAATCAGGATCCAGGCTTCTTACGAATGTTTCAACCCCTGACTGGGTGTCAAGCGCGGAAATAGTTGTCAGGAAGACGTTCGGAGTGCTGGTGAACAGCGCGCCTGTGTTGATCACAAGCTGGTCGTTATACGGCGGGCTCACGTCAACTATTATGGAATCAGTATACGTGCGCGTATTGCCCGCGCCGTCGTAGTATCTCAGGTAAATGGACTGCGTGTCCACACCGTCAAGGGTCCACCCGAAATCATTCATGTTTATGCTGTTGGACCACGGGTTGAGCTGCGCCGGGAAGGTGAAAGCAGAGGTGTTGGACAGGAGCACATAATCTATCCACCAGGTGTCCGCTCCCGCGAAATCCACGGTCGTCAAGCTTGAGCCAATGAACGTTTCGCCGTTGGCAAGCATCAGCCACGAGCCGTACGGAGCTGTCTTGTCGATAATGATGGTGTCGGTATTAAACGCAGTTGAAGGAGGCCCTGAGAACGGACCATTGCCGGCCCGGTCAATGAACGCAACTATAATCTGTGTTTCGCCTTCAGTCGGGCCGAACGAGATCGGGTAATGGCTGTCGCTTACTGAGTTGGTATCGTTGTATTCAACAACAACATCCGGGTCGGTGTTAATGCTGGTCAGTATCGCGACCCAGCCCAGTTCAAAGTTGTCGGTCCCGTCGTAGTAAACCGAGACGTCGCTGAACCTTGTATACAGGTCGCCGGTGTTTATAATCACCTGCGACACGACCGGGAGCTCAAAATCAACTATAATAGTCTCAACCTGCGTCACGACCGCGTTGGCTGCATAATCATAATACCAGATTTGGATATTTTTTGTGCCCTGGGCGTATGCCGCAGCCAGGTCAAAAGTCACCGTATTTCCGAAAGGCGGCGAATACCACTGGGAAGCAGCCCCGGCGTCAGCCTCTATCCATATTCCGCCGATGCCGAAGTTATCAGTCACCTGAAGCTCAACTCCTATTACCTGAGTGTTGGTATAGATATAGGTGTCTGAAATTCCGAGCGGGACGGGGCTTCCAGGCGGGATACTTCCATCCGGGTCATACGGCGCCAGCCCGGCGTTTTGCGGCGGTTCTGTGTCGATGACAATGGTGTCATAAACCGTTAAATTGTTCCCTGCCCTCTCAATAAAATTCACGTACACAGTCCTTGTGCCCTGGCCTGTGATGGTCACCCATCCGTTATAATTAGGATTATAAGGGACCGTGATGCCGTCAGAGAAATCAACGTAGTTGCTTATAACCATCGTGTCAACCGGCGAAAGGTTGTCCCACGCGTTCAGGGTGAGATTGACATTATTTGAGTTGCAGTATTCCGCATACCATGAACCGTTCACATTTACCGTGCCGTTTGGCGGCTCTGTGTCCAGAATAACCGTGTCTGAAACTACCGTTGGCCCGTACAGCGGGCCGCCGTTGCCTGCCCGGTCTGCAAAGTAAACGTAGATGGTCTTCGTACCCTGGCCTGATATTATGGTAAGCCAGTGCGTGTCCCCGTCCACAACAGGAGCGTTATAGTTGCCAAGGTACCAGGCGGGGTTGAAAACGTCAGTCTCTGACGCGAGCGCCCAGCCAACAGCGTAATTGTCTGTCGCGGATATGTTCAGCTTGAAAAGCGTGTTATTTGTATATTCGCTACCGTCATTAATGACCGCTGAGCAGGACGCAGGGGGTTCTGTGTCAACGATGATGGTGTCGCCCGTAGTGAAATTGGTATTGTTGGCGTTGTCAACAACTCCGCCATAGACCCTTCTCTCGCCTTCGCCGAACGGGAACGTTTCAGCGCCGGGATAGGTCAGGTTGAACGTCATTGAATTATCGCCGGAGACCCAGTTTGTCCCGAACCAGTAGTTATGTATCTCATCGTAAGTCTCGGTGTTTGAGGACGCCCAGCCTGATACTCCGGAAATATTGTCGGTCGCGGTGGCGTGGACAGTGACAGTTTCCTGGTTGGTGTAAGTGAAGGTATCGGAAGTCAATGCCGGATTGTACGGATCGAACATGCCGCTTGCGTCGTAAACGGTTATGGCAAGGTCCTGCGGCGGCTCAGTGTCTATGGTTATCGTATCGCTGAGCGTTATGGACTGGTTCCCGCAGGGGTCAATGTATTTCACGTAAACGGTTCTTACGCCCTGGCCCGGGGGCGTTGTAGTCCAGGGATACGTGGGCTGGTTGGGGATGGTATTGACTTCCGAAGAGAAATCAATATAGTTGCTTATAACTATAGTATCCACCTGGAAGTTGTCAACAGGGCTGAAACTCACGGTTACGTCGTTTGAATTCCAGTAGGTCCCGCCGGCGAACGGAGCCTGGAACGCGTAGTCTATCCCCATGAACGCAACCGACCCGGAAGGCGGCTCTGTGTCCAACTTGATGCTGTCAAAAGTCCAGCTTGCGCCGGGCCCGCCGTTCCCCGCAGCATCCATAGAATAAAGCCAGATGGTCTTGGTGCCCTGGCCGGTCTCTATCGTGTAAAGCGTTGTTTCCGAAACGGTAGGCGCATAGTATTGCAGTGTTTTATACGAAGGCGAGAATGCGTCCGTCTCCGAGAGCACTATCCACTTTATGAAGTTCTCGTCCTGCGAGCCGAAGCTCACTTCCACCACTGAGGTATTCGTCCATTCAGCGCCGGCGTTTATCGTCATAGTGCAGTAGGAAGGATTGAACCAGTCAAGGTATATCGTGTCCTGTGTGAGAGTTGCGTTATTCGCTACATCGCCGAGCTCAAACGTTACTTTTCTCTCTCCCTGCACAAGGGGCGGGGCGCTTGCACCCCAGCTCAGGTCAAACGTTGTCTTGTTTGGCCCGCCCTGCACAACAGAACTCCAGTTCCAATTTGCAGGGTCCCAGTTTGTTTCGCTCCAGGTCATGGAATCGCAGTTTGAAAAAGCATAATACGATTCAATGAGTGTATCAGCGCCGTCAATATCAAGGATAACATTAGGCGAGTTTGTGTAATCCATAGTATCTGAAATAACGTCCGGATTAAGGTCATACGTCGTTGAGTCGGCGTCATAGACCGATGTCCAGAATATAGAAGGGAAAGTCGTATCTATGGTAATGTCGTCGGTGCACACGTATCCGTTCCCGGCCCCGTCAATGTACTTGACGTACACGATCTTTGTCTCTGTTGCGCCGGAAGTGTGCCAGGCATAGGTATTCTGGTTGTCAATTGTTTCGGCGGTCGTGAAATCCTTGTTGTTGCTTATGACTATCGTATCAACTATATAGTTGTCAGCCGCGGTGAAATATAGAGTGACTGTTTCTGAATCCCAGTAAGGCCCGCCGGCCCATCCTGCGTCAAAATATCCGTTCCTTCCCCAAATTGACATAAAACCGGAAGGCGGCTCTGTGTCGACAATGATGTCATCCCAAACATTATACCAGTTTGTCATAGGAGAAAAATCTGAAAACCAGCAGTTAAGGTTCACTATACCCTGCTCTGGAGTCTGCATCACCCATTGAACCTGTGTATTATAAGTACTTGCGTTGATAGTCCAATTACTCCAAGCACCCCCGTCTTCCTGTATCCACATTTGGTAAAGCGTCCCGGGGTAAGTATCGGCTGCAGCCTGGTATTGTCCCGCGTCACTGTAGTAGTCTGCCGCTTTAATATTGATACGGAGGGTCGTTGTGTTAACGTAGGTAGCAGAGGTATTTATATTATATTCACTCGTAGCAGGTGTGCCTGTATCAATGATTATAGAATCCGTGCCCACCAGGCCCGTATTTGCCGTCCCAAAAGCCGAATCTGTTGCGGTAACGTAAAGACATTTCAGCCCTGACCCTGTTCCAAGCCAGTAGTCGGTAGCAGTGTAGTATCCTGTCCCTGAATCAACTGTTGTTGCTCCTGCCATACCGGGGTTCCTGCTGTAGGTGGTGGAATCCACGCTAACCTGCGTATCACTGGTTGTCGAGTAGAAAGCGAGGTTAAAATTGCTCTGGTATGTCTTGTTCCCGGTCCCGCTTGGGTCAATGAGATCAACAAGCGGCCTTCTGGGCCCGGTTATATCCTGTTCTACATACATCAACCTTCTGCCAGGCAAGGTAAAAGAAACTATTGTGGTGTTACATAAATCCCTTGACATTTGATTCTGCTTTGAGTTGTCATTGCGAGCGACCAAAGGGAGCGTGGCAATCTCGATTTTTAGGTCGAGATTGCTTCGTCGTTAACACTCCTCGCAATGACAGCCCAAATGTAAAGATCTGTTAGAGACACCACACTATGATCTCGTTTGTTCCTGTTTTCCAGGCAGAAATATTTTTCCCCGGCGTAT
>MNUP01000103.1 GCA_001871075.1 Candidatus Desantisbacteria bacterium CG1_02_49_89
CAGGCGGGACGACGCGTCTTCAGACCTGGGCCCGTTCCACTACCAGATCAAGGAAATAAAGATGTCTTTCGCCCTGAGGGATCACCAGTCGATGCAGGCGGCGCTCTACAACAGGATGCTTGGGAAACTTCAGGGCTACACCCCTTTTCAGATGTCCTTAGTCCTCAGGAAAAAAGAAGAGGTCGTGCATTACGAGGATTACTCGAAGCGCCTGGATGAGCTGATCTCGTACTGGAGGGATATTAGGGACGGAAAGTCAAAGCCCGAACCTTACGGGCCGGACAAGGTGAACCCGCCGTGGCGCGTTTACGCGAACAGGACCCTTGACGAAAACATGGACCTGACCCTGCTTCCCGATGTCGGCGGGGCAACAAGAGAAAAAATAAGGTCGGAACTGGGCGCGAACCGCATAGACGGCCTGTACAAGTTCTCCCTTGACGAGCTGAAGCAGAAATTCGAGGAGAAGCTGGGCACCTCGCTGTATTACCACGCGCAGGCATACAGGGCGGGAAAACCGATAACGCCTCCGGGAACAGAAGTCGGATTCCCACGCAAGGCCCGCCACCTCTACCTTGACTTTGAAACGTCCGGCGAGATCTTCAGTAATGACGCTGACGCGGATGCTGACCTTGACCCCCAGGATAAAAAACACTGCTACCTGATAGGCCTGTGGGACGCAGAACAGGATAATTTCGTTTATTTCCTCGCGAAGGGCGCGGAAAAAGAAACGGATATTTTCCGCTCTTTCATTGATTACGTGGGGGACCCAAAAGACGTCTGTATTTTTCACTGGAGTGACTATGAGGTAAGGGTCATGGATGAGGTCGCGCAGCGCTGCCCGGACCTTTCAAAGGGATTAGGCGCGATCAGGCAGTCCTGCATAGACCTGAAAGAAGTGATAAAACACCAGATCTACATGCCGGTTCCAAACTACTCGATCAAGCAGGTCGCCCCTTTCCTTGGGTTCAAGTGGAGGCAGGAGGAAGTGGACGCGCTTGAATCAATGGTGCTTTACTGGGACTACTTAAACGGCGATGAAGGGGCTATCCGGAAAACCATTGACTACAACGAGGACGACTGCCGCGCGATGTACTACACAGACTCAAGCCTGTGCCGGATGTTCGGCCTGCCGTTCCCCGGCAGATCAGCTGAAAGCTGAAAGCTCAAAGCTGAAAGTAAAAGAAAGGATCACCACTGAGGCACGGAGACACAGAGAAATATTCGACTTTTGCAAATGACTATTGACAAAACGACTGCCTTTGTAACCACGGATTAACACAGATTTACACGGATTTTAAACTATGTAAACTCTGTAAACTATATAAACTTTGCAAACTACTGTGGACCGTCGACTGTGGACAGTGGACTGTTTTTATATTTGCGCAAAGGCGTCCTTGACCATCTGCCACACAAGCTTGTGATCGCCCCCGAAATCCAGAACGTGCGCCCCCGGCTCCGCTTTGTAAGACCAGACCGCTATCATATCAGCGCCCATTTTCGCTGCCTCAAGGATCGTCCTTTTTACCTCCGGTTCTTTCCCCGGCTTTATCCAGACTGCCTGCACCCAAAGCTGGCAGGGCTTTTTGTATTTCCCGCACAGTTCAACCGCCTCCCTTGTGTTATCCGTGAAATAGTTCCAGCCCCCTCCGTGTATCCAGTACGGGTCAGTCGCGAATACATCCATTTCAGGGATCTGTATGAACGGCTCCCAGTCCAGGATCCCGTACCATCCCCTGTTCGAATTTGTTCCCCTTGACCAGGGCATCATGCAAAGTATAGATGTCTTGCCGCCTGCTTCCTTGCCGAATTTAAGAAGCCTTGTCAGGAACTCAAGCAAAGAATCCTGCCTGAATTTCTGCACCTCATCCGTAAGCTCCTTCGGCATCGGTTTGCCGAAGGCGGATTTGAATTTCTCCTGGCAGTTTTTGCAGAAGCACGCCCATGCTTTCGGGTACGTATCGCAGGGAGAAAACGCGGGTTCGTCCCAGAAAATGCCGTCCGGCCTGAATTCCTCTATCACCTGTTTGGCTATATCCTTAAACCATGTTTCGAAACCGGCGTCGTTCGGACAGGCTTTTTCCGTGCGCCTGCCATCCGTGAAAACCTGGGTCTTATCCGGGTTATACATTGGATAAACAGCGCTTGGTATGGGTGAGGCGAATATGCCGAACCCGTGGAAATCCAGGTACACCTTTATTCCCCTTTCGCGCGCCTCTTTCACGGCGGCCTTTCTCGCGGTGCGGTAATACCACCAGTCCATCTCGTTGACGGTCAGGGTTATGGATGTGCAGCCCGCGGCCTTTATCTCATCCATGTCTCCGGGGATATGGTCCGGGTCGATCACTCCCAGGTACGCCACGTTCTTATCGGTCACCATCATTGCTCCTTTGAAAATAAATTATGAGTTATGGAATTCGAAAGCATTCAGTAAAACTATCGAGAATGTTGCCCGAAGGGCAAAGTTATGAATCAGGGCTAAAGCCCTGAGTTACCCCGAAGGGGTCCCTTTGGGACAATTAAATCCTTGTTTTTGATTCATAACTAATAACTCATAATTCATAATTCTATTTATTCTTCAAGTGTGCGTATAAGGCCACGCAGCTTATCTGCCTCTTCCCTTGCTTTTTCTTCGGGCTGCAAAGTGTAAAAAAGGACCATTCTGGGAATGATCCTTTCCGCAACAGGGCAAAGCCCGTCAGGATATTCAATTTTATCCCTGTGATCCCCGCAAAGGAACGCGTGGGCAAGCCTTTCTTTTATGACGGGATGTTTATACGCGGGCATCCGGGTATATCCAATATTCAACGACCAGAACCCGGCTTCTTTCGCGGCTTCTCTGAACCTGTCAAGGCTTATTCCAAATTCTTCGCCCTCAAATGTCGCAGCCCAGTAATGATATGTGGAAACCGCGCCGGAAGCGATCTGGGGTCTCAGCCATTTGCAGCCCCTGACTGCTTCATCATAATATTTCGCGTTCTTTTTTAAGCCTTCTATAAGGTCAGGCAGTCTTTCCAGCTGGGCGATTCCTACAGCGGAAGTCAGCTCGTTCATCCTGAAATTGTAGTGCAGGCCGTGACCGATCGAGTGAAAAGTCGGAGCGCCTGCGTTCAGGTCCAGCTGCTTTGCGAATTCTTCGCTGTTCGTTGTTGCGATCCCGCCGTCGCCCAGGGACATCTGCTTGCTCGCCTGGAAACTGAAAGAACCGATATCGCCCCAGGCTCCGGCATACCTGTCTTTATAGGAAGCAAGTATTGCATGCGCGCAGTCTTCGATAACAAGAATGCTGTGCCTGTGCGCTATTTCGACAATGTGGTCCATCTGCGCTGGAAAACCCCACGGATGTGTTACTATAACCGCCTTTGTCCTTTCAGTTATTGCTTCTTCCAGCTTGCCGGGGTCCATCGCGTAGCTGGCAGGATCTATGTCCGCGAACTTCGGGATGGCGTTATTGTAAAGCGCTGCCATTGCCCCGAATATGAAAACAGGGTCGCAGATAACCTCGTCCCCGGCGCCCGCGACCGCGCAGATCACGCTTGAATGCAGAACGCTCATAGCTGAGTTCATCGCCACCGCGTATCTTGTCCCAGTCATTTTCGCGAATTTTTCCTCAAACTCAGGAGTGAACTTCCCTCCCAGAGCGCCCAGGTTCCCGGACATAAGAACCTGTTCCAGCAATTCCAGTTCCCTTTTTCCATAAATTCTTTCAGGCATATTTTCTCCTAAATTTTCCTGCGCATAAAAAATCCCCCTTTATCCCCCTCCCGATACATTCGTATACGGGATCCCGTATATATGAAACCGGGATTTTTAAAGGGGGATCGAGAGGGATTTGTGTTTTGCGATGCACGATGCATCCGCCCATTTAAAAATGGGCGAGACCTCGCCCCGATGGCCATCGGGGCGGGCGAGTTAGAACTTCGCCCCGACTGTTATCCTGATGGGATTGCCCAGCTCGCCTGCCGGCGTATACGAAAAGTCCGCGCAATAATCCTGCCATTTGAAACCGCCGCCGAAACAAAACCCCGCGAGCGGATTGATGTCCATCATCGAATCCGTCTTATACCCGGCCCTTACAGCGAACATTTTCTGTATCCATATCTCCATACCGGCGTGAAGCGCCATTTTGTTGTCAAACGGAACGATCAGGTCAGCTATTACGGAGCCTTCAAGGTTCTCCTGCGCGAGGACCTTGTAGCTTACGCCTGCCTTAAGCGCGGCCGGAAGCGGCGCCTCGGAAACGAATTTAAGCGGGGTGCCGAGGTTTTGCAGGGCTACTCCCGCGGTAAGGTTGGGCAGTTTCTCGGGATAATATATCGCGCCTATGTCAAATCCCACCGCGAGCGAACTTCCCTGGGCGTCTGCCGGGTCAAGTGTCTCGTATATGATCTTTACGGTCGCGCCGAGGCTGAGGTTCTTGAGCTGCCTCGCGTATGCCACGCCGACTGCCAGGTCGCCTGGTGAAAATGCCGCTCCGGAAACTCCGCCATCGGTCATGTAGGTCATGGACCCGTACCCAAGATATATCACGCTCGCCCCAAGCACGCTTTCCTGGGTCAGCCTTTGCCCGTAGGCGATAAAGCTCTGCGAGGTATCCAGCAGCCACATGTTATAGGTGAAGCTGGCCTCTATATTTGTGATAGAGTTCAGGCCGGCCGGGTTCCAGTAAATAGAGGTCACGTCGTCCGCCACAGCAGTGAACGCCTCTCCCATTCCCACAGCCCTTGCTCCGGCTCCCACCTTAAGGAACGCGGCGCCTGTAGTACCGGGCCCGCCGCAGGATCCGTGTAACGTGTAAAGTGTAAGGTGTAAGGCAACCAAAGACAAAATTAAAAACCAGATAGTTTTTCTATGCATGTTTTCCTCCCGTTATCAATTATTTCTATTGGGTATATAAATGCAGCTTACAAGCTGACAAGCTTACTAATACAAACGCATAAAATAACCTGATAGTGTCATTGCGAACGAACGAAGTGAGTGTGGCAATCTCGTCGTTAAAACCGAGATTGCTTCGTCGTTTCACTCCTCGCAACAACAAATTACTTAATGCGTTTGTATTAGTAAATACGTGACTTGTGAGCTTGTTAACTATTTCCTGCCCGCGCGTTATCTTATTAAAACAAACTTGCCTGTTGCAGGCTTGTTCCCGGTGGTGTTGGTGACAACGTAGAAGTACACGCCGCTTGC
>MNUP01000054.1 GCA_001871075.1 Candidatus Desantisbacteria bacterium CG1_02_49_89
AAAAAGTAACTATTCATATATGAAGATTTGTTTATAAGTTGCCATAATAATTATCAACAGAGCAAAAAAGAATGAAAACTATACCAATTTGCAAGAATTTAAAAACTGTTACCGACGACAAAGGGTTAAAAACAGGGCGTTTTCACGCATTTTTCAGGTAAAGTCCTGAGTTACTCCGAAGGAGTCCCTTTGGGACAAAAACTGTGTTAACCTGTGGTTTCAGAAGCAGTCATTTGTCATTAGTCGTTTGTCATTACTAAAAGACAAATATTTCTCTGTGTTCTCTATGGTTAATTTCGTGCTTTCGTGATTTCGTGGTAATAAAGATAGTCATTAGTCATTTGTCATGAGTCATTTGTAAAAGCCGAAGATTTCTCTGTGCCTCTGTGTCTCTGTGGTGAATTATTTAAATTTTTCTTTGGAGGGGAAATGCATAAATTAACAGCAGTGGTAACGGCGTGCGTTATGATCGCGGGATGCGCATTCGGGGAGGTGGCGGTGGGCGGCAGCGGAAAGGGCGTGAGCATTTCAAACGGGCTTACGAAGATCAACGTGGTCCTGAAGGACGGGGATGCGGTCGGTTTCGAGGTTTTCAGCACGGTGAAGGGCGAGCTTCAGGTCGCGCTTGTGGAGCTTTCTTCCTCCGCAAGGTGGAAGGCTAAGACCGTCGAATCCGGCAAAAAGGGGACGGGCTCATTTTCCAGCGCATTTTTCACGTTGAAAGGTATGGATACCGCGGGCACAAAAGGCACGCCGGAATTCGGCCCGGATTCCTATATAACCGTTTCTCTTGACGAGGGCAATCCTTTCCCGCAGGTGGAATTCAAGTTCGACCTGAAATCTTTTAACGCGGACAAATGGGAATCAGCCTGGGGCAGTGGATGCCCGATGTATTTCCTGCGCTGCACGCTTGACGAAGCCCAGTGTTTCTACCAGGGAGGGGAGCTTTTCCCGTCCCCGACGTTCGACCCCTATCCGATAACAATGCCGCAGATGAGCGGTGACTGGTCCCCTTCCAGGTGGTCATACGCGCCTGCTATCGGCGCGAACCCGGTCCCGGCAATGGGTTTATGGGCTCCGCAGATAAAGAAATTCGTCGGCTACGAGTTCCAGCACAGCCGTTCAACCAACAGGAGCGAGAAATTCATAGCCAGCTCATACTGCGCCGGAGAGGACGCGCATCCTAAGCAGTTCTTTACCCTATTATACCCATACGCGAAGGGACAGTGGCGCAAGTTGAGGTATCCTGACAAGCCGGCTGTTATCGGCACTCATTTCAGGGTCATATACAACCTTGACCTTCCTTCATTCCAGGACCCAAATGATTTTGTTATTCATTATATATATCGGACATACCTGGACCTGCTTCCTGACTGCCCGAAGATGAACGATCTGTCCTGGATGAAAGGGACCCAGGGTTCCCCTGACGAATACGGCGCGCTTCTGCTGTATGACATGGGAAAGCGCAAAGGCAAGCCAGGCAGAGGCGCAAGCCGGCTTTACGTTAAATATGACCAGAGCGAAAAACAGTTCTTCAAGGCCGGCGCGACCCAGCTTATCGGCCACCAGACAGGGAAAGCCATCAATCTCGCTTACCTTGTTAATAACCAGAATGCCATAAAGGATTACAAGGCACAGATCGAGTTCCTTTTACCGAAGGCGATCGAAAAGACCTATGAGAACGGGGATAAGTGCTGGGTGTGGAACCACCCTCTTGAAGGCGCTTTCAACGACGGGTACAAAGGGGATGCCGCGACTTCAACCCAGCACATGTTCAACTGGAGCATAGCTGAGGCGATGCTTTATATTTATATAAACGAGAAAGATGAAAGCTACCTGAAATATATCGACGGCATGCTTTTATGGACAAAACATTATCTGTATGACCGGGCAGGAATGGCTGACATACCGCAGTCAATATTTTCCATGGGAGCGGGCAACGGCGGGGAGTTCTGCCTGGATTACTATTACACATTCAGGAATGACCCGAAAAGAAAAGAGCTTGCGAAGCAGGCTTTTGACCTTGCGAAGATGGTTGTTTTCAGGAACGTGTATTACTATACCGATGACCCGGATAATTACGATGAGCTGGATCCCACTTTCCTGATGCAGGCGGTCAACGCCCAGTACTGGCTTGGAATGGTGACCTGGGGAGAAATGGGCAGGATCCCTGAAATGCTGATGCAGATATACGCCGAAACAGGCGACCCTGTGGCGAAATATATCACCCGCGGTTGCCTTGAAAGGTTTTTCTGGGGCGCCAGGAACACCAAGCTCGAATTCTGGGAGAACATAGACGTTTTCGGCGAGTCAAACGGCGAGAAGGGCAAAGGTTCAGGCGGGTGGGGGGCGTGCAATTTCAAGAGATACGCCCAGCCTGTCGGTGACGCTCTGGCAAGAGTTGTCATGGGCCAGGGCGGGGCAATGGCTTTCTGCGTTAAGACATTCGCGGTTGACATAGCCGATTACTGTTACGAGCCGGAGAACAATTTTGAATTCAAGGTTACTGTTGATAAAAGCCTTGCGGGAGCTCCTTTGGGGGAATTCGGCCTGATCGCCACAGCACCGAGGCGGGACCTGCGCGGAAAAAAAGTTTATTTGAACGGCAAGGAACTTGAATCAGGCACATTTGTCATTTCCACGATCGGCGAGGACGTTTTTCTGGGAGCCGTGAAAGCCGGCGACGTTGTGACGGTCGGGGATATTAAAGCGCACAAGCCCCTGAAAACAGAGCAGGAAAAAGTAAGGGTCATACCCAAAGGCAAATACGTGAAAGAAGACGCTTTCGCGCTTCTCAATCTCTATCCTGTCGCGGATACGAAGATAGACGCGACCTGGCAGGGGGACTGGGGCGGGTACATACCGGGTAAAAGGTACGTTTCAGGCATACCCTGCCTTATGATAGACCCGGTTTTCAATTCTGACAAAACAGCTGTGGGCGGCGGGGTGCAGGTTCCTGTCGATGAAAAGGTGCAGGCAATTTTCGTTTTCGCCTCAACCGGCGGCAGGATCGGGAAGATAGGCGATTACACCGTGGCCTATTCCGACAACACGACCCAGAATTTTGAGCTTGTCGGCGGGGCGGACGCGTTCGCAGGCTCTCCTTATTACAAAAGGACCTGGCAGATAAAGATGTATCCCAACATTCTGCCAGCGGAGAAATCCGTGAAATCTATCGTTTTTTCCAAGGGGTCTATGATATTCGCGGTCACGCTGCAGCTGCTGCGGACAGAGGACGCGTCAAAGGCTATCGAGATCATGAAGTCCGCGACAGAGATGAAAATGATGGCGGAAAGCAATTACAATTACCAGTCACCCGATAAGAAAAACCCGCTTGACCTCGCGTGGTGGAACAAGGACTGGCATTACAGGACACTTATCCAGCTGGGCGCGGGTTCGGTTGACAGGCAGGACCCTATAATAAGGATAAAGGAAGATTTCTCCCTGCTCCTGGAACAGGCAGGGGTTTCGGACGCGTTTGACACGAATTCAGTGCGCGTCGTGGAATACGACGCTGCGGGAAAGGCTTTCGAGATCCCGGCGCAGTTTGACTGCGTTCTTGGGGAAAAAGCCCGCGGTGAGGCTGTGTGGATAATCCCCGGAAAAATGAAAGCGGGTGAGAAAAGGAACTTCTGCATATACTTTGACACCGTGAAGAGCCCAAAGAAACCCGTAAGATCCGAGATCAAGTACAGCACGGATAACGGCGTGCTGCTTGTGGAAACAGGGAAGGGCGGGGCAAGGCTTGAGTTCAGCCTGGACGGCAGCGCCAGGGGCCCGCGCCTGGAATCCGTGATCTTTGACAATGAGAACAACAATGATTTCGACAACCAGGAGAATGTGCTGGGCCCTTCAGGATATAACGAGGGGTACGGCGATCTTACCGTGTGCCAGGACCCTATATGCTGGTTTAATTTTGGGGGATTGCAGGACGCTTCCGCGGTCGCGGACGTGGTTTCAAGCGGGCCTGTCTCGCTTACCGTGAAGATCTCAAATAAGGAACTATACGGCGGGGGAAAAGGCTCTCTGGATTCAGGGACAAAGGTCGTGGGATACGCTGACTGGTATTTCAGGTTCTTTAAAAACCAGAAAAGGATAGACCAGTGGGTGGATATCAACCTGCTGAGCAGCGGGCACAAGTGGACAAGGGAGCTTACGGCCAGGTATGGCCTTAACACCAGCGAGGGTGCCGGAGCGTCAGGGGAAGGCGGGGTGTTCTACGCGTTTAACAGCGAGCTCGCCGCCGTGGTGCTTGAGGACGAGGCAGGCCGCAAAAAGCCCGGCATCGTTTTCACTGAGGACGGAGGCGTGATACAGGTCGGGTTTGAAAGGTATGACAAAAAGGGCATGTATTATCCGGGAAGGTGGTTCATTGTTCCGGGCGGTCAGCCTGCGGAATATTATAATTCGCAGGCAATGCTGTTCCCGTTCGCGCAGTACGCGGTTGAAGTTCTCGGGAAATCCGGGGTTGAGAAGCTTGAGCCGAAACCGGTCCAGCCGAAAGCTTTTGACACAAAGCGTGAAATGGCTGCCCCTGAGGAAGGGGAAGCCGCGGCAAAGCCTGCGGCGGCCGCGCTCACGTTCTCGGACAGCGTCTATCTGATCATGGGAAAGAAAGACGTGAGCTTCGGCCTGAAGCGCAAGGACAATCCTGACGAGGGAAGGTCAAAATCCGGGACCAGGGCCGGAAAAGAATGCGGTTATCCGGGTGAGAACAAGAACGGACCCGGCAGGATGTTCTATTTTGACATTGACGACAAGTTCATAGCGGACGCGAAAACCCAGAAATTCACCATTGCCGTTGAATACTTTGACGAAGGCCCTTCCGCGGGCCTGGAATACGATTCAACGGATGAGGCAGTGCAGAAATGCCCGACAGCAGGCGCGTTCAAGGACTACCCGGAGAAGATAGAGATAGAAGATTCGGGGAAATGGAAGACGTTTACATTCAGGATAGAGGACGGGCGTTTTAATAATTCCTGCAACGGAGCGGATTTCAGGTTCTCCGCAGAGGGTGAGTTCTGCATTTCCAGAATAACTATCACTAAGGCAAAATAGTCAATTACCTTCACCCTCCCCCTTGAACGGGGGAGGGATGGGTGAGGGTGGTTATTTGAATAAAAAATTAAGGGATCTTGCTAGAAATCTTAGAGATAATTCTACAGATACAGAGAATTATATATGGAGATTTTTAAGGAATAACCAATTAGAAGGATTTAAATTTCGCCGTCAGCATCCAATAGGGAAATATATCGTAGATTTTGTTAATTTAGAAAAGAGAATTATCGTTGAGGTAGATGGAGCGCAACATCTTACTAACAAAGAAAAAGATAGAATAAGAGATGCCTGGTTTAAAAAAGAAGGATTCAGAACTTTGAGATTCTGGGATAACGAAGTATTAAACGATATCGAGTGTGCATTAGAAATCATAAGAGGAGAACTTTTATTCCCCTCACCCGAACCCTCTCCCGCAAAGGGGCGAGGGCGAAGGAATTAAATATAATTTCAACGGGGGTTTTTATGCCTAGACGTTTTATATTTTTGATTTTACTTTTAGCATTCAGCTTTTCCGCCCCGATATTATATCGGGGCGAGACCTCGCCCCTTTGGGGCGGGCAGCTTGCCCACGCCGGCTCCGGCGCCAGCGCCATCTGGAATTCGCTTGCGCGGGTGGAGGTCCTGAAAGCCGAAAAAGGCGCGTATGGGTTTACCGTGAAAGCCGAAGGCAGCAAGAAGGTCTGTAATGTTGAACTGACAAGCGGCCAGAGGTGGACAGCGTCTGACGTAAAGACCGGGCAGGAAGGCAGTGTTTCCTGGGTTATTTTCAAAGGCATAGATACCACAGGGACAAAAGGGACACCTGTTTTTGGGGATGATTCATTCATCAAGGTATCCCTTAAAGAGAACAACCCGTTCCCGGAAGTTGAGTTCTCGCTTAATTTCGCGTCTTTTGACGAAGGCAAGTGGAAAACAGGGCTTTCCCCGGTTTCCCCGCTCTATTACCTGCGCTGTACCCCTCCGAAATCCACTATGTTCTATATCGGAGGCGGTTACATCCCGTCTCCGCAGGTTGAGGAATTTCCCTTGAAACTGAACAAGGGAAGGATGTCAGGCGAATGGGGAGACAAGTGGTCATACGCGCCTGCGATGGCAGGCTGGGCTGTGCCAGCAGTGGGATTGTGGGACCATGAAGGAGCTTTATTCGTTGGTTATGATTTCGCGGTCGCGCGGCATACCGACAAAACCGAAAAATACATCGCGAGCGCTTACTGCGCAGGCACAGGCGACCATTCAGGCCAGTTCTTCACCCTTGTGCATCCGTACCAGACCCAGTGGTCAAAACTCGTGTTCCCAAAATGCCCTTCGACAGCCGCTTCGCATTTTGAAATAGTATATTCGTTCGATATCCCGTCCTGGAAAGACCCCAACATGTTCGTGATGAAGCACATATACGAAGCGCATAAGGACCTGCTGCCTGAGGTCTCGAGAATGAACGACGTGGGTTTTATGCCCGTGATCGATTCCTGGACCTCGCCGTACGGCCTAGGTTACACCACAGGCGCAGGGGCAGGCGTAATGGGAAAGAGCTCAGGCGGAGGGCTGGAGGGCGTTTTCATAGAGATCGGCACAACAGTGCTGGGAAACAGGTTCATAGCTGACGCGATGGGATGGGTCAGGTATCAGAAAAATAAAACAGGGATGCGGGGCCTGAAAGACCAGCTGAAATACCTGATGAAAAAGGCTGTGTGGATGAATATCAGCGGGGATACCTGCTGCGTCTGGGTTGACCCGCTTGAAGGGCCGGGATTTAAAAAGCAGTGGGGAGGCAAGGAAGTAGAGACGATCTACAATGAGTGCGTGTTTGACATCGGCACAGCGATGGTGTTCGCGTATATGGATAAGGGAGAGACCCAGTACCTTCCTTTTGTCGACGGCGTATATAACTGGGCGAAGCACTTCCTGTTCCAGCGCAACGGCGTATGCGATCTGTCCTGGGCTATGTTCTGCCACGTCGCCTTGAGCGGCGGCGAGAATTTCATGCTGAATTACCGCAAATTCTTCAAGAACGACCCCCGGCGCGGGAAGAATTACGGCGAGGCGCTTGACCTTGCGGCAATGTGCCTTTACAAGACGATGTGGATCTACACCGCGGACCCTGACGAGACTGACCTGATGGACCCTTCGTTCCTGATACAGGCGGTTAATTCTGACTGGTGGATAGGAAAAGTTACCTGGAACGAATGCGGCTGGATCCCCAGGGTAATGATACCGGTGTATGTTGAGACAGGCGACCCGCTCTTCAAATATCTTCTGAGGGGAGTGCTGGACAAATTCTGGACAGGTTACAAGGCGGACGCGGTGCACGTTGTCGAGAATATAGAGATCTTCGGGGAGAAAAGCCCGAAAGGGGAAAGGTCAGGCTCTCCTTTTGACGGGTGCATGCTTTCCGCGAGCCGCAGGTGGGCTTACCCGGTTGGCGACGCTGTGATGCGTGTGGATGTCGGCGAAAAAGCCGCCATCGCGTTCTGCAAGGATACGCGGGATTTTGACGCCGAGGATTACGCGTGCGACCCTGAGATGAACTGCTCTTTTAAGGTGGTTTCTTTGCAGCCCTCAAAACCGTCCCAGCCGATAAACATTATTGTTACAGCGCCGTTCAAAGACCTGCGCGGGAAAAAGGTTTACGTGAACGGGGCAGAGCTGGGTGAAGACAGAAGCGAGTTCAACGAGGTCACTGAAGGGGAAGATGTTTACATAAAAGGAGTGAAGCCGGGGGACGCCATTAAAATCGGCGAGTTAAAAGTTGAAAGTTCTCCCAAAGGGATCCATTCGGAAAAGTTGTCCCAAAGGGATCCATTCGGAAAAGTTGAAAACGTGAAAATCAGAGAAGCGAGAAAAGAAAAATACACGGAGAAGATGGGGTTCAAGTGCCTTAATCTTTCGCAATTCTGCAATAGCGCTCTTGAGCTGCGGTGGTGGAGAAAGGATGACATGTTCAAGCTGCGCGAGGATTCCTGGTTCGGGTATTCTGCGGGAGAACACATTGCGAACGGGGTGCCGTTCATGCTTGAAGACCCGGTCCTGAATTCTGATAAGGTTTTCATCCAGGGGAACCCGGGTTCGCCGGTATCGATCCCCGTCGGGGAAGAATGCGGAGCAATTGTTCTGTTCTTCGGTTCGCTCAATTCAGAAGGCGGGCCTTCAGGCAAGGCAAGCGTTGAGTTTGAGGACGGTTCAAAAGCAGTTTTAGATGTCGCAAGCTCCACCGTGCCTGCGGATTTCACGAACAACCTGCCTGTAAGGAACTGGGATTTCCACATGCTGTGGTTCCGGCCTGAGAAGCAGCAGAACGTTGCGCGGATAATTATTGAAAGCGGGAGGCTTTTTGCGGTGACCCTTGGAACAGAAGGCAGGCATTTTGACATCGCCGCAAGGCTTGCTTCCGGAATAGCCGAAGAGCAGGCCCTGCGCATGCAGAACTACGGTTATTATCTGCCGTCAAAGAGATCGCCGGTTGACTGGGCCTGGTGGGACAAATCCTGGAAGTACCGGGCGTTGATGGAAGTTGACGCCGGTGTTTACGAGCGCAAAGACGCTGCCGTCAGGCTCAAAGAGGATTTCGAAATGCTTTTCAGGCAGGCAGGCGTGAAAGATAATTTCGATTCCAATTCTTTGAGGATCGTTGAATATTCATCCGACGGTAAAGCGCTGAAAGAAGTACCCGCACAGTTCGATGTTCTGAAGGAACTGAATGGATCAAAGGGCGAGCTTATTTTCATAATGCCGGAGAAAAGTCCCGCAGGCGGTAAAAGATACTTCTACGCGTATTTTGATTCAAAGAAAAGCAGGAAAAAACCGCCGAAACCTTCGATAAGCGTTTTATCCGCCGAAGGCGACAGGGTAACAGTAAACACCGGAAAAGGCGGAGTGGAATTCGAATACCTGCTGGACGGGAACGGCGTGGGCCCAAGGATTACAAATATAACATTTGACACTGAAGGGAGCGGGGATTTTGCAAACCAGAATAACGCGCTGGGCCGCTCGGGCTATAACAGCGGGTACGCTGACCTGACCGCGTGCCAGGACCCGATCCTCTGGTATAATTTCGGACTGCTCCAGTCAGATCCCTGCCAGGCGTCAGTTGTGCACCTGGGGCAGGCGTCCCTGACCCTGAAGATCTCCGGCAAAGAGCTGTGGGGGGCAGGGGACGAAATAGGGTCGGGCAAGTCTGCCGCAGGCAGGAAAGGCCTGGCAGACCTGTATTTCAGGTTCTACGCGGGCAAACCCGAGTTTGATTCCTGGATCGATTACAGCCTTGAAAAGCCGGATACAAAATGGACAAGGGACTTGCAGGTGCGGTACGGGCTGAATGACTGGTCCGAAGCGGCTTCTGCTTCAAAAGCAGGAGTGACATATGCTACAGGCGGCCAGGTTGCTGTTGTCCCACTTGATGAGGAACAGGGAAGGTCGAAAATATCGGTTTCGTTCACCACTGACGGCAACGTGCTCCAGCTCATGCTGGGCAAGCCGGAGTTTAAGGGCAGTTACTTCACTGACAAGTGGAGGACTATGCCCGCGCTGGGAGAGGATGCGTACCTGGCAAACGCTATTCCCGTAAAGGTAACGCAGTACGCGATTGAGATCAATGAAAAGTCAGGCGCGAACAAGCCTGAAATTATTTCCGTGAAGCCTGAGCTATACAGCACCATAAAGGCTGTTGCCTCCGCTGAACAGGAAAAGCCGCTGCCAAGCCCCGAAGGAGTTCTTAACAAGGATTTTTCTTTTGAAGAAAAGGGCAGGTACTGGGGCTGCGAACCTGACGAGAGCTATTTTTATTACGGGGATTCACACTCAGGCAGGACCTGCGTAAGGCTGAGCATCGCGAAGGGCGGGCTTGCGCTTATCAGGACCAATCCTCTGTCAAGTTATCTTATGGACCTCAGTCCGAACAAGAACTATAAGGTATCGTTCTGGGCTAAAGCAGTGGGCAGTGAAGCTACCGTGATGGTCAACTTCTACGGAGGCGGGGCGCATGATTTCAAGCAGATACCCTTCAAGGTCGAGGCAAGTGAAGAATGGAAGAAATATGAGATGGTCGTGCCAACAGGCAATTTTCCTAAAGGAATGAAGGAAGGCAAGATATTCGCGTCTTCTTCGGTTATCCCGGGCCTCAGGATATGGTTGTTAAGTGAACCCGCGGAAGTTTATATAGACGATGTTGAGATCCGCGCCCCGGCCCAGCAGTAAAACCGCGTATGGCGTATGGCTTATCGCCAGAAACAGATTTACGAAGTAAAAATCATTTTTAAATAATCACTGTCCCTAAAGGACCCCTGCGTTTTGCTTTCATGAGAAAGCTGCAGGGGTAATCAGCAGTTAATAATCACCGTAATCATTCAGTTGCGGAGCAAATGATGGAACGCGTGTGGTGGATAGTTTTTCCTGTAATCATGCTGCTTACCGGGATCTGCGACTGGCACCCGATGCCGGGCCTGGAGATCGCGGTATTCCTGTTCCTCTTCATTGTTCCTTTGATCGCGGGATCCCGGGATGCCGGCACGCAGAAACAGCAGCGCGGCAAAGGCATATCAGCCTACTGCGGAAGGCTTATCGAGACGGGTGTTCTGATGCTTGTGTCGGTTGTGCCCTGGATTGTGGACACAAGGGCCTTTAATGCCGCGCTTGTCAAGACCGTGTTTTCGCACCTGCTGATCTTCACTATGGCGGCTGCGTGGTTCCTGAAAATTTTAGAGGAAGGTTATTTCAGGCCTGCGAAGACCGCGCTGAACGTGCCGGTTCTCGGTTTCTGGGCGTGGTGCCTGATTTCGTTCTTTATCTCCCCGTACAAATACGCTTCGATGGAGGAGCTGTACCGTTTTTCAAGCTACTTTCTGCTTTTTTTTATAGTGGTCAACAACATAAAAGAAAAAGCGCAGTTTAAAAGGATCGCTGCGACAATGCTTGCAGGTTCCTTCGTGATAGCTTTGTACGGCATCCTGCAGCGCCTCGGCATTGAATTCGTGGACTGGCCGTCCGGCGGAAGGATAATAGCAAGCCTCGGTAACCCGGATTTCTACAGCGGCTACCTCTGCGTTACGATACCTGTAAGCGCGGCAATGATAACCGAAGGTTCGGGATCAAAGGCTGCAAGGATCTTTTATACCGTCCTTTTTATCCTTCAGCTTGCCTGCCTTTATTTTACCTTCACTCGCGGAGGCTGGGCTGCGGTGCCGCTTGCCCTGTTGTTTCTGTTATTCCTAAAAATGCGCGCGGGCGGAAAGGACAAATTTTTTGCAGACAGGACCCGGGTAAGGATCTTCTGGGCTTCTGTTTTGGTAATTTCGGCCGGAGCGGCATGCGTGTTTTTCTGCAAACCTTTTGAACAGGCGAAGAACAAGGTAAAAACCATGTTCGGTTTCGCGGGCGGTGTTTTCAGGGAGGCGCCCGAGTTCCTTACTATGACAGGCCCTTATCCTGACAGCGTTTCGCCGGAGTGGATCGCGGAAGGCGGCAACAACGGCATCCTTTCCCGCAACCGCATATTCTATTCGCGCATGGAAGGCACTGCCGGGGTCAGGGTAACGCTTTGGTACGGTTCGTGGAGGATGTTCCTGAAAAATCCCCTGGCAATGGTGTTTGGCAGCGGCATAGGCACATTCCACCAGGAGTTCCCCCGGTTCAGGCCGCCATATCATAGGTTCAAGACGGTTTTCTTCGATAATACTCACGCGCATTCCGAATACCTGGAAATGCTGGCTGAAACGGGAATTGTTGGTCTGGCGCTGTTTATATGGATCGTTGCGGCGTTCTTCTTTGCAAAGCCCGGTCTTGAACAGCTTGACAGGTTCAGGAAAAACCTTTATTGCGGCCTGGTTGCCGCTGTTTTTGCGGTCCTTTTCGAAAACCTTGGCAGTGTTAACCTGCGCTGGACTTCATGCGCTTCGCTTTTCTGGGTTTGCCTTGGTCTGGCAACCGCGCTGGTTCGCGTAAAAACCGATCAGGATACCGGGAACAAAGGTCAGCCTGCGCCGGTTGCGGTTGTTCCTGCGGTATCAGGAAAGACAAAGCCTTTGCCTGCCAATGCAAAGCTTCTCGGTTACTCTTTGTCATTGATCTTGCTTATTTTGGTTTATATACCAACCATCAATTTTCTAACAGCCGATATTTTCCAAAAAAAGGGGGCTTTTAGCAAGGATGAACCCGGAGAATGGGAAAAAGCTATAGAATATTACAATAAAGCGCTAAAATATAACCCGGTAAGCCTTGAGATACCTTATAAGCTTGCTTTTGCGTATGCCAGGAAAGGGGATCTTGGCCAGGCACTTAAAATTTATTCAAAGATTGCAAAGCTGGCTCCTGATTACTATCAGGTTCACCATAATAAAGGATATATATATTATATACTGAAAAACATGGATCCTGCGATAAAAGAGCTTGAAATAGCTGTAAGGCAGGATTGGTCAAACGATCTCGGGTTCTACCTGCTTGGTAAGGCTTATGAGGAGAAGGGAGATCTTGAGAAGGCGGAAAAGGCCTATCATAATGCAATTGAATCCAGGAAAGCAGTAAATAAGTATCTGGATAACAACGCTCCCTGGGTTAATACAGATGCCTATCTGGCGCTTGCAGAGCTATATACAAAGCTTGACAGTCCACTTGAAGCACAGGCCTGTTATGAAGCTGTCCAGAATGCTGAATCGGATAATCCAGATCTGCCAAATAAACTGAAAAAGCTAAATAAATAAGGGAAATATGGCAAGACCTATCAGAATAGTATACGAGGGCGCCCTGTACCACGTTACTTCAAGGGGTAATGAGCGAAAAAGGATCTTCCAGAACTCGGATGACAGGAGGAAATTTTTATCTATTATCAACGAAGCATACCAGCGATATGGCATTTTTCTTCACTGCTTTGTTCTTATGGATAACCACTATCATATGATGATCGAGACTCCGAAAGGCAATCTTATACAGGCAATGCATTATATTAACGGAAAATATACACTATTCTATAATTGGAGGCATAAAAGAACAGGCCATCTTTTCCAGGGAAGGTATAAAGGCATTCTTGTTGAAAAGGATGAATACCTGCTTGAACTGAGCAGGTATATACACTTAAACCCGGTCCGGACAGGGGAAGTGGCTAATCCGGCAAACTATGTCTGGAGCAGTTTTGTCTACTACATGGATAGCTCCAAGACAAGCCCGGATTGGTTGAGAAAAACCTTTATTTTAGGCCAGTTTTCTCATAAAGACAACCAGGCAAGGTCAAGATATGCCGGGTTTGTTAAGGAAGGTATCCGAAAATCACCCCAGAACCCCCTTTCAAAGACCTATGCCCAGGCTATTCTTGGCAGTGAAAGGTTCAGAATACAGGTAAAGGAAAGGCTGGGCAAGCCCAGGATCCAGCCAGAAGTGCCTTCCACCAGGAAGCTCGCCGAAGATTCCTGGCTTACCCCTGAAGAGGTGATAAAGCTGGTTGCAGGATATTTCGGTGCGCCAAAGGATGTCATGGTTTTGAAGGGCAAGAAGGCCAACCTGGCAAGAACTGCTGCAATTTACCTGTGCAGAAAATACACGCCCGCAAGCCTTTTAAGCCTTAGTTCCCATTTCGGAAATATAGTGTATTCATCCATTACGCAGGTCTCAAGAAGAATGGAGAACAAGCGGAAAGTTGACAGATATCTTGACAGGAAGATCAGGGCTGTTGAAAAGGTGCTGGAAAACAAGCGGTTGCAAAGAGTTTCTTAGTATATTTATTTTGAGTGAAATGTCAAGACCTGACCCCAGTTTTATCAGTGTGAAAAGAAAAAATGGAAAGAGTGAAATGTCAAGACCTGACCCCAGCGGTTTAAAATAATTTGGGAAAAGTGATTTTTTACTTGACAAAAAGCCAGGAATAAATATAATATAACCAGTAAGATAATTAACGTAAGACGCTCTTATACCTAACTACAAAATCCTTTCTCATCTTTTACGACAAACCCAATCTCTCACACTTACACGCTTTCAAAAGCGCCTTGCCGTTGCGGTACGCCAAAAGTAAACTTAAAAGTAAACTTTAATCTTCGTTCGAGTGTCAAACTTATCGGGACTAAAAGACCAGGCTGTGATTATTTTTTGCCGCAGGCCCTGGTTTTACATACGGTAGCCGCAAGCTTGAGCTTGCGTATTTTCAAAAGAAAAGATCCTTTGAAACCCGGTTATCAGTTTTCAGCCAAAAACCTGCTTTTTATCATTTTTAAAAGAAAGCGGGTTTGGCCCAGAAAGACCCTGCGCATATGTATATGATAGATTTGACAGATTTGATAAAATTGGAGAGAATAGGTGAGTAAAATAAAAACATCTTTATCTTATAAAACCAGCCCGGAGAGAATAACCGAAGACGCCAACAGATACATCAGGTTCTGGGGCGCCTGTATTTCGATCAGCCTATGCATGCTTTTGCTTGTATGGGCTGTTTTTATTTCCGGAGGCCCGGCAACGTCCTATGCCGACATCCAAAACTTCGCCTCATACAGCCAATATAATAATTTATCTCTGGAAGACACCCAGACCGGTCCGTATACTAATACAGTAAATGGCACATATACATACCATCAGCTCGTTCTCGTTAAATACTCGATCAACCGCCGCCTGTATCCAAGCGGCACCAACTGGTCAGACACCCTGGCTGTCGATGCGGTCCAGGACGATACGGTTGAGTTCAGGATCACCTGGCAGGATTCAGGTGTCGGAGGCACGGCTGACACGGTTGTTCTTACAGACGCGGTGCCATCGAACGTGACCTATATTGACAGCCAGATAGTATCAGGCGGCGGGACGCTTTCTTATTCAGCGCCTACATTACTCTGGTTGAAGAATAACGTAAGCCCGGGAGAGACCGGGGATATCAGATACAGGGCAAGGGTGAACTAATAAAATGTCTAACCTTATAGCGAACATGCATTTTGGTAAGAAAATAACGGCAGCACTTATCGCCCTGGTTGCCATAGTATGTATTTATGTTATACCAGCATTAGCAGTTACAACAGTAGTTAATAAATGCACAAGCACCTTCCAGATGACAGGAGCCGCAGTCACAACCTCAGGATGGGATACCGCGAATGTCAGGGTTCAGACCAGCCCAAGCCTCACAGTAAAGAAATACGCAAAAAATATTAGGACCGGGATCGAGCAGGATTACAGCGTTGACGCAGTCACAGGCGACTCGATCGAATTCAGGATCACCTGGTCAAATGACGGAGAAGCAAAAGCAGATACGATCGTGCTCAGGGATTATATACCTTCAGGCATGACATATATCGCGGCTTCAGCGACTGACACGGAAATTAACTGCGACAGCCCGACAACAGCAACATACAACGCAGGCCTGGTCAGTTACACAGGCATAGGAGCCGCAGGAACAGACCCAAGCCCTGCTGCTAACGGCGTGATAAGGTTCAGGGTTACGGTGAACTAATAATAATAGCTCATAGCTCATGGCTCATAGCAGAAACAAAAACGAAAATAAAAATAAAAGCAAAAAGAAATAAGTAAAAAGTAAAAGAAACAAGTAAGAGTAACAAAAATTAAAAGGAGGCAGTATGAAAAGGTTCATGGTAGCAGCGGCAGTGGTGGTCGGGTTGGTCGGATTGGTCGGAATGGTCAGAGTTGCTGACGCGGTAACAGTCATCAATAACTGGTGCACAGGAACATATCAGCTGACAGGGAAAACGGTTGCAAGCAGCGGGATAGACAGCGCGGTAGTCAGGGCTC
>MNUP01000047.1 GCA_001871075.1 Candidatus Desantisbacteria bacterium CG1_02_49_89
CATAAACCTGGACATAGGCCACGCGTATATGGCAGCTGGCACAGACGAGGGATTTTTCAGGTTCATAGAAGAATTCAAGGGAAAGATAGCGGAAGTGCACCATAACGGAGTGAACCATTTTTGGGGAGGTTATATGGAACACCAGCCCCCGCATATGAACAACATGATAGATTTCCAGCGCGTCTACACGCGCCTGAAAGAGACCGGGTATGAAGGTCCCATTATCTGCGAGATCCAGGGGCATGATATCGCGCAGGTTGTAAGGCACTGCCTGGAATCAAAGGAAATGATAGCCGGCATCTGGAACGGCAGCGTTAAACTCAAGCAACGATGGAATGTTTCCGAATAACAGGTCAAAGCTCAAAGGTCAAATCGCAAATCGCAAAACTAAGGACTTTCACCTTTGACTTTTAACCTTTAACTTTTGACATTTGACCTGAATTTCTCTGTGCCTCTGTGGTGAATATTGGAGGTTTGATGAAAAGACCTGCTCCGTTAGCGTTCAAGCCGGACCTGGAAATGGCAGCGAAAAGATGGGAGGCGTTTTACGCCGGGGATATAATAGACCGCCCGCTTGTTTGCGTGACCGCGCCCAAAAAAGGCGCGAAGGGCCTAACCGGCAGTTGGAGCGATTATTACGAACGCGTGAACGGGGACATGGACGAAATAATAGACAGGACCCTGAGGTGCGGGGAAGCCACGTTTTACGGCGGGGAATCCATCCCTTCTTTCGGGATCACGTTCGGGCCTGACGAGACCGCGATATTCTGCGGCGGCGAGCTGCGCTGGAGTAAGGATTCATACGGCACGAACTGGTCAACACCTTTCGTGGAAAACTGGAAAAAAGTCCTGCCCCTGAAAGTCCGGGAAGACAACCCGCTTTGGAGAAGGATGCTGGAGTTTTATAAAAGAGCCGTGAACAAGATGGCGGGAAAAATGCTGGTTAGCCTTCCGGATTTCCACACTAACATGGACCTGCTTGCCGCCATCCGCGGGCCGGAAAAACTCTGCATGGACCTTGCGGACATGCCCGAGATGATAGACGAGGCGATGAAGAGCGCGAGGCAGGTTTTTCCCGTTGTATGGGACGCCGTGAAAAAAGCCGGCAGGATGGATGAGCTGGGATATTTCCAGTGCATGTATTCAATGGAGGGAGCCGCGATGCTGCAGTGCGATTTCTCCGCTATGATAAGCCCGGCGATGTTCCGCAAATGGGTTCTGCCCGCGCTTGAGGAAGAAGCCGGGATCGTTAAGCATGTTTTTTACCACTGGGACGGGCCGAGTGCTCTTGTGCACGAAAAGGACATTATCGCGAGTAAGGGGTTGTTCCTGCTCAGTTATGTTCCGGGCGAGGGGCACGGGAACCACATACGCCACCTGGACCTGCTTAAACGCCTGCAGGCGCAGGGCAAGGCAGTGCACGCGGGAGGCTCGATAGATGACATAAAGGCAATGCATAAGGACCTACGGCCGGAGAAAGTAATGTATGAAACCTGGGCGCCGACCCAGGATGACGCGCAGGAACTGTTAGACTGGCTCGTTAAAAATACTTAATAAAGTCGAGGAGTCGAAGACAGTCTAGGGGTCTAGGAGTCTAAGGGTCTAGGAGTCTAGGGGTCAAGGCTTTTAACTCCAAGACTCCAGATCCCGACATAAAGTCGGGATGACTCCCAGACTCCAGGGCTTGCTGTTCTTCGACGCAAGCCGACTCCTATTCGGAGGTTAATATGAACATAATTTTCATCGCGATTGACACGCTCGCGGCAGGGCATATGTCCTGCTACGGGTATAAACGAAAAACAAGTCCTACCCTAGACAGGTATGCTAAAAAAAGCGTGCTGTTCCTCAATGCTTTCGCGCCTGACATCCCGACACAGCCCGCGTATACCACGATGTTCACCGGCTTGCGCGGTTTAAGGCATACTATAGTCAGCCATGACGGAAGGAACGCGCTTGACCCGTCCGTGCCTGTGCTTGCGGAAGTCCTGCAAGATAACGGTTACCTTACTGCCGCTGTAGATAATCTTAAAGATATGAAACCGTGGTTTGACAGGGGGTACGCGGAATATTACAATCCCGGCGGCCTGCAGTTCGCCACCGCGGAAAAGATCAATTCGCTTGCCATACCCTGGCTGAAACAGAACTGCAGGAACAAATTCTATCTTTTCCTGCACTACTGGGATCCCCACACGCCGTACATTCCGCACCCCGAATATAATTATTACAAAGGAAAAAAAGATGATCCCGCGAATAACTCGCTGAAAACGTTCCGGACCCAGATGGTTTACCCGTTCTTTGAGAGATGGTTCAAGGACCTTGGTAACGTGAGTGACGCGGAATACATTACGGCTCTTTATGACGGAGAGATAAACTACGTTGACAGCAAAATGCAGGAGATCTTCGATCTGCTGGAAGAGCTGGGCATAGCGGAAGACACGCTTGTGGTCATAACCAGCGACCATGGGGAGAGCATGACAGAACACAACATTTACTGGGACCATCACGGGTTATACGAGACCACCACGCATATCCCCCTGATAATAAGGCTTGGGAAAAAATTCAAGCCCGCGAAGATCAGGGAAATGGTCCAGCATATTGACATAATGCCGACGATACTGGGGCTTGCCGGAATAAAGATAAAAGCGCGTATGGATGGTATGTCGCTTGCCCCGTTACTTGAAGGGAAGGGCGGGAAGGGTTACAAAGAAGTTTATCTGAATGAATGCCTTTACCAGGCAAAGGTCGCCATGCGCACAAACGACTGGAAACTGATACTCGCGGTTGACAAGGGAGTACATCCGGACACTCCTGACAGGGAATTGTATAGCCTTAAAGCCGATCCTGAGGAAAAAACAAACCTTGCCAAGAAGGAAAAGAAAAAAGCCGATGAAATGGAGAACACGCTCCTTAAATGGAGGGCTTCGCAGCTGGGCGGCAATCCGGATCCTGTGAAGGTTGAGGCAGGCAGGGGGCTTCCGGCGATCGCATGGGTGGACCGCGCTATGAAAAGTATAAACATGACAAGGGAGGAGTGGCTTTCTCGTCAAAAATACGTATAAGTCAAAATGCAAAATGCAAAATGCAAAAGTCAAAAGTTATAATCCGTGTAAATCCGTGGTTGAAAATGCAGTTATGAGTTTAAAGCAAAATTTTTCTCTGTGCCTCTGTGCCTCTGTGGTGAATTTTTTATCCGTTTGCATCCGTATTTTCTAATCCGTATGAATCCGTGGAGGTATTAACATGAAAAAGATCAGCTTGGACGGAACGTGGGAGCTGACGTATTTCCCGGAAGGGAAATTCAGCGTTAAGGATCCCGGAGAACTTTCAGGGATAAAGGCGAAAACCGTAAGCGCGAAGGTCCCGGGTAACGTGGAGCTGGACCTGGCGCGGGCAGGGGAAATACCCGATCCTTTTTACGGCGGGAATATTTTCAAGCTGCGCCCCTACGAGTTCTACGAATGGTGGTACACGCGTTCTTTTGAGGTTGAGGACATCGATAGGGTTTCCTTCCCGCATATCCATATCGCTTTTGACGGCATAGACTGCTTCTCGGAGATCTGGCTCAACAACAGGAAGATCGGCGAAACGGACAATATGCTGATAAAGCACTGCTTTGATGTTACGGACGTTGTTAAGAGTTGTTAAGAAAGGAAAGAACGAGATCGCGGTGAGGATAAGGTCAGCCGTGAATGAGGCGAGGAAATACACCTACGAACCCGTTGAGCAGGCGCTGCCCGTAAACCACGAATCCCTCTACGTCAGGAAAGCGGCGCATATGTACGGGTGGGATATCTGTCCCCGGGTGGTAAGCGCGGGCCTGTGGAGGTCCGTGGACCTGGAATTCCGCCCTCCTTCCGAAATAAAGGATATGTATTATTACACAAGCTCAATTGACGCCAGCAACGCGAGGCTGGGTATTTTCTGGCAGTTCCGGACCGACGAAAAAAGCCTTGAGGGGTTCTCGCTTAAAATAAGCGGCGAAAGCGGCGAAAGCGGCGAGCATAGGTTTGAAAGGACTATACCGCTTTATTTCGTCACGGGCTGGGAAACGATAGACGTCCAGAACGCGAAACTCTGGTGGCCCAGGGGATACGGCAGGCAGAACCTTTACGAAGTGAAGGCAGAGCTCATGAAGGACGGAAAAGTCGTTGACAGGAGATGCGACAGGGTCGGCCTGCGCACAATGGAACTTGTCCGCACTGATATAACCACGATTACAAACCCCGGAGAATTTCTTTTCAAGTGCAACGGCGTGCCGATAATGTGCAAGGGTTCCAACTGGGTCCCGGCTGACGCGTTCCACTCAAGGGACGCTTCCAGGTATAAAAAGATCCTGGAGCTGTTTGACGACCTGGGCTGCAACATACTGCGCAGCTGGGGAGGCAGCGTTTACGAGGACCACGCTTTTTACGACATTTGCGACGAGAAGGGGATAATGGTCTGGCAGGATTTTTCGTTCGCGTGCGCTCTTTACCCGCAGGAAAATGAATTTTTGAAAAGGGTGGAGATAGAAGCCGAATCCATTTTAAGGAAACTGCGCAACCACCCCAGCATAATACTGTGGAGCGGGGATAACGAGTGTGATATCTTCGCTTTTTACAGGGGGATAGACCCGGCGAAGAACCGCATTACAAGGGAAGTCCTGCCGCGGATGGTTTTCAAATGCGACCCGTTCAGGCCGTTCCTGCCCAGTTCCCCGTATTTCTCGCCTGAGGTGGTTAAAAGCAAGAACGGGGGACTTGTGCCTGAAGACCACCTCTGGGGCCCAAGGGATTGTTACAAGAGCAGGTACTACAGGGAATCGCTGGCGCATTTCGCGAGCGAAATGGGATACCACGGCTGTCCCAACGTTTCCAGCATCAAGAAATTCATTGACAGGGAATACCTGTGGCCATGGAAGGACAACCCGCAGTGGAGGGTGCACTGCACAGACCCGGTTGAGGGAGGCTCGTCCTACAGTTACCGCGTCAAGCTTATGGCTGACCAGATCAAGGAGCTGTTCGGCGAGATGCCTGAAAGCCTCGAAGAGTTCGCGCTCGCGTCCCAGGTAAGCCAGGCAGAGGCAAAAAAATTCTTCATCGAAATGTTCAGGATAAAAAAGTGGCGCAGGACAGGCATAATCTGGTGGAACGTGATGGACTGCTGGCCCCAGTTCTCGGACGCGATAGTGGATTATTACTTTTCCAAAAAGCTCGCGTACTGGTTCATCAAAAGGGTGCAGGTCCCGGTGTGCGTGATGGTTGACGAGCCTGATGACTGGAACTGCAGGATAGTCGCGGGGAATGATTCTCTTGAGCCGGCAGAGGGAAAATTCAGCATCAGGGACGCGGATTCCGGGGAAGCCCTGCTTAAGGGCAATTTTGAGGTCGGCGCGAACGTGAACAGGGAACTTGGGAAGATAAGGGTCAGCCGCGGCGACCAGAAAATGTTCCTGATAAACTGGGAGATAAAGGATAAGAAGTTCGGCAGCCACTACCTGCTTGGCACCCCGCCTTTCTCGCTGGAAAAATATAAGGGCTGGCTCAGGAAGATCGCGGAAATGCCGTTCCCCTTTGACGCGGACAAGGTCGGCCAATAAGACAGTCATGCGTCATGGGTCATGAGTCATGCGTCAAATCCACTGAATGCCCGAAGGTGCTGGATGCTGAATGTAGTAATCCGTGGAAATCCGTGTGAATCCGTGGTTTGACTGGAGGTTTAATGAATTATAAGTTGTTCTGGGGCGAAATGCACACCCATACCTATTGCGGCGGGGTTTTCGGAAAGATCGAAGAGGCGGCAGAGGTGGCGAAGACCCACCTGGATTTCTGGGCCCCGGGCGAGCACCATGACCACAAGGAATTCAACTGGGAAAGGATATGCCGGGTCGCGAGAGAGCATAATGACCCGGGAAAGTTCATCGTTTTCCCGGGCGTTGAACGCGGGGACATGGCAGGGGATTACAACGCGTATTTCCTGGACGATACGGTCAGTGTTCCCGCGCTTGAGACCTTTAAAAGCCTGGTGGATTTCGTTAAGAAGCAGGACGGCAGGGCTATTATGATCCCCCATCACACCGGGTACAAGGTCGGGTGCCGCGGCACGAACTGGAACGACCTGGATGAGAGCGTGATGCCGCTTGCCGAAATATTTTCCATGCACGGCTCCTCGGAGAGCGAATACGGATCATTTCCGATGGATCTTTTCTGGATGGGGCCAAGGGCAACAGAGGGAACAGCCCAGGCAGGCCTGGCAATGGGAAAAAAATTCGGGTTCATGGCTTCGTCAGACGGGCATGACGCTTACCCGGGCTGTTACAAAATGGGGCTGATCGCCGTGTACGCGAAAGAGCTTACCAGGGAATCGATCTGGGACGCGTTCAAGAAAAGAAGGGCGTACGCGGTCTCAGGGGACAGGATCAAGCTGGAATTTTCTGTTGATGGGCATTTTATGGGCGAGGAATACAAGGGCGGTAAAAAAAGAGAAATTAAGTCAAGGGTGATAGGCGATGACCTGCTTGACAAGATCGAATTCATTAAGAACAATGAGATTGTTTTTAGAACCAGCGCGCCTTTGAACCGTTGTTATTCCGAGAACCGTAAAGGTAAGTATAAGGTCCGTGTTGAATGGGGTTGGGGGCCAGGCGGAAAAGCGAAGTGGGATGGCAGGCTTGAGCTGAATGGCGGAAAAATAGTTTCAGCGGAGCCCTGTTTCGGTCCGCCCGCGCCAAATAAGATCATTTCACTGGCAGAGAAAACCTGCGAATGGCTTTCTCACACGGACAGCTCGTATTTCTTCCGCTGGAACTCAAACCGCAACGGCAGGGAAGGTACAAATTCAATAATTTTTGAGATAGACGGAAGCGCTGACACGGTGCTTAACCTGAAACTCAACCAGAAGGCCTGCTCTTATTCCATATCCCGGCTTATGCAGGGCTCTTGCATTGAGCTTGCAAGTGAGCCGCCCAAAGAAGGCGGCTGGAATGTGCTGAAATTCAAGCTCTACGAACCCGTCCCCGAAAGCCAGTACAAAGCAGAGATTGTTTTTGCGGATAATTCTATTCCCCACTTTGAAAAAGGGGGGCGAGGGGGGATTTCCGATTTCTATTATTTGCGCGTGACCCAGGCAAACGGCAACATGGCATGGTCCAGCCCCGTCTGGGTTGCCGGATAAACTTTATTAGTCATGGAAGTCCGCGCGTATGTGCTTGACTTTCGCGCGCAAATGTGATATAATATTAGATAGCTGAAGAGTTTCGGGAGGTGGAAAATGAAGAAAATAATACTGTGCGTTTCGCTGATCCTTTTGACGGCGGCAGCAAATAACGCCGGGGCGTGGGAGAAGGCGGGGTGGACAATGTCCCTGCCGGGTTATAATATGGGCACGTCCTATTCCTGCTACCAGCCGCAGCTTGGTGTTTTCATGAGAGATGAAATTGACTCTTTCCTGGGGCTTGACCCTGTGGCAAACCGCATGACGATCTGGAACCCCGCTTTCGTAGTCCGCTACTCAGTTACGCCCAACCTGCAGGTCGGCCTGCATTTTAACGGGCAGCAGGACCAGTGGACGAGCTCTGTTACAACCAATCCTGATTCTGTGACAACAAGGATCGACAGGAGCATTGCCTCACTTACAAGCTACCTTCCCACAGCTGTCCTGCTTTACAGGATCCCGGTGGCAAAGGGATACTTTTCGATTGGCGGCGGCCTGGGGTACTACGTTGTGAAGTACAGCGCGGGAAAGGATAACATAACAGTGGTTGAAAATCCCGGCGGGTCGAACACAACCACGTTCGGCCAGGTATTCGGAGTTGACGCCTGGGCCGGTAATTTCGGTACGCAGGCCCTTTTGGAATTCACATACCCGGTTTTCCGGGATGTTTTCTTCTTCTCTGTCAGAGCGGGATACGTGTTCTGCCTGATACCACAGCCTGCGGCGGTTGTGGACAACGAAAAAGGCTACAATTATTATGTTCCGGACATTGACCTGGGCGGCTTGCTTGCCACCGTGGGCTTCACCGCCGAATTCTAAAACCACAGAATTTAACCACGAGACTGTAGCTTTGCTGTCATTGCGAACAGAGTGAAGCAATCTCGTATTAGATTGCTTTGTCATTTCATTCCTCGCAATGACCAGGGTAAGGCGTTATTGAACTGCCCTTTAAGGATTCGGGGCAGTTTTTTATTTTTTAATTGACAATACCCGAAAAACATATATAATATGTAAATATCATAAAGTCTATCAAAGAAGGCTTGATTTGATAAAGTCTAATATAAAGAAAGAAAAGTATTACATGGGGCTGGCAATAGAACTTGCAAAGAAAGCGCGAAATCCCAGCCCCAACCCGTACGTCGGGGCAGTGATCGTAAAAAACGGCAGGATAGCCGGCAGGGGATTCCACCTGAAAGCAGGAGATCCGCACGCCGAGATCAACGCGATAAGAGATGCGGGCAAAAACGTAAAGGGTTCAACGCTTTACGTGAACCTTGAGCCCTGCGCTCACTGGGGCAGGACGCCCCCGTGCACTGACGCCATAGCAGAAGCAGGCATAAGGGAAGTTGTGATAGGAATAAAGGATCCCAATCCGCTCGTGAACGGTAAGGGCATAACCAGGTTAAAAAAAGCGGGCGTGAAGGTCAGTAGCGGGATCCTTGAACAGGAGTCAAGAAAGCTGAACGAAGTCTATACGCATTACATCATCCAAAAGATACCTTTCGTTCTTTTGAAAACAGCAATGAGCCTGGACGGCAAGATCGCGGCACGCACAGGCGAATCCAGATGGATCTCCGGCGAACAGTCGCGCAAATACGTAAAGCAGCTGCGCGCGAAGTTTGACGCGGTGTTAGTCGGAATAAATACGGTGCTGAGGGATGATCCGGAATTAACCACAGTTTACAAGTTTACAAGTTTACAAGTTTACAAGGAACCACTTAAAATAATAGTGGATAGCAGGCTGAAAATACCGCTCCGTGCGAAACTTCTGAAAAAGCCGGAAGAAGTAATTGTCGCGGCTACAAATAAAGCTCCTAAAAACAAAGCACGGCAGCTGGAAAGGCTGGGCGTCAGGGTTCTTGCAATAAAGGCAAAAAAAGACAGGATTGATATAAAGGCACTGATGAAGAAATTGGCAGAGATGGAAATTTCCTCCGTATTTATTGAGGGCGGCGGAGAAATTAACGCAAGCGCAATTGAGTCAGGTATCGTTGATAAAGTTCTATTTTTCATCGCCCCCAAGTTCATAGGCGGAAGAGACGCGAAAACCCCGGTTGAAGGCAGGGGCATTGCACGGATGGCGCAGGCAGCCCAGCTCCGCAATATAACCGTCAGGCGTATCGGCCTGGATATTATAGTTGAGGGGTACCTTTAAATAGCGTGTCAACGTGTCAGCGTATCAGCGTATCAAAGTTTAAAACTTATAAGTCAAAGGTCAAATCGCAAAGGTTAAAGCTCAAAAGTTAAAATAAAAACACCTTCATTTTTAATTTTGTTCCGAAGGAATCCCTTTGGGACATTTTTAATTGTAAATCACTGTAATCATCAGTTAATAATCACCGTAATCAATGGAGGAATAATGAAGATCGATAATCTAAGGAAAGAGATCGACAGCATAGACGCGAGGATACTGGACCTGCTGAACCGGAGAGGAACGAAGGCCCTTGATATCGCGCGGCTTAAATCGGCTGAAGGCAGGAGATATTACGTGCCCGAGCGGGAAAAATACATAATTTCAAGGCTTCTAGGGAAAAACCGCGGGCCCATCACGGAAGAAGGGCTTAAAATTATTTACCGCGAGATCCTTTCCGTATGCAGGAGCCTGGGAGCGCCCATAAGGGTCGCGTACCTCGGCCCCGAGGGTTCATTCTCGCACATCGCGGCCACGGAAAAATTCGGTTCATCCATAGAGCTCATGCCCGCGGCAAACATCGCCCATGTTTTCGTGCAGGTGGAGAAGAACGAGGTTGAGCTGGGGGTTGCCCCGGTTGAAAATTCGAGTGAGGGGGTCGTAACATACACGATGGACATGCTCGTGGATTCCCCTTTGAAAATAGTCAACGAGATAATACTCGAAGTTACTTATTACCTTGTTTCCAGGGAAAAAGACACAAAGAGCGTAAAGAAGGTTTATGTGCATCCGCAGGCATTCGGGCAAAGCCGCGTCTGGATGCGCAACAACATGCCCGGGGTGAAGGTTGTGGAGGTTGACAGCAACTCTGAGGCCGCAAGGCTCGCGTCGCTTGAAAAGAAGAGCGCCGCGATCACCAGCAAGTGGGCGGCGGAAATATACGATCTTAACATACTGCGCTCGCATATCGAGGATCTCGCGCACAACTACACAAGGTTCATTGTTGTTTCGAAAGAGAACGCGAGGCGCACGGGAAGAGACAAAACTTCGGTTATTTTTTCCCTCAGGCACAGGCCCGGTGCGCTGTATCACTGCCTGTCGGTTTTCTCGAAGTCCAACATCAACCTGACCAAGATAGAGTCCCGACCGTCGAAGAAGAAGGCGTGGGACTATATTTTCTTCATCGACCTTGAAGGGCACGCAGACGACAAAAAGGTTAGGAGGGCGCTTGGCAGTTTCGAGAAACTGTGCGTGTATATGAAGGTGCTGGGGTCGTATCCAAGAGAATAAACCGTTGAAAGTTAAAAGTTAAAGGTTAAAAGTTAAAACTCACAACCGACAACTGACAACTGGCAACTTGAATACAGGAGAGAAAGAGATGGAGAAATTAGCAAGGAAGTGCATACTGAAAATAAAACCTTATGTGCCGGGAAAACCAATCGAAGAGGTCGAAAGAGAACTCGGTATAAAGGAAGCTATTAAGCTTGCCTCAAACGAAAACCCGTTCAGCCCGCCCGCAGGCGTTCTAAAAGCCATAAAAGCTTATCTGCCCAGGCTGAACCGTTATCCGGATGACCATGGTTATTACCTGATCAACGCGCTTGCGAAAAAATTCGGGGTAAAAAGGGAGAACCTGATACTGGGATGCGGCAGCGACGAGATAATGGAGCTTATCACGAAGGCGTTCCTTGAGCCGGGAGAGGAAGTTCTGTTCGGGGACCAGTCCTTCGTTATGTACAGGATCATCACTCAGATAATGGGCGGTAACCCGGTCGCGGTGCCCCTGAAGAATTACACTTACGACCTCCCGGCAATGGCAAAGGCTGTTACGGACAGAACCAAGATAATTTTTATAGCCAATCCCAACAATCCCACGGGAACAATAGTAAAGGATAAAGAAGCCAGGGATTTCTTCAGGGATGTGCGCAAGGACGTGATCATAGTCTTTGACGAGGCGTACGCCGAATACGTTGAGGACAAAGAATATCCCAGGTCCCTTGAGATCATCCGCGAGAACCGCAACTGCATAATGCTGCGCACTTTTTCGAAGATCTGCAGCCTCGCGGGGCTGCGCATCGGCTATGGCATCGCAAGCCCGGGGCTTATCGCCTGCCTGGGCCGCGTCAGGCTGCCTTTTAACACGTCCAGCATTTCGCAGATCGCGGCGCTTGCAAGCCTTAAGGAAAAGAAATGGGCTTCGGAGATAAAGCGGATAAACAGCCAGGGAAAAAAATATTTGTACGGAGAGCTTGAAAAGATGGGCCTGGATTATATTCCGACCCAGGCTAATTTTATTCTTATAAAACTCGGGGATAAGGCGGCAAAGGCGGCCGAATCCCTTCTCAGGAACGGCATTATCGTCAGGAGCGGGCTGATCGGCGATTGCATACGCGTTACAATAGGCACGCAGGCAGAGAACAGGAAATTCGTAAAGGTACTGGGAGCAATACTAAAAAAGTAAAAGACCACCCTTGCCCATCCCTCTCCCTTCGCTTGCCCGCCAATCTTAGTGGAGGGAGGGAGAGGATTAAGGTGAGGGGGATCGGTTGTGGGCGTGTTTGATCTAAAGGGGAGAAAATGATGCAGGTCGCTTTCCTGCTTGGTTTTTTAATAATACTGATATCGCTGGTATCTGTTTTCTGGAACGGGTTCTGGAAAAGGATCGCGGAAGACGTAAAGACCGTGTTCCAGAAGGATCCCGCGGCGAAGAACATTTTTGAGGTTCTTACGTGTTACCCGGGGCTCCACGCTCTGTGGATGCACCGCATGTCGCACTCTCTTTTTCAGGAGGGTTTCTACACGATCGCCAGGATGGTATCGCACGCTTCCAGGTTTCTTACCGGGATCGAGATACACCCGGGCGCGAGCATAGGCAGGAGATTTTTCATTGACCACGGCGCGGGCGTGGTTATCGGGGAGACCTCTGAAATAGCGGATGATGTCCTGGTATACCAGGGGGTGGTGCTTGGCGGCACAAGCATCGAGAAGAAAAAGCGCCACCCGACCATAAAAGAAGGCGCCATCCTGGGAGCGGGCTCCGTGATCCTGGGCGCGATAACGATCGGCAAGGGAGCAAAAGTGGGCGCCGGCTCGGTTGTTGTCAAGGACGTTCCTGACGGAGCGACTGTTGTAGGCATACCGGGCAGGGTTGTAGAGCCGGGAGAGCTGCGGCCCAAGGTTGACCTGGACCACGGAAGGCTTCCGGACCCGGTAGCGGACGCTCTGCGCAAGCTCGAACAGCGGATCAAAAAGCTGGAGAATAAATGAAGATGTCGGCGATAAGAAACGATTACGGCGATTAATACAGAACATCAATTATTTATCGCTGAAATCGTGCTTGTATCGCTGTAATCAATATAAGGAATAATGAAAAAGATATTAGTGACTAACGATGACGGGGTGCACGCGCCCGGCCTTGAAGCCCTGATACAGGGGCTTTCAGGCCTGGGTGAAATAATCGCCGTGGTTCCCAACCAGGAAAGAAGTTCGGCAAGCCATTCGCTGACCCTTCACCATCCGTTAAGGGTCACCAGGGTCCGTAAAGATATCTACGTGACGACAGGAACACCATCGGACTGCGTTATTATAGGAATGATGGAAATACTGAAAGAAAAGGTTGACCTTGTTGTTTCCGGGATAAATAACGGCCCCAACCTTGGCGATGACGTGACGTATTCCGGAACAGTAGCCGCAGGCATTGAGGCTACCCTGAGGGGCGCGCTTTCTTTTGCAGTGTCAGTGGCAAGTTTTCGCGCCTGCAGGTATGACGCAGCCGCTGGATTTGCCGGCAGGCTTGCCGGGTACGTGTTGAAAAAAGGTCTTCCCGAAGGCACTTTTCTGAACGTGAACGTCCCGAATATCAGGCCCGCCGCGATAAAGGGCGTTCAGATAACCCGCATGGGAAAGAGGATTTACAGGGACGAGATGGTGCGCAGGCGCGATCCAAGGGGCGGGACATACTACTGGATCGGGGGGAAGGAGCCGTCCGCAGAAAAGGGATCCGGAACTGACTGCGCGGCAGTTGCGCGCGGTTGGATCTCCGTGACCCCTTTGCAGCTTGACCTTACTGATTACAAGTCGATCAAGGGACTGCGGAACTGGCGCATCAAGTATCCTTAGAGGATGATGCCAGCGATAAAAGATAGATTTCAGCGATTTTAATACAGTCATTTGTCGATCGTCATTTATCAAGAGCAGGATTTTAACTAATGACTAATGACGGTATTTATCGCTGCAATCGTTATTTAAAAATCGCTGTAATCAAGAAGTTAAAATGGACTATGAAAGAGAAAGAGAGGAAATGGTCAGGACCCAGGTAGAATTCAGGGGGGTTACTGACAGGCGCGTTCTCGATGCGATGCGCAGGATTTCTAGGGAAGAATTCGCCGGGGAAAAGTACAGGGCAGGCGCTTACGAAGACCACCCGCTTTCAATAGGGGAAGGCCAGACGATCTCCCAGCCGTACATTGTCGCCCTGATGACGCAGCTTCTAAGGCTAAGCGGCAAAGAAAAAGTGCTGGAAGTCGGCACCGGTTCCGGTTATCAGACAGCCCTGCTTGCGGAACTGGGCGGTGAGATCTACAGCGTTGAAAGGTGCGGGAAGCTCGCGCAGGGGGCGGCAAAAGTTCTGGAAAGACTCGGTTATAAAAACGTCCGCATCCTTGCCGGGGACGGAACAGAGGGATTAAAGGAATACGCGCCTTTCGACCGGATCATAGTGACAGCGGCAGCGCCGAAGGTCCCTGAACCGCTTGTTGAGCAGCTTTGTGAGGGCGGGATCATCGTAATACCCGCGGGTTCGCTTCATTCGCAGGAGCTGCAGGTTGTGGAAAAGAAGAATAATAAAATCCATATTACAAATCACGGCGGATGCGTTTTTGTTCCGCTCGTAGGAAGGTACGGTTGGCAGGAAAATGAGATCTAATCAACGTGTTTTGCTTGCATATTTGATCCTGTGCGTAACCGCAGCGTTCTGCAACCGCGCATGCGGGGAAATCAGTTCGAAAGACATAGAATATAAAATTTACCTTTATCCCTCTGATGAAGCGCAGCCGCCGAAGCGTGCCCGCATACGCCGCGTTGCTTCAGTGCCGCCTTCGGTAAAAACGGTTGACTACAGTGTGTATACCGGTCTTGGCAGCATATATACCGATACTTTTCCGATAAGAGGGCTTCACGTGACTTCGTGGGCTGCCAGTTCTCTCGTTTCCTTTAACAGGCTTGTCGGGCTGGTAAACAGGACGGAGCTGAACGCGCTTGTTCTGGACCTTAAAGAGGCGGAGGGAAGGATCGCGTATGACAGCAGGCTTGATATCGCAAAAGAGCTGGGAACGCTGGAACCGATCGTTTCAAACATCGACGGGCTCATAACGATAATGAGGGAAAACAGGATCTTCCCCATAGCGCGCATCTGCGTTTTCAAGGATACGCTTCTTGCGCACAAAAAACCGGAGTGGGCGGTAAAAAACAAGAGCGGAAACATCTGGCAGGATAAAAAGGGCCAGTCCTGGCTTGACCAGTATAACAGGGAAGTCTGGGATTATATAGTTATGATCGCGGAAGAAGCGGCTCAGAGGGGTTTCAGGGAGATACAGTTTGATTACGTAAGGTTCCCCAGCGACGGACAAATATCCGACTGCGTATTTCCCGCAAAGGCGAATTTCGGAGAAACCATTTCTCCGGCGCGCGTTATTCGAAGATTCCTGGAATATGCAAAAAATCGCCTGAAGCCTTACGGCGTGGCTATTTCGGCAGACCTGTTCGGGCTTACGTGTTCTTCCCTCGATGACCTGAACATAGGCCAGGTGATCGAAGAAGTGGCGAAGGAAGTGAATTACGTCTGCCCCATGACCTATCCCTCGCACTACTACCGCGGGATGTATAACCTCCAGGTGCCGGAGGCAGAACCGTATAAGACTGTTTTCACAAGCATGAAAGACGTAAGGGTTAAACTCGGGGATACCAACCCGTGCGGCATAAGGCCGTGGCTGCAGGATTTTTCGCTGAAAGTGAAATACAACGCGTTCGAGGTGCAGGAGCAGATAAGGGCGGTCTATGAGAACGGCATAAGCGAATGGCTGCTCTGGAACCCAAGGTGCGTATACACGGAGGAGGTTTTAAGGCCTGAATCAGAGAGAAAGGCTGTAGCAAAGAAGATCCCGAATGGCGAAACGCTTACGAAGCGGATCGAATAATGTTTTACACCTACGTGCTAAGAAGCCGGAAAAATCAGAAATTATATTACGGTTATACAAATAATCTGGAGAAAAGGATTGTTGAGCATAATTCGGGAAAGGATGATTTTACACGTCATAACGGACCCTGGGATCTTGTATATTTTGAGGAATTTACTTTAAAAACAGAAGCATTAAAACAAGAAAGATTCTTTAAGAGCGGCAAAGGAAGAGAATACGTAAGAGGAAAATTAAATAATTTTCAAATCGGGGAATAGCCCGCCCAGCAAGATTGGCGGGTAAACTCCGCCTGGGTCAAAGACATCACTTATGTCTTTGACGGGTGGAAGAGCGGAGCGACATGCAATCATTCAGGCAGAGCACACAGGAAGCGCGCGCGGTTACAGTAATTAGGTATAAAAGTATTAGAGCGAAAATTCAAATCGGGGTGTAGCGCAGTCTGGTAGCGCGCGCGGTTCGGGACCGTGAGGCCCCCGGTTCAAATCCGGGCACCCCGATAGATTTTCGCAAAGCGAAAATCTGGAGCAATCGAACAATAGAAAATAGAGCAATAGATTAAGGAAAAAGTGAGATTGCGGTCTATTCTCTATTGTTCCATTTTCAGAAGAGCAAGCTATAACAGTGTAAATCCGTGGCTGAAATATTGGAGGGATCAGTGGCAAAGATCGTAATGATCGGCGCGGGAAGCATGGGCTTTACAAGAAAATTGATAATAGATATCCTTAATTTCAAGGCGCTCAGGGATTCCACTGTAGCGCTGGTCGATATAGACGCCGGAAGGCTGGATATGATAACAAGGTGGGCGAAAAAGCTCATTGAGCAGGAAAAACTGCCCGCGAAGATCGAATCATCTACAGACAGAAGAGAAGTTCTGAAGGGCGCGGACTTTATAGTCATAACCATCCGGGTGGGCGGGCTTGAGGCTTTTGAACTGGATGTGAGCATCCCGCGCAAATACGGCGTGAAGCAGGCGGTCGGGGACACGCTTGGGCCCGGAGGGGTTTTTTACGCGATGCGCACGATACCCGTGCTTCTGGGCATATGCAAAGATGCGAACGAGCTCTGCCCGGACGCCTTGATCCTTAATTATTCAAACCCGATGGCGATGAATACCTGGGCGATGCTGAAATACGGCCACGAAAAAACAATAGGATTGTGCCACAGCGTGCAGGGCACAGCAGGGCAGCTTTCCAATTATATAGGTGTCCCGTTCGGAGAGGTCTCGTACTGGGTCGCGGGAATCAACCACATGTCATGGTTCCTTGAGTTCAGGCACAAGGATGTTGACGCCTACCCGAAGCTGTGGAAGGCGCTTGAGAACCCCGATATCTTCAAGCAGGACCCGGTCCGTTTCGAGATAATGAAACATTTTGACTACTTCGTGACGGAGTCCAGCTTCCATATGGCTGAATACATGCCGTATTTCAACAAAAGAGAAGAGCTTATCAAGAAATTCAATACCCACGGCTGGATCTACCTTGAGCTCTGCAAGCAGGGCCTGGACCCGGCCGCGGAACAGATCAGGAAAGAAGTTGCCGGAGAGCAGAAAATAGATTTTTCTTCAAGCCCGGAATACTGCTCCTCCATTATAAACGCCGCGACCACGGGCATTTCTTACAGGATGAACGCAAGCGTTTTCAACAGGGGCATAATCTCTAACCTTCCGCAGGAGTCCTGTGTGGAGGTTCCCTGCTATGTTGACAAGACAGGGGTAAGGCCGGCATATGTGGGCGAGCTTCCCTTGCAGTGCGCTGCTCTTAACCGTTCCAGCATAAACGTCCAGGCGCTTGGCGTTGAAGCCGCTGTGGAAGGCAGCAGGCGCAAGGCGTTCCAGGCGATCTGCCTTGACCCGCTTACCGCAGCCGCGCTATCGCTGGAAGAGATCCAGAAGATGACGGACGAAATGTTCGAGGCAGAGGCGCAGTACCTGCCGCAATTTAAATAATGCAGTATCCAGTGGCCAGTATCCAGTGTCCAGCAAAATCATATGGATTTAATCACCGTAATCGTATTCAGAAATCACTGTAATCAAATTTTAATGAGGAGGTTTGGATGAAAGCGAAAGAGATAATGACGAAGAAGGTGGTAGCGGTTAAACCGGACACGACAGTGGAAAAGATAGCGAAGATACTGGCGGAAAAACACATAAGCGGCGTCCCGGTCGTGGACGACGACAACAGGGTGCTGGGGATCGTTACGGAGCACGACCTGCTGCTAAAGGACAAGATAAAGCAGGCAGTGCCCAGAATGGCGCTGTTCGGCCTGTTCGTTGTTCCGGACGAGCTGGTTAAAAAGGCGTACAAAGGCTACTGCAACGTGCACGCGTCGGAAATTATGAACAAGGGCGTCGTTACTTTTTCGGAAGACACCGATATCTCGGAAATCGCCGAAGTTATGCATAAAAAAAAGATCAACAGGGTGCCTATAGTAAAAGAGGGAAAGCTTGCCGGTATTGTAAGCAGGGCGGATATCGTCAGGTCAATGGTGAAGGATTCCTGCAGCACGCAATAATGCAAGATTTTAAAATCACCACAGAGACACGGAGACACAGAGTTTTTGCTTTAACTTAAATCTAATAATTCTCCGTGCCTCGGTGCCTCCGTGGTTATTATTGAAAACATTAATCTTAATTTGAGGTTTAACATGAAGTCATATAAAGAAGAGTTGTGGTTTAATACCAGGAAAAGAAGGGAATTCATAAATATAACTCCCCAGGTGGAAGAGGCTGTAAGGAAAAGCGGGATAAAAGAAGGCCTGTGCCTGGTCAACGCGATGCATATCACCGCAAGCGTTTTCATCAACGACGATGAAGGCGGGCTTCACCGGGATTTTGAGGAGTGGCTTGAGAAACTCGCTCCTTTCGGAAAAGAAAAGTATAAGCACAACCTGACCGGCGAGGATAACGCGGACGCGCACATAAAAAGGTCTGTTATGGGGCGCGAGGTCGTGGCTGCGGTCACGTGCGGAAAGCTTGATTTCGGCCCGTGGGAGCAGATCTTCTACGGCGAGTTTGACGGAATGCGCCGCAAGCGCGTGCTGATAAAGATAATAGGCGAATGATAATTCGTGCGTCGTGCATCGTTAAAAATAGTTTACACAGTTTATAAAGTTTACAGAGTTTACAAAGTTTTATCTGTGGAAATCTGTGTCAATAGGAGGGTTTAGGTATGGAAGATCTGAAGAAATACATCAGGACCATTCCAAATTTCCCAAAAAAAGGCATAATGTTCAGGGATATTACAACGCTCGTAAAGAACGGGAAGGCGCTGAAAAAAGTAGTGGACGCCATTGCGGCGAAATACAAAAGGCAGAAGATAGATGTTGTTGTGGGCGCTGAGTCCCGCGGTTTTATAGTCGGGGCGGGAGTTGCCTATAAACTTGGTGTAGGGCTTGCGCTTGTCAGAAAAAAGGGAAAGCTTCCCTTCAAGACGATCTCGGCCACGTATGAGCTTGAGTACGGCACAGACACCGTTGAAATGCATAAGGATGCCATAAAGAAAGGCCAGAGGGTCCTGATAGTAGACGACCTTCTTGCGACAGGCGGCACCGCGTCAGCCGCGGTTGACCTGGTCCGGAAACTCGGCGGCAGGATCGTGGGCATAGCGTTTATAATTGAGCTGGTGGACCTGAACGGCAGGAACAAGCTGAAAGGCTATGATATTTTTTCGCTTGTGGAGTATAAGGGGGAATAGCAAAGGGGCAAGGGACCAGATGCAAGGGACAAGTGTTGGAAAAGGATTTTTCTTTTAAATTAATTAAGCAAGGGAAATAAAGGGTGGGATTCGCCCGCCCATATCGCTTTTATCGATTGGGCGAAGCGAAATCTCGCTTACTTTAACCTGTAATCGTCTTCTGGATTGACGGATACGTGTCCGCCCATATCGCTTTCAGCGATTGGGCGAGACCTCGCCCGTTCATCCAGAGGATGAAACGGGCGGGGAGAGATGGCCGAGCGGGTCCCGATAACTGACGTTATCGGGACGGGTGGAAGAGTGGAACGACAGGCGTTCATTTATACAGAGCACCCAGGAACCGCATCACTTATGTTAACCGATGATTAATTGTAATATTTTGGGTTGGGATCCGCCCGTACCTTTCAGGTCGGGCGAGATCTCGCCCACTTGCCTATAAGGCAAGATGGGCGGAGAGATGGCCGAGCGGCTTAAGGCGTGCGCTTGGAGAGCGTATAACCTGAAAGGGTTCGTGGGTTCGAATCCCACTCTCTCCGCCATACTACGCTCTACCTGATTATGCACAGGAAGTGTACCGAGCTTCGAATGGCAGGTTTTTAAAAAGGTAAAAAAATGTATTATGTATATATTTTAAAAGATCAAGACAACAAAACATATATTGGTTCAACCAATAACATAGAAAGAAGACTCAGGGAACACGGGGAAGGTTGTTGTTATTCGACAAGATATTTTAAGAAAGCAGTTCTAGAAGCATATATTGCTGTGAAGGATGAGTCAACAGCAAGAAAGTTGGAAAAGTATTTAAAGGTAGGTTCAGGCAAAGCATTTCTTAAAAAGAGAATTTTAACTGACGAAGCCTCGGCGTAGTCAGTCCCACTCTCTCCGCAGTTTTTCGCTACAGCGAAAAACTAGAGCAATTGAGCAATGGAAAATAGAAAATGGATAAAGACAAAGCGATATTGCGGTCTATTTTCTATTGATCCATTTTCGGAAATTTTGCTATAGTTTATAGTCTAATGATCGAATAGAGGCTTAAATGGCTTACCTTACTTTAGCGAGAAAATACAGGCCGCAGGACTTCGACGGAGTTGTGGGCCAGTCGCACATTACACAGACCCTGAAGAACTCCCTTGAATCCGGCAGGATTTCGCACGCTTACCTTTTTAGCGGGCCCAGGGGCATCGGAAAAACTTCAACGGCAAGGATCCTGGCAAAATGCCTGAACTGCGAAAAGGGCCCCACGGTCAATCCCTGCGGTAAATGCTCTATGTGCCTGGAGATAACCGAGGGTTCGTCCATGGATATCGTTGAGATAGACGCGGCATCGCACAGGGGCATAGATGAGGCAAAAGATCTGATTGAAAAGGTAAGATTTGTATCAGGGGCCGCGCGGTATAAAATGTATATCATTGACGAAGTGCATATGTTAACCCCCCAAAGCTTTAACGCTCTCTTGAAAACCATAGAGGAACCTCCCCCAAATGTAATATTTGTTCTTGCCACCACAGCTCCGCATGATATCCCCCAGACGATCCTTTCGCGCTGCCAGTGGTTTGTTTTCAGGCGCATCTCGGTGCAGGATATGATAAAGCACCTGGCAAGGATAAGCAGCCTGGAGAAGATCAAGATCAGCGAGAGCTCGCTTTTCGCGATAGCAAGGCATTCGGAAGGTTCCCTGAGGGACGCTGAGGTGAGCCTTGAGCAGGTGATCTCATTCAGCGGCACCGACGTGCAGGATGAAGACGTAAGTGCGCTCCTGGGCGTGATAAAGCTTGATTTCTACAGGAACTATTTCAAAGGCATAATTACCGGGGATGTGCAGTCCGCGGTCAGCCTGACAGGCGAGATCATGGACAGCGGTTATGAGATAGACGATTTTATCCAGGGCTTGCAGGAATACGCGCGCAACCTTATAGTGCTCAAGGACGGCCAGGCCCGGGTTTCAGACGCGAATCTTTCCCTGGTTGACCTTCCGGTTGAGGACGTAAAAAAGCTGAAGGAAGAAACCGCGTGTTTCAGCGAGGAAGAACTTGTGTGGATGGTGGACGCGATCTCGCAGGCGCAGAAAGACCTGCACAATTTCGGGATGGGCGGCCAGGAAAGGCTGATACTTGAACTGATGGCGATAAGGCTGGTAAAGCACGGCATAAAAAAGCAGGCCGGTGCCGCATCGAAAAACCCGGAAGCCCGGCAGGTTGCTGTCCAGCCGACAAAGGATCATGCTCCTGTTCCTCCTCCCCCTACTGTTCCGCATCCTGCTCCGCAGGAGCAGGACAAACCGAAGGTTGTTCCTGCTGTTGCGCCAAAGGTTGGGCAGGCGCAGCCCGCTTCGCGCAGCGATAACGAAGATCCCCGTCCTGCACCGGCCCCAAAGGAAAAAATTGCGCCCGGGCATAAAGAAATAAGCCTTGAAGCAGTGCTGGAAGGATGGGGAAGTTTTGTGCAGATCATTAAGGAAAAAAAGCCGGGTATGGCTCAATTTCTGGAAGAGGCAAGGCCGAAGGAGTTGAAAGAAGGCACACTCACGGTATCTTTCAATAAAGAACTTGAGTTCCAGAGAAAAAGGGCAGAGGAAAAAGAGGATAAAAGTTTTATTGAGTCAACGCTTAAAGAAGTATACAGCGTGCCTTTGAAGATCAAGTACCTGCCCGGCGATCACGCGCAGGAAGAAAAGATCAAGAAGGCCGAGGATGAGCCGCTCTTGAAAAAGACGCTTGAGATTTTCAAGGCAAAAATAGTGGACAGAAAGAAAATCCAGTGAGGAGGTCTTTATGAAGAAGATATTTATGTTTTTGGCGATTGCATTAACTTTCAACTTTTCCCTATGGGATCCCTTTGGGACAACTTTTTTAATTTCAAACTGTTTCTCGCAGGAGAAAGGGCTTGTGGCTTACTGGAGTTTTGACGAGGGCTCAGGCAAAATTGCCAAGGACGCGGCGGGCAAGAACAACGGTGATATTATCGACGCGGAGTGGACAGCGGGGAAGGTTGGGAAAGCGCTTAAATTCAGCGGCGAAGGCAGTTTCATAGATATTCCCGTTTCTGACAGCCTTAACATTGACGGTTCGGTTACGGTGGAGTTGTGGGTGAAGCATGAAGGGGATGAATACAAGGAATGGGAATGCATACTTGCAAAGGGCGATCACGCTTACAGGCTGCATATCCGCCCGGGAACTTTTGAATTTGATTTCGGGGTGAATACGGGCGGCGAATTCCACGACCAGGTTTCCGGCATAAAACCCGAACCCGGCAAGTGGTACCACGTCGCGGGGACATATGACGGCGCTAAAACATGCGTATATGTTAACGGAAAGCTTGCCGCTTCAGGCGCTGAATGGTCCGGGCCCATAGACACAAACGACCTGGACCTGTATATCGGGGACAACAGCGAGGCAACAGGCAGGTTTTTTAAGGGGATCATAGACGAGGTAAGGATCTACAGCAGGGCGCTTTCCGAAGCAGAGATAAAAACGCGCTACGATAAGGAAAAATAGGCTATATGGAACAGGATCACGCAGGCGCGGCCCAGGCAGCAGGAGAGGTTTTTTACAGGTTTATCTGGACCGCCTACGACAACCTGGGAAAGCTTATACTGGCCAATGTGCTTTGGTTCGCCATGACGGTTCCCTTTTTCACCGTGTTTTTGTGCAGGCGCAAAATGCCTGATGCTCTCTATTTTGCCGTGTTCCTGGGTTCCATCCTGCTTTCCGCGATCGCTTATTCGTCGGTTGCCGGCCTTACGTTCTCGATCGCAGAGGGCAGGGACACGGATGTTATAAGGGAATTTTTTTCCCGGATGAAAAAGAGCTGGAGGAAGTCCGCGGTCCTTAGCCTGGCAATCCTGGCAGTCGCGCTTGCGGCTGTCGCTGACATAAGGTTTTATGCCGGGGTGAGAACAAGCGGTATTTTAAGGGTGATCCTGACCGGGGCCGGTATATTTATACTGTTTGCTGCCGGGATGATGCAGGATTATATTTTTCCGCTTCTTGCCCAGAGGGACATTAAAGCCGGGGATAACCTAAAGACAAGCGCGGCCCTTGTTATTGACAACTTCGGTTTTACGTTTATAATTTTCTTCCAGGGGTTGCTGCTATTTTTCATTTTCGGCGTTTCGCTTGTCGGAATCCCTTTTTTCTTCGCGTCTTTTCCCAGCCTGCTTTTCAACACCGGATTGAAAGTACTTTCAGTAAGAAAGTACGGGATGCCCGGAGAGCTGAGGGACGAAAAAAGGGGATGGAAGGAATTCTGGCAGCCGTGGAAAACATAAAAACAGTGTCAGCGTGTCAGCGTGTCAGAGTGTCAGAGCAAAAGCAAGGAATTGATTGTAACTCAGGGCTTCAGCCCTGATTTAGATAATCATTGTAATCACAAGTTAAAAATCACTGTAATCAGTTTCTTAAAAAAAGGAGGGGAAGATGTTAACTTTTATCGGTGGTATCGTGGCGTTAGTCGTCGGTGCGTGGTTGTGGACAATTACAATAGCCGGGCACCAGTTATTCAGGCTTTTTCTTAAGGCGCTGGCAGCCGTAGTGCCATTCTGCCTGGTTATGATGGGGATCGTGGGGATAATCGCGGGTATTTCAAGCATTAAGGAAAAAGCCGCGGAGAAAAAGGAAGAGAAAAAAGAGCCTGTTCCGGAAGAAAAGAAATAGGGTTACAGGTTCAGTCCCTGCTACGCTCTTCGAGCTTCGCAGGGCAGACGGTTTAGAAAATACGGATTCGGACGGATAAAAAATCTGAATTTATTCGGATTATTATCCGTATGCATTCGTTTAGTTCATCCGTATGCATCCGTAAAGACGAATAGAATGAGGAGTATATGAAAATATCAAAGGTGAAGGCCAGAGAAATACTCGACTCAAGGGGCAACCCGACGGTAGAGGTGGACGTTATTCTGGGGAACGGCGTGCTGGGCAGGGCAGCGGTCCCGTCCGGAGCGTCAACCGGCGAGCATGAGGCGCTTGAGCTGAGGGACGGCGACAAGGGCAGGTACCTGGGTAAAGGAGTCCTGAAAGCGGTTGAGAATGTGAACTCGGTGATCGCCGGGAAAATTACGGGAATGGACCCTGAAAAGCAGAAAAAGGTTGACAGGGCGATGCTCGACCTGGACGGCACTGAGAACAAATCTAAACTGGGGGCGAACGCTATACTGGGGGTTTCGCTGGCTGTGGCAAAGGCCGCGGCAAACGCGAACAAAATGTCCCTTTACAGGTATCTCGGAGGAACGAAGGCAAGGATCCTGCCAGTTCCTCTGATGAACATCCTTAACGGGGGCATGCACGCGGACAACAACCTGGATCTGCAGGAATTCATGATAGTGCCGGCAGGGGCCAATTCATTCAGGGAGGGGTTGCGCTATGCCACCGAAGTTTTCCACACGCTGAAGAAAATATTGAAGGAAAAAGGCGAGGAGACCTCAGTGGGGGATGAGGGCGGTTTTGCCCCCAACATGAAATCAAACGAAGAAGCGGTCCAGGTCATCGTGCAGGCCATCGAGAAGGCAGGGTATAAGCCCGGGAAGGACATCTATATCGCGTTTGACCCCGCGGCGTCCAGCATCTACGACAGCAAGAACGGCATGTACGAATTGAAGGGTGAGGGGCGTTCGCTTTCAAGCGCCGACATGGTGAATATGTTCGGCGAATGGGTTGAAAAATACCCGGTTGTTTCCATTGAGGACGGGCTTGCGGAGGATGACTGGGACGGCTGGAAGAAGCTCACCGAAACGCTTGGCCGTAAGGTCCAGCTTGTGGGTGACGACCTGTTTGTCACCAACGTGAAGCGCCTGCAGATGGGAATTGACCGCCAGGTGGCAAATTCGATACTTATAAAGGTCAACCAGATAGGCAGCCTTACCGAGACCCTGGATACCATAAAACTCGCGAAGAGCGCCGGGTACACCGCTGTTATCTCGCACAGATCCGGGGAAACCGAAGACACAACGATAGCCGACCTTGTAGTGGCGACCTCAGTCGGACAGATCAAGACTGGTTCTTTGTGCCGCAGCGAGCGCGTAGCGAAATACAACCAGCTGCTGCGCATCGAAGAGGAACTGGGCAAGAAAGCCGAATACTACGGGACAAGGATCCTTAAAAAATAGGGATTAGTGATCAGGGATCAGATATTAGGGAAGGAAATAAAAAAAGCCGCGGAGGAAATTCCGCGGCTTTTTTAATAATGGGGACAGTCCCGTTCTACCGCTTTCGGCCGGTAAACGGGACAGTCCCCTGCTTTATAAGCAGTTCCGCGATCTGGACGGCGTTGAGAGCCGCGCCCTTGCGCAGGTTATCTGAAACCACCCACAGGTTGAGCCCGAAAGGTATTGATCTGTCCTCGCGTATCCTTCCGACGTATACAGGGTCTGTGCCCGCTGCATCAACAGGCAGGGGGTATTCCGATCTTGCGGGGTCATCAACCACTGCGACCCCCGGAGCTTTCCGCAGGATCTTTTTCGCTTCGCTGGCAGTCAGTTTTTTTCCGAATTCAAGGTTCACTGCCTCGGAATGGCTCACGAATACGGGAACCCTGACGCAGGTTGCGGTCAGAGGCATCCGCGGTTCGTCCATGATCTTGCGGGTCTCGTTAACCATCTTCATTTCTTCCTTAGTGTAGCCGTTCTCTTCGAACTTGTCAATGTGGGGGAAGAGGTTGAAGGCGATCTGGTGGGGAAGAACCTTACCTTTTTGGGACAGTCCCGATTCTACCCCCCGATGTCCATCGGGGCGGTAAATCTGGGACAGTCCCCACCCTGAGGCTACGATTTTTTTTGTTTCCGCCTTCATTTGCTCAACGGCCTCTTTACCCCAGCCGGATACTGACTGGTACGTTGAAACCACGATCCTTTTGATGCCTGCCTTAAGGTGCAGGGGGTATATCGCCACCACCATCTGTATCGTGGAGCAGTTGGGATTGGCTATTATGCTTTTATGCTCAAACGCGGCATCAGGATTGACCTCGGGAACGACAAGAGGAACATCTTTGTCCATCCTGAACGCGTTGCTGTTGTCGATCACCACAGCCCCGGATCTTGCCGCTACCGGGGAAAATTCCTTGCTCAGTTCAGCCCCGATCGAAAACAGGGCATAGTCTATCCCTTTGAAGGAATTATTACCCAGGATCTCGACCTTCCCGGTTTCGCCTTTGAATTTTAAGTTCCTGCCCGCGGAGCGTTCGGAAGCAAGCAGCCGGATCTTTTTAACAGGGAACCGGCGCCGCTCCAGGGTCCTCATCATTTCCTGCCCTACAAGCCCGGTTGCGCCTACCACCGCCACATTATACTGCTTCACGGTAACTCCTTAAAAAATAACCACGGAGACACTGAGACACGGTCGCCCCTGCGGCGACCCGCCGATGAGGCGGGAGACTATCTTAAAAATATTTTCTCTGTGCCTCTGTGCCTCTGTGGTTCATTTTGTGTTTTTAATGAATTTGCAGACCAGGTCGCCGACCTCGCTTGTGCCCATTCCCATTTTACCTGCCGCAAGGTCCTTGATATGCCCTTCATTTACGATCTTAATGACGGCGTCTTCAACTGCCTTTGCCGCTTTTGCCTCACCAAGCGTTTCAAGCATCATTCCGGCAGCGCAGATCGCCGCCAGCGGGTTTATCATGTTCTTGCCGGCGTATTTGGGAGCGGAGCCGTGTATGGGTTCAAACATCGATACTCCTTCCGGGTTAAGGTTCGCGCCTGCGGCGATCCCCATCCCTCCCTGTATCACAGCGCCCAGGTCCGTTATTATGTCCCCGAACATGTTGCACGTGACTATGACGTCGAAATATTCGGGATTTTTTACCATCCACATGCAGGTCGCGTCCACGAACGCGTAGTCCTTCCGGACGCCCGGAAATTCATTTCCGACTTCCGCGAAGGTCCTGCGCCAAAGGTCGTGGGCGTACGTCAGGACATTCGCCTTATCGCAGAGCGTGAGCATTTTTCTCCCGCCCCGCTTTTCCGTAAATGCGTAGGCAAACCTTATGATCCTTTCAACGCCCTTCCTGGTGTTTATGTCCTCCTGGATGGCGACTTCGTCAGGGGTGCCTTTTTTCAGGAATCCGCCCGCGCCGCAATACGCGCCTTCGGTGTTTTCCCTGACAACAACGAAGTTAATATCCGCAGGCCCTTTGTCTTTCAGGGGAGTCCACACGCCGGGATAGAGTTTGACGGGGCGCAGGTTCACGTATTGGTCAAGGGCGAACCTTATTTTTAAAAGCAATCCTTTTTCAAGCAATCCCGGTTCAACCCGGGGATCGCCGACAGCGCCCAGGTAAATAGCGTCCGCCTTTCTGAATTCTTCGATGGCGGAATCAGGAAGGATCTCTTTTGTCCTGATGTATCTTTCCGCCCCGAAATCGTAATTGATGCGGTTGAATTTCAGCCCGAATTTGCCGCTTACCGCGTCCAGGATCTTCGATCCCTCGCGTATTATTTCGGGGCCGACCCCGTCGCCGGGCAGAACCGCTACGTCATAACTTTTTTTATTGCTGTCCTTCACCTGTTTTCTCCTTTTCCTGTGCCTCAAGCCTTTTCATTATGCTGGTTTCTGTCTGCGTCTTGTCCACCGGTATATCAAGCGTTATGGTCCTTTTACCGCTGGAAAGCTTTACGGATCTTCTGTCTATTGAAACCACCTTGTAGCCGTCTATCACGTCGTTCAGCTGGAGTATCTGGTTATTGATGACAACGGATGATTCCCCGTTTTTCGACTTGATGGTGCCGTTCAGTGTGAACGGGGAGGCATTTTTCATTTCTTCCCTGGAAAAACCGGATGTATAGTCAGCCATGTCGTCGGGCGTAAATTTTATGGACCCGAAATATTTTTCGATCCCTACAGCCGGTGCCAGGGGGTCTCTCCTGCCCCTTGAAGAATAATCAAACCTCTGCGCAAGTTCCTTTGCCTGCAGTTCTTTCAGTAGTTTCTGCGTTCCTGACGTTGCCTGCGTGGATTGTTTGACCGCTGCCGCAGGCACTGCGGCTTTGGGAGCCGGGGCTTGTACCTTCGGCTGTTTTGCGGCCGGTTGCTGCGGCGCGGCCGTAGGTGCCTGCGGAACTTGTTTCTCAAGGGCGCGTACCTTGACATTGGCAGTTCCGGGCGGCACAACGCCTTTTTTGCGCATGTCCGCTATTTCCTGCATGGTATATTTTTTATGAGGCAGCAATGCTTTAAAACCGCCCTTCCTCCGCACGAAGATGAACAGGCATATAACCGCGTAAGCGGCTATATTTATTATGATGATCAGTTTTTTCAGCTTGGGGTTCATTTTTTCCTCCTACCATTCAGGAAAGGTTTCGCCTGAAACATCGTTCCCGCTGCGTATAACCAGCACCAGCCCCACCTCTTCATGGTCCAATTTATAGATGTAGAACCAGCCGTCCCATCTCTGTGTGTAAAGGTCGGTAACGAATGTTTCGTCCGTGTCTTCAAGCATGGTGACCCAGTTGCCGGGAAAATTATCATCCTCGCCCGGGATCAGGTTAGTAGGGATCTTCCTGAGGTAGTTGGAAGCAGGGGCGATGATCTCGGAGCTGCCGCCCCGGTCGGTTCCTGTATGTCCAATTGCGTAATCCCCGGCCACTATCTTTGAGGGGAAATGGTTTGTGTCAACGCTGTACATTGACATGGCATCCCTGAGGATCCGCAGGTTTTCCTTTGTGACTTTTTCCCTTGCCCTCTGGATATAAGTGAGACCGTTTTGGATCGAAATGACTGACAGTATCCCGATGATGTTCACTACTATCATCAGTTCAACAAGCGTAAACCCGCCCTGGCCTTTCCCGGATTTAATTTTATCGAACATACAGCCTCCTTGTATAATAATTAGCGAAGAATATGGTCATCCCATTCAATAATGGGGTTGTTCGTTCCTATGGAGCACGTCGGGGTTTCCCCGATGACCAGCATGCCTGCGGTACAGCCTTCGTTTTGATATGTTCCGCCCGAAGGGCACCTGGGCGTTCTCTTTATATACGTGGGCACAAGCTCTTCGGCACTAAGGATATCCCCCTTATTCTTGTTGCTGTCCATGGCATACTGTTCAACCGACATTTCTATCTGCCTGAGGGTTCTGCTGCACGCCTGCGCCCTGGATTTTTCTCTCATCGAGAAAAAGTTGGGCACGGCTATAAGTATGAGAAGCGCGATGATCCCGAATACCACAAGCACTTCAATAAGCGTGTATCCCTTTATATCTGCGGTCTTCATGCCGGTTTCTCTATTTTGTATCTTGCTGTCAGGACCTGGAGTTTTTCCTTTACCATTCCCAGCTTCTTTTCTATATCAACGGCGTTTTCCAGGCTGATCTCTTTTCTTTTTATGTCCGCCTCAAGCTCGCCGGCGATCAGGGTTATTTCCTTAGCCAGTTCACGGTCTTCCTTAACGATCTCCTTCAGCCCGCATATCATCTGGTTTATTGACCTGACAAGATCTTCAAGCTCATCGCCTTTGCGCAGGATTATGACGTGCGTCAGATCCCCGGAACCCACAGCTTCCTTAAGGTTCCTTTCTATCCTGTAAAGCGGCCCGGCGATCTTGTGCGAGATAAGGATGCTGGCAAGCACTGCAAGCACGATCAGTATTATCAGCTTCCACGAAATGCTGAACTGGAAAGCCTGTAATACAAAACCGATATTCCTTTCAGGTATATTCAATTTTGCAAGCAGAGGAGGCAGTAACGCGTCCACCGTCGTGTATACAAGCAGTATGGTCAGGAGTATCCAGAACAGTATAAATATCGTGTACCTGAACTGGAAGCCTTTTTTTACGATATATTGCCGCCTTTTGAAAAGCTGCTTCATTTTGTTACCGCCTTTTGATTTTTTCACCCGTATAATCGCTGAGAAGTTTCAGCGCGCAGAACTTGCCGCACATGGTGCACGGCCCTGCTGAACGCGCTTTTCCTTTATACCTGCCTGCTTTTTCAGGATCGATGGCAAGCCTTATCTGTTCTTTCCAGTTAAGCATGTGCCTGCTTGCGGACATGCGCCTGTCCCATTCCAAAGCTCCTTTTACGCCTTTGGCAATGTCCGCCGCGTGCGCGGCGATCCTGGACGCGATAACGCCTTCTTTCACATCATCAAGCCCGGGTAGTTTCAGATGTTCAGAGGGGGTCACATAGCAGAGATAATCAGCTCCGCTTGCTGCCGCTACCGCCCCGCCGATCGCGGCGGTGATGTGGTCGTAACCGGGAGCTACATCCGTCACAAGGGGCCCCAGCACGTAGAACGGCGCACCCCCGCATATTTTCTTTTCAAGCCTTACGTTTTCCGCTACCTGGTTCAGCGGAACATGCCCGGGCCCTTCTATCATGACCTGCACGTTTTCCTTCCATGCCCTGCGCGCAAGCTTGCCCAGAATCCGGAGCTCGCACAGCTGGGAGCTGTCTGTAGCGTCAATGATCGAGCCCGGCCTGAACCCGTCTCCCAGGCTGAGAACAACGTCGTATTTCTTTGCTATTGACAGGAGCCTGTCAAAATTCTCATAAAGCGGGTTTTCTTTTTTGTTATGCAGCATCCATTCCGTGATCAGTGTGCCGCCGCGGCTGACTATGCCCATAAGGCGCGGGTTTCTTTTAAGCGCCTGCAGAACCCTGCGCGTCACGCCGCAGTGGACAGTGACGAAATCGACGCCGTCACACGCGTGCTTTTCTATGCTTGAGAAAATATCGTCTTCGGACGCGTAAACTACCGAACCTTTTTTCCTGCTTGCTTCTATGAATGCCTGGTAAACCGGGACCGTGCCCACGGGAACAGGGGATTTGGCAAGTACCGCTTTCCTTACCCTGTCGGTGTTGCCGCCTATACTGAGGTCCATCACCGTGTCGGCGCCGCACCTTACCGCGATCTCCAGCTTTCTGAGTTCTTTTTTTATATCCGCGCAGTCGGGCGACGTTCCGATATTGGCGTTGACCTTTGTGCGCAGGCCCGTGCCTATGCCCAGTGGTTTTATCTTTTTCCCGCGTTTTGAATTGCAGGTTATTACGATCTTCCCCGAGGCTATTCCCTGCCTGAGCGTCCTGGCATCTATTTTTTCATCGCGGGCAACCGCGCGCATTTCCGCGGTTATTCTTCCTTCCCGCGCAGCCTTCATCTGCATTCAACACCTCTATTTCAGCCACGGATTCACACGGATAATCAAAGAAATATCAGCCAAGAAATTAAGATTTTAAAATAAAGTTTGACACTGTGCTAAAGCATCACTGATTTTTCTGTGCAAATCTGTGTCAAAATGGTTTTATTTTTTATTGAATTCTTCCCAGAGTTCCGCAGGCATCCTGTCACCGAATTTTTCAAAAAATTTCCCGGCATCTTCTGTTTCCCGGTCCCATTCACCCGGGTTTACTTCAAGCAGTTCTTCCAGTTTTTCCGCCGGAACATCCAGGCCGCGGGTGTCGATGTCCCCGGGCCGCGGCACAAGGCCTATCGGTGTCTCCCTTGCTCCCGCCTTGCGGTTTGTTCTGTTTATGATCCATTTCAGGATCCTGATGTTCTCGCCGAAACCGGGCCAGATGAATTTTCCGTCTTCATCTCTCCTGAACCAGTTGATGAAAAATATCCCGGGCGGATCTTTCATTTTTTTCCCGATATCGAGCCAGTGCCCGAAATAGTCGCCCATATTGTAGCCGCAGAACGGTATCATTGCCATCGGGTCCCTGCGGAGCGCGCCGATGCTGTGTATCGCGGCAGCGGTTGTTTCCGAGCCCATCCTGGCTGCGGAAAATACGCCGTGCTGCCAGCCGAAGCTTTCATATACGAGCGGTATGAGTTCTGTCCTTCTGCCGCCGAAGATTATTGCGGAGATCGGGACGCCTTTCGGATTATTGAATTCCCTGGAGACAACAGGGCACTGCGATATTGCCGCCGTGAAACGGGAGTTGGGATGCGCGGCCTTGCTGTCCTGTTGTAAATGGTCCCACCTGCGGCCCTGCCAGTCAAGTACGTTTTCAGGCACAGGGCCGTCACGGCCTTCCCACCACGGCTCGTTCCTGTCAGCATCCAGAGCGGTGTTTGTGTAAAGGGTGGGGTAGAATGTTCCCGCTTTCAGTGTCCTGACCATGTTCGGGTTTGTTTTCAAAGAGGTGCCGGGCGCCACCCCGAAAAGCCCGGTTTCCGGATTTATGGCCCACAGCCTTCCGTCCGGGCCGACATTCATCCATGCGATATCGTCACCCACCGTCCATATTTTGTAGCCGGGTATGGAGGGCTGCAGCATGGCAAGGTTGGTTTTTCCGCAGGCGCTTGGCAAAGCGGCGACAACGTAGGTTATCCTGCCTTCAGGATCTTCGATGCCTATAATTATCATGTGCTCTGCCAGCCAGCCTTCCTTCAGCCCCAGCCAGGAGGCAATTCTCAAAGAGAAGCATTTCTTGCCCAGGAGCGCGTTGCCGCCGTATCCTGAGCCGATGCTCCAGACAAAATTCTCGTCCGGGAAATGCATTATAAAGCGTTTTTCAGGATCAAGATCACCCACGGAATGGAAGCCCCTGACAAAATTTTCCGATCCGCCTATCTTCCTGACAACGCCTTTGCCCAGGCGCGTCATTATGCGCATGCTTACAGCGACGTAGGAGATATCGGTGAGCTGGACGCACGCTTTCGCGTACGGTGAATCGGGATGGCCCATCATATACGGAAGGACGTACATCGTCCTTCCGCGCATGCACCCCTTTGACAGCCTTGAAAGCTTTTCTTTTGCCTCAAGGGGCGGCATCCAGTTGTTGTTGGGTCCGGCAGTCACTTTGTCCGGGTGGCAGACATAGGTCAGGTGTTCGGTCCTTGCCACATCGGTCGGATGGCTCCTGTGCAGGTAACTGCCGGGAAAAGAAGACCTGTTGAGCTCATGGAAGACGCTGTGCCCGTTTATTTTTTCTTTTGTAAGGCCGGCCTCAACTATTTTGCGCGCTTCTTCTTCGGTGCCGTCACACCAGTAAATACTTTCGGGTTCTGCAAGCCCTGCCTGTTCTTCAACCCATCGTTCGAGAGGTGTTGCCACTATTTGTCCCTTCTGTAATACAATTATGAGTTATGAATTATGATTTATGAGTCAAAGGCATGGATTTTCATTTAAATTAATAATCTTGCTGTTGATTCATAACTTATAACTCATAATTCATAATTGATTTACATAATTATTCCCAGTCAAGTTCCTTTACGTTATGCCTTGTGACTTCTTTTACGGGATATATGTGAAAAATTATCTCCTCGGGTTTGAACCAGAGCTTTATTTCCCTTTCGGCGTCTTTTTCGCTCGAGGACGCGTGTATCGCGTTCTCGTAAACCCCGCTGGTCGTTATCCTCCCGTAAGAGCCCCTTATGCTTGTAGGGTCGGCTTCTTCGGGATTGGTCGCGCCTGCAAGCTGCCTGACCTTCTTTATCGCGTCCTCGCCGTGGTAAACCATCGCGATCACCTTGCGCCGGCCATGGAACTCTCCTTGTATATACTTTAATAAATCCTCAAAAAAGGGTTTGTCCTTTAATTCGCTGTAATGTTCTTCCGCGAGCTTCCTGCTGACCTTGACGACTTTCGCCGCCGCGATTTCAAGCTTTGTCTCGGAAAGGCGCGAGAGTATGTTGCCTGTCAGGGACTTCTTCAGCCCGTCCGGTTTTATCAAAATAAGGGTCTGCTGGACCATGGTTCCTCCTAAATATTTTAATATTATACCACTATTTCTGTTAAAAGTCAAGAAAACTTGACAAATTAACTAAATAGTATATAATATATAACCTTGAAAATAAGCCTTCAAAGACCAAAAACAGGGCCCTTGTCCTGTTTTTCTTCTTTAAGGGAGGGCATATGAAAGTCAAAGATATAATGACCAGAGAGGTTAAAACCCTCAGTCCGGATATGTCGGTCAAGGACGCCGCGGTAAAACTTTTTACGCTGCAGATAAGCGGCCTGCCTGTGGTGGACGCGGAAAACCGCGTTGTGGGGATGTTCACCGAAAAAGACATCATAAAGATGGTTCTGCCGTCAAATATAGAGCAAGTAGAGGGTCTGACCCAGCTTTTCGGAGGGGAAGCCCTTGAAAAGAAATTCGCCCGCACAGCGGACATCAAGGTTTCGGAGGTAATGCGCAGGGAAGTGATCTGCGTGGATGAGGATACGGATGTCGCGGAAGTGGCGAAGATGATGATCGTCAAAAAGGTGAGGAGGATCCCCGTGGTCAGGGATAACAAGCTGGCCGGCATCGTTGCAAGAGGGGATATCGTAAAACAGCTTTTGAAGAAAGAAGGTTTATAAACAATGGATAACAACGGCGAACGCGCGGAAATAACCAGTAAGCCCAAGCATATATGGAGAAATTTTTCTCTGCTTCTTCTTATTGTGGTCCTGACAGGTTTTTTAGCGCACAGCAGGAACATGTCATTCAGCCAGGTTCTTGCCATTTCGCTTTTTACTGCCACTGTCCTGGGCACGCTTCTGTTCTGATCCTTCAGGCTGTCGATAGCGTTTGTGGGTATAGGCATACTGCTTGCGACAAAGACGCTTGACGTAGAGAATTTTGTAAAGTTCTCATCCCTGGATGTCATATGTTTCCTTGTGGGAATGATGACCATCGTGGGGATGCTGAAGGATGTCGGGTTCTTCAACTGGATCATGATGAAGCTTATCAGGGGCGCGAAGGGAAGCGCGACCAGGTTTCTGACCCTCCTGTGCGTTTCTTCCACCCTTCTCGCATGCCTGGTTGACGAAGTGACCTCCATTATATTTATTGCCGCGATCATCCTGGAAGCCTGCGATTACTTTGAGGTAGACCCGACTCCCTATATAATCAGCAGCGTGCTTGCGACCAACATCGGCTCCAGCGGCACGATGCTGGGCAACCCAATAGGGATACTCATAGGAATGAGGGCGGGACTGACTTTTGAGAGCTTCATAAAATGGGCGTTTCCCGTGACAATGGCGGCACTGGCGCTGACGCTTCTGATATTAAGGATCTGGTACAGGAAAGACCTGCTGCTCCTGGGCGCGAAGATGAAGGAAAAACTTTCTTCGGCGGCAGGGACCGCGGGACCGGGAACAGCTAAAATTGAAAATAAAAAGGATTTTAAGATCGGTATATCCATATTTGTTGCCACCATTCTGATGATCGCGTTCCACCACCGCATCGAGGTATTGTGCCGGTTCCCGCAGAACACCATGCTTCTTGCCGCTCCGCTGATCGGGGCCGGGGTTGTGATGTTCTGGAAAGCGGAAAGGGCAAGGCATTACATAGAGAAGGACGTGGACTGGTGGACGCTGATATTTTTTATGATGCTTTTCGCAAAAGCGGGAACTCTCAGATATACGGGTGTCACGGATATACTGGCGAACAAGATCGTTGCTTTTTCAGGTTCAAACATAACTATTCTCATAATGATAGTGTTGTGGATATCCTGTTTCGGTTCAAGCATCCTTGACAACGTTGTGCTCGTATCCGCGATCATACCGGTGATACAAAGTTTCAAGGCCATCGGGATAAACGTGTATCCCCTTTGGTGGGCGCTGCTTTTCGGGGGCTGCTTCGGCGGCAACATAACAATGGTGGGCAGCACCGCCAACATCGTGGCGATAGGCATGCTGGAAAAACAGGGAAGGAAACAGATGAAATTCTTCCGCTGGTTCCGGATCGGCGCAACTGTCGGCGTTATTTCCACGGCGGTCGCGGGACTGCTGCTTTTGATCCTTTTTCCGTTTATGCCGAAACATTAAATAACATGCCATTAATCCAATCCATAATTCTGGGCCTGGTCCAGGGCCTGACCGAATTCCTTCCGGTCAGCTCAAGCGCGCACCTTGTGCTTGTGCCCAATTTTCTGGGATGGGAGCCCTCTCCTGTTTTGTTTGATATATTCCTGCACCTCGGCACCCTTGTTGCCGTGCTTGTTTACTTCCGCAAGGATATTTTGGGACTCTTCTCTTCCCGCTCTTCACTACTCACTGTCTTAATTGTGGCCTGCGTTCCGACCGCAATTATCGGTTTTTTATTTAAGGGCTTCTTTGAAAAACTTTTCGAGAATCCGGCAGGCGTCTCTGTACTTCTTCTTGTCACCGGTTTTCTTTTATGGTTTTCTTCGCGACGCGCGACCCGCCCAGCAAAATTGGCGGGCAAGCTGTCCGACCCGCAAGGGCGACGCGCGACGATTTCGTACGCCGACGCCCTCTGGATCGGCATTGCGCAGGGCGCCGCGATAGCGCCGGGCATTTCGCGTTCAGGCGCCACGATATCAACCGGTCTTTTGAGGGGTCTTTCAGGTGAAGAAGCCGCAAGGTTCTCTTTCCTGCTTTCGATCCCCGCGATCCTGGGCGCGTTAGTGTTTAAATTAAAAGATCTATCGTCCACAGTTCACGGTCCACAGTCCACGGCGTACATGATTGGAGGGGCAGTCGCGGGATTAGCAGGATATGGGGCGCTGAAAATAGTTTTTAAAGCCCTCAAGGCGGGAAGGTTCAAATATTTCGCGCTGTATTGCTGGGCACTGGGAACCATTGGTATTTTATCCGTTTTGGTCCGTGGCTGATTCAGTGTCAAGAGTCCCGCCTCAACGGTGGGTCGCCGAAGTGGCGACAAGAGTCAAGTGTCAAGTTTAAAACCAGAAAGTATTATCCGTGGATATCCGTGGCCAAACATGATACAGAAACTGCTTGTAGCGTTACAGGGGCTGCCGAAAGAACTCATTACAGTTATCGTGGCGATGCTTCCCATCGCCGAGTTACGGGGTTCAATACCCGTGGCCCTCGGAATGGGAATGGATCCCCGGTCTGTATTTTGGTGGTCGATAATAGGAAATACAATACCGGTTGCACCGATATTGCTGCTGCTGGGTCCAGTGTCAAAGTGGCTGAGGCGGTTCAAGATCTTTAACAGATTTTTCAATTGGCTGTTTGCCCGCACTGAGAAGAACAGCGCGGTGATACAGAAATACGGGTTCTGGGGCCTTGCGATTTTCGTGGGCATTCCCCTTCCGATAACGGGTGCGTGGAGCGGGTGCGCCGCGGCGTTCCTGCTCCAGATGAAATTCTGGCGCGCGTTTTTCGCGATCCTGCTGGGGATCCTTATCGCGGGCGGGATCGTCATGCTGGCAAGCTTGGGTGTGATCAAGATTTTCTTATAGTATTAAGTGTCAAGTATCAAGAGTCAAGTAAGAGATTAATCTTGTGGAAATCTGTGTAATCGTGTGGTTTGAAATCTGAGGTTAAGATGAAAAGAAGGTTTAGTCCGGCGCAGACCGTTCTCCTGGGCTTCCTGCTCTTGATCCTGACAGGAACTTTCCTGCTGCTACTCCCGTTTTCAACGAAAAGCGGGTCAAAGCCGCATGGTATCGACGCGCTTTTCACAGCCACTTCCGCCATATGCGTGACCGGCCTGACCGTGGCCAAAACAGGGGAATACTGGTCGCTGTTCGGCCAGCTGGTCATCATTGTCCTGATACAGCTCGGGGGCCTTGGTTATATGATGATCACGGGTTTTGTAATGCTTGCGATCAGGAACAGGATAACGCTTGAAGAAAGGCTGGCATTCAGGGAGGGCATGGACCAGTTCAGTATGTCGGAACTCGGGCATTTCATAAGACAGGTACTGAAGGCAACGTTCATTGTTGAGGGCGCAGGCGCCCTGGTCCTTTTTCTTTACTGGCGGGAAAAACTCGGGTGGTTAAGGGCTCTTTATAACGGCATTTTCCACTCTGTCTCCGCCTTCTGCAACGCGGGATTCATCCTTTTCAGCAATAACCTTGAGGGTTATAAAGGCGATCTGGTCGTCAGCATTACTATAATGTGCCTGATAATAACCGGCGGGATAGGATACCATGTTATCAGGGACGTTTACCATCATTATTCAACAAAACGCAGGCACCCCCACCTGTACCTCCACACAAGATCCGTGTTGATGATGACCGGTATACTTATCCTTACGGGCGCGGTTTTTATTTTCATTTTTGAAAGCATGAACCCGGGAGTTTTTACAGGCCTGACGCTTAAGGAAAAAATACTTACTTCACTTTTCCAGTCACTGACCCCCAGGACCGCGGGTTTTAACACGCTCCCGATCGGGCAGATGACAATACCTTCGCTGTTCCTTATTATCATACTTATGTTCATAGGCGCTTCTCCGGGAGGGACCGGCGGAGGCATAAAGACCACCACCTTCCTTGTTATTATCGACGCAACATGGTCAGCCCTGATAGGCCGAAGGGACGTCACGCTTTTCAAAAAAAGACTGCCTGAAGAAACGGTCAGCAAATCTTTCGCGATCTTCATACTTGGGCTTCTGCTTGTGTCCGTGGTTACGTTCTTCATGCTGAACACAGAATCAAAGGGATTCATACCCGTGCTTTTTGAGATCGTTTCAGCGTTCGGAACCGTGGGCCTGTCCACCGGTATAACACCAAGCCTGACCTTTATAGGCAAGGTCCTGATAATAATAACGATGTTCATAGGCAGGATAGGGCTTCTTACTTTTGCGATAGCCCTGACGCAGGTCAGGTACGAATCGCTTTTCAGGTATCCGGAGGAAAGAATACTGGTCGGCTGAATTAAAACAGTGTCCAGTGTCCAGCCAAAAGATTAATACTAAATCTGTGTAATCATCTTATAAAATCGGTGTAATCAGTTTTACGGCGGGAGGGGAAAATGAGACAGTTTGCGGTGATAGGCCTGGGAAAATTCGGCCTTGCGGTGGCAAAGACACTGACCGAGAAGGGATGCCAGATCCTTGTTATTGATTCCGACGAGGAAAGGGTAAGGGAGGCAGGTGAGTTTGCCGCGTCTGCCATTCAGATGGACGCTACCGACGAAGAAGCCCTTAGAAAAGTCGGATTTGAATCAATAGACGTTGCCATAGTCAGCGTCGGCGAAAACCTTGAGTCCAGCATACTAATAACCCTGCTCCTCAAGGAGATAGGCGTGAAAGAGGTTATTTCCAAGGCGCTGACAGCCCATCACGCGAAAGTCCTGCAGAAGATAGGGGCGGACCGGATAGTGTTCCCGGAAAGGGAAATGGGCATCAAGGTCGCCGAGCACCTTATTTCTCCCGACATCCTCGAGCTGATAAGGCTCTCTCCAGATTACGACCTCCTGGAGTTCACGGTTCCCAGGGGCATGAACGGAAAGACGCTCAAAGACCTCGCGCTCAGGACAAAGTATAAAGTGAATATTGTCGCCATAAAGAAAAGGGTCCCGTATGTCAACGACGCCGGGGAATCGGAATTCAGGGAAGAGATCAACCCTACGCCAAACGGGGATGACGAGCTTTCCGCCGGCGACGTGATCGTGATGACAGGCGAAACCAAAATGATAGCTGAGTTTCGAAAGGAAGTCCAGAAATGATCGCAGATAAAAAGGAGCTGGCGAACGCGCTTTTTGAAATAGGCAAGTTTTATTTTTTTAACGAAAGGTACGATGAGGCGCTGAGGGTGCTTAAAAAATCAGCTGACCTGAACAAAAAAGAGCCGGAGACCTATTACCAGATGGGCCTGGTATATGAGGCAAAGAACGAGAGCATGCCAGCCAAGGAAATGTACCTTAAAGCCCTTGAGCTGAATCCCAGGCTCAGCGTCGCGCAGGAGCACCTTGACAGGCTTGTCGGTAAATAGTGGTTAAAAGTAAGGGGCGCGGGCATCAGTGGCGCCCCTTTTTTATTTAGAAGCCCGATTACAGTGATTTTCAAAAAATGATTACACCGATTTCAACTGATGATTGCACCGATTATATGAAGCAGATTACGCGGATTGAAGGAGATATGCATGAAAACAGCAATTATAAATGGCAGAATTATTACTCCGCTCGAAGAAATAGAAAGCGGAACTGTGCTGATAGACAACGGGAAAATAACCGCGGTTGTCAGGGGAAGGCCCAGGACCGGCAGGGATTTCAAGGTAATAGACGCGGGCGGAAAAATAGCGTGCCCGGGATTTATCGACCTTCACCTGCAGGGCGGGGGCGGTTCTGATGTTATAGAGGGAACCCCGGAAGCTATATGCAGGGTTGCCCGCACGCACGCCAGATACGGCACCACTTTGTTCCTGGCAACCACGATAGCCAGGCTGAAAGGAGGCAGGGCCTGCCACCTTAAGGCTATAGCAGAAATGACAGGAAAAGAGACCGGCGGAGCGCGGATAGCCGGCATTCACCTTGAAGGACCGTTTATCAGCCCGGTAAAAAAAGGTATGATACGCGGGGATTACATAGCGAAGCCTGACATCACCGAGTTGGGGAAGATCATAAAGCTGTGCAACGGAACGCTGAAAATGATGACTGTAGCGCCCGAGCTTAAAGGCAGCCTGCCCTTGATAAAAAGGCTTCGCGCAGAGGGCATCATCCCGTCGCTGGGCCATACTGATACATCTTACGAGGAAGCCATTGCGGGGATAAAAGCTGGCATCAGCCACGCAACGCATTTCTGCAACGCGATGACAGGCCTGCATCACAGGCTCCCCGGAGCAGTCGGCGCGTGTTTTGATACGGACGTGAGCGTCCAGCTTATCGCTGATATGGTGCATGTCCACCCGGCTGTGGTAAGGCTGATACTGAAAGTGAAAGGCCTTGACAGGGTCGCGCTGATCACCGATGCGGTGTTGCCTTTGGATATGCCGGACGGTGTTTACGACGGGTACAGGCAGAAAATAACCGTGAAAAACGGGGTTGTAAGGGGCGTTGGGGGCGTGCTGGCAGGTTCGACCCTGACGCTGGACAGGGCTGTCCGGAATATAAATGCCCTGGGTGTACCTCTCGCGGATGCGATAAAAATGGCAACGTTTATCCCCGCAAGGATACTGGGCATCGGGAACAGAAAAGGGATATTGAAAAAAGGCGCCGACGCGGACATCCTTATCATTGACAGGAAGGTGAGCGTGAGCATGGTGATGGTGGGGGGAAAGATAGCGTGGAAAACCTGAAGTCAAATTTCAAATTGCAAAATGTAAATTGCAAATTGCAGGATCCAGAGACTGAAACTGCAAAGCTGCGGGAAATAATACAGAAGATAAAGAAGCCTTTCGGGCTGGAGGAGAAGAATGGCTGCACGAACTTCTCCGTCATTGGAGGCTTCAGCAGTTACGTGATGAACTGGGCGCAGAAAGCATTAGATGCAGTATCAGGTATCAAGTATCAAGTGTCAAGTAAAGGATATATAATAAGCAACCTTAATGAGTTGAAAAAGATATTTGAAGGATATATTTCGGCGAAAATAAATTACAGGGTTGTTCTTTTGAAACAGGGCCTGCAGGCCATCGGAAAGATCGAAAAGTTCCTTGAAGATCCCGGGGCGTTCAGGGAGGAAATTGCAGGAAAGAAAGCGCGTACCGCACAGGACCTAAGCTCGCCGGCGCAGTACCTGAAAGGGGTAGGCCCGAAGCGGGCAAGGATACTGGGTAAAGTGGGCGTTGGCACGATCCGCGACCTGCTGATGTATTTTCCGTTCAGGTACGAGGACCGCAGCCGCCTGACCCTGATCGCGCAGCTGCAGGACGGCGACGAGAAGACGATACAGGCGATCGTAAAAAATCAGAAGCTCATAAGGACAAGAAGGGGCATGCTTTTAAAAGTGATCTTGACGGACGGCACCGGAGAGGTCGGCATGGCCTGCTTCAACCAGTATTACCTTAAGGACATACTGATCCCCGGGACCTCACTTGTCCTGACAGGGAAATTCAGCCGCAGGGAGGCTTCAAGGTCCAGAAGGCTGGAAGTGTCAAGTTTTACCTATGAAGTCCTGCGAAGCGCGCAGGAAGGTGAGACGCCTGAAGACGAGATGATACACACAAACCGCATCGTCCCCATATACCCCGTCACGGAAAGGCTGAACATGAGGTTTCTGCGCGCGCTCATAAAACACACGCTTGACGAATATCTTCCCGCCCTTTCAGACAGCATCCCGGCCGGCATAAGGGAAAGGCAGGGGCTTGCGGATTACAGGACAGCCGTTGAGAACATACATTTCCCGAAGGATCTTGCGATATGCGAGGAAGCGAGGAGGCGGCTGGTCTTTGACGAGTTCTTCTACCTGCAGGCAGCGCTTGCGGTCGAGAAAAATAAGGTCAAGGCAGCGCCGGGCATAACATTTTCAATACCGCAGGATTTCCTGCCCGGTTTTGAAAAATTGCTTCCGTTCAAACTGACAGGATCGCAGAGGAAGGTCATAGGGGAAATTTTTGCCGACATGTCCAGCCCCAGGCCTATGAACAGGCTGCTCCAGGGAGACGTAGGTTCCGGAAAAACCGTAGTCGCGGTCTGCGCCGCATACGCGGCAATGAAGAACGGATTCCAGGTTGTTTTTATGGCCCCGACAGAAATACTTGCTGAACAGCATTTTCTGAACCTGCGGGAGTTTCTGTCGGGGCTGGGAATAAAGAGCGTGCTCCTCGTGAGCGGTATCAGCAGGAAGGAAAGAGAATCGGTGCTTGAAGATATTGCCGGCGGTGAGGCGGATATAGCCATAGGAACCCACGCCCTCCTGGAACAGGACGTGCGGTTCGCGAAACTCGGCCTGGCGATAATAGACGAGCAGCACAGGTTCGGGGTCCTGCAAAGGGCGGGCCTGAGGCAGAAAGGCGCAAATCCGGATGTGCTTGTGATGACCGCAACGCCCATACCCCGCACTCTCGCCCTCACGCTTTACGGCGACCTTGATGTTTCCGTTATCAGGGAAATGCCCCCCGGCAGGAAAGAGATCAAGACCAGGCTGTTTTCCGGCAACGCTGACAGGGAATCGGTGCAGGAAATTGTGAGGGGCGAGATCAGGTCAGGCAGGCAGGTGTATATCGTTTATCCGCTCATCGAGGAATCAGAAAAGATCGACCTGAAAGCCGCCGTAAAGGAGTTTGAACGCCTTAAAAAAGTATATCCCGAGTTCAGGCTGGGCCTGATGCACGGAAGGCTTCCGCCGGATGAAAAAGATGACATAATGAAAAATTTTAAGAACGGGTCGATAAAAATACTGGTGTCAACAACCGTAATAGAGGTCGGCATAGACGTGGCGAACGCTTCCGTGATGCTGATCGAGCACCCGGAGCGGTTCGGGCTCGCGCAGCTGCACCAGCTCAGGGGAAGGATAGGGCGCGGGGGGTACGAATCCACCTGCATACTGCTCGCAAGCGCAAGGCTCACAGAGGAAGCAAGGGCGAGGATAAACGCGCTTGTGAGGACAACCGACGGGTTTGAGATAGCGGAGGCGGACCTGGGCATAAGAGGGCCGGGGGAATTCACCGGCACAAGGCAGAGCGGGATGCTGGATTTCAGGTTGGCTGACCTGGTGAAAGATTTCCGGCTCCTTGAAACAGCGCGCGAGGAGGCTTTCGCTCTTGCAGGCGCGGACCCCGATCTCAGTTCGGAAGGCAACCGCCCGCTCAAAGAGATGATAAGGACTATTTACAAGGGCAGGGAGAAGCTCCTTAAAGTAGCATAGGACCTTAATCAAAAAGCGTGTCAACGTATCAGCGTGTCAACGTGTCAAAGTAAAAACAAGGATTTTGAAATTGTCCCAAAGGGACTCCGTATCCCCGACGGTATGTCGGGGCATCGGAGTAACTTAGGGCTTCAGCCTTGATTTTAGAACCGGTATTCGTCGTTTGCTGACGCGATTTTTTCATAATCGGTGTAATAATTTTTAATCACCGTAATCATTATTTAATAATCACTGTAATCAATTTTCCGAAGGAAGAAATGAAGATAGCGGAAGTGGTCCTGCCCATACCTGTTGACAAATCTTTTTCCTACTCAGTCCCGGAAGCTTTTGCCGCGCAGTTACGTGCGGGAATGAGGGTGAAGGTACCGTTCGGCAACAGGAAACTGACCGGGTTTGTCATTAAAACGTCCGACGTCCGACGTCCGACGTCCGACGGGAAAATATTAAAAGATATTATAAATACGGTAGACGAAGAACCCGTGATAAACGCGGAAATAATGAAGCTGTGCGAGTGGATCTCCTCCTATTATTTCTGCCCGCTGGGCAAGGTCCTGCATGCGGCAGTACCGGTCAGAGACAGTCGTGCGTCGCCCTTGCGGGTCGTGCGTCGTGCGCAGGAAACTTCCGAAAACAGTGGCCTGTGGCCAGTGGCCAGTTGCCAGCAAGATGATCAAAACTTAATTTCCGGCAGTCAACTCACCACTGACCACTCACCACTCACCACTAATTTACCGGTGCTGACAGGAGAGCAGGAAAGCGCGGTCGGGCAGGTAAAGGCCTGCATCGAAAGCGGGAAGCACGGGGTTTTCCTGTTCGAAGGCCCGCCGCGTTCAGGCAAGACAGAATCATGCATGCGCGCGATAGCGCTTGCAAGGAAAAAAAATCGAAGAGTACTTGTGCTTGTTCCCGAGATCTCCGCCCTGGCCGCGCTTGCCGGCAGGTTAAAAACAAGGTTTGCGGGAGAAAGGATCGCGGTCCTGCACAGCGACCTCAAGCAGAAAGACTATGATTCTGTGTGGTGCGGCATAAAGAGGGGAGAAGCGGATATCGTGGCAGGGACCCGTTCCGCGGTTTTCTGCCCGGTTGAAAACATCGGCCTTATAGTGGTTGAAAGTGAGGAAGACGGAAGTTTTAAGGAACAGATGGAGCCAAGGTACCATGCCAGGGACGCTGCGGTGGAAAGAGGGAGGATCTGCGGCGCGGCCGTGATACTTAAGTCCGGCTCTCCATCGATGGAATCGCATTATTCCGCGGTAAAAGGAAGGTATATTCTGTGCGGTTTTTCCGTTCCGCAGGGCGGCGGCGAAGTGCCTGAGGTTGAAATAATCGACAAGAATCAAGCCCGGCAGGTCAGGCAGAAAAGCTGGATCTTTTCCTCCAGGCTCATAGAAGCAATAAGGTTAAAGCTTGAAACAGGCGAAAAAATATTTCTTTTCCTGAACAGGCGCGGGTTTGCCTCGCTGCTTTTGTGCGATGAATGCGGGAAGGGAATGCACTGCCCCGGGTGCGGGGTGCCCCTGACTTTCCACAAGCCGGACCTGCTTCTCTGCCACCGCTGCAACTACAGCGTAAAGGCGCCGGATACCTGCCCGGACTGCGGGAAAAAGAGCATGCGGCGTTTCGGCATGGGCACTCAGCAGGCTTTCGACGAGCTAAAAAGGCTTTTTCCGCAAACCCCTTCCGGCAGGCTTGATGCGGATGCGGCAAAGGACGTGCTGTCAGCCGGGCAGATACTGGCGGATTTCAGGGCCGGAAAAACCAGGATCCTTGTTGGAACACAGATGGCCGCCGGGGAAGAGCTTGGCGGGTTCGGGCTGCTGGGCGTGGTGCTTGCGGATTTTTCAATGAATATTCCCGACTTCAGGAGCCCGGAGCGCACATACCAGATCATATCAAGGCTGATGGGCGGCCTGGCCGCAAAGGAAGGCGGAAGCAGGCCTTTGGTAATAATCCAGACATACAATCCAAATCACTACGTTTTCAGCGCGCTGAAAGAGGGATATGATTCCTTCTTCAGGGATGAATCGAGGATAAGGCGCCGCCTGAGATATCCTCCTTTTTCAAGCCTTATCAACTTAATAATATCCGCAGGTACCGAGCAGAAGAGCGCGCAGGCAGCGGAAAAGATCAGGGAGGCGCTTGCGGCAAGAAAGGGCGCCGCAGGGCGTTCGGGCAGGTTTGACATGCTTGGGCCCGCGCCGGCGCCGGTCCCGGTGATTAGGGGAAAATACAGGTACGAGATAATGCTCAAGGGTAAAAAAACCGCTCTGGATAAACTGGTTGACACCGTGGCGGAACAGCGGTTCGGGTCAAAAACAGAAAAGGTTGCAGTGGACGTGGACCCGATAAGGATGCTCTAAAAACGATAAAAACATTGATTTTTCTTGAAATTGCCGAAAAATATGATATAATAATACTCCTAATGAATAGAAGAAATATAAAGATCGCGCCGTCAATCCTGTCAGCGGATTTCGCGAATCTTGAGAAAGAAATAAAAAGGGTCGAAAATGCCGGGGCGGACCTGCTGCACGTTGACGTTATGGACGGGCATTTCGTGCCCAATATCACCATAGGGCCGCCGGTTATCAGCGCGATAAGCGGAAAAACAAAACTTCCGCTTGACGTCCACCTGATGATCGAAGACCCGGATCCCTGCATAGACAGTTACATAGACGCGGGCGCGTCGTTCCTGAGCGTCCACGCGGAAGCGTGCAGGCATTTGCAACGCACTCTTTCAAGCATCGCGGCCAGGAAAGTAAAACCCGGAGTGGCGCTTAACCCGGCAACACCCCTCGACGCGATAAAATACGTGCTTAAGGACGTTTCGTTCGTCCTTCTGATGACAGTGAACCCGGGATTCGGCGGGCAGAAGTTCATTCCGGCGGTCCTTGAAAAGATCAGGGAGCTGAGCAGTAAAATAGCCGCGGAAGGCCTTGATATCGACATCGAGGTTGACGGGGGAATAAACGAAGAGACCGCTCAAAAAGTGATAGACGCGGGAGCCAATATCCTGGTAGCCGGTTACGCGATCTACAGGGGCGATTCACGTAAAGTCATCAGGGCGCTTAGGAACGCAGGAGATTAAAATAAGTCTATAAGTTTACAGAGTTTACAAAGTTTACAGAGTTTATCCCGAAGAGATCCCTTTGGGACAAGCAAATTCTTATCGCTGCAATCGTTTTAATCTGTGTAATCATTTTTAAATAATCGGCGTAATCAATCTTTTGGCGAAAAGGAGGCAATATTGCTTAAAATCAGGCTTCGCAGGATGGGTAAAATCAACAGACCCTATTACAAAATAGTAGTTTGCAATTCCAGTGTTGCATCGAAAACCGGAAAGTACATAGATACTGTCGGACAGTATATTCCCAAACGCAAACCCCCGGTCATCGAGATAAACAGGGAAAAGTTAGATTCCTGGGTTAAAAAGGGAGCCGCGGTTTCGGATACCGTGGGATTCCTTCTGAAATCAGGCAGATCAGTTGAAGAGGAAAAACCTGCAGTTGTGACAGAAGCTGCGGGAACCAGTGGATAGTGGCCAACAATTCCCACACCACCACTTTTTACTAAAAAACACTTATTCTTTTTCCGGGAGGAGGACTGAATGAAGACGCTGGTTGAGTATATCGTAAAATGCATTGTGGACAAGAAGGATGAGGTTGAAGTAAAATCCGTGGAGGGCGACAAATCGATTGTTTTGGAAATCAAGGTAGCACAGGAAGATATGGGAAAAGTCATAGGCAAGGAGGGCAGGACTATAAAAGCAATACGCACCCTGCTTGGAGCAGCCGCGACGAAGATCGGCAAGAAAGTAATGGTTGAGCTCCTGCAATAAGAAAAGGTTCCCGGGTTACTATGTTAAAAATTGATGTTCTGACGCTCTTTCCGAAAATGTTCGAAGGTCCCCTTACTGAAAGCATGCTCAGAAGAGCCCGGGAGAAGAAGCTTTTAGGGATAAAGATAATTGACATCAGGAACTTCACTTCCGACAAGCACAGGACCGCGGACGACTCTGCCTATGGCGGCGGCGGGATGGTATTAAAACCGGAGCCGATCTTTAAGGCGGTCGAGTTCCTTAAAAAGCAGTCGTGCGTCATACGTCGTAAGTCGTACGTTAAAGAAAAAAAACGCTCGACGCTCGACGCTCGACGTCCGACGGTTGTGCTGATGGCTCCCGACGGGAAGACGTTCGACCAGCAGGCCGCAAAAAGGCTCGCAAAAAAGAAACACCTGATTTTCATATGCGGGCATTACGAGGGGGTGGACGAAAGGATAAGGAAGATCGCCGACGAGGAAATTTCGATAGGCGATTACGTCCTTACGGGCGGCGAGATCCCCGCGATGGCCGTTATAGATGCGGTGGCAAGAATGGTGGAAGGCGTGGTGGGGAATAAAGAGGCAGCGGTCAGGGATTCATTTTACAGCGGCATCCTGGATTGGCCCCATTACACCCGTCCCGGTAAATTCAGGAATATGAAGGTTCCGGATGTTCTTCTTTCCGGTAACCACAGGAAGATAGAGGAGTGGCGCGAAAAAAAAGCGTTTGAACGCACGAAGAAACGACGCCCCGACCTCCTTAAATAAAGCGTATCAACGTGTCAAAGTTTAGTTCGTGCATCGTTCTTCGTGCATCGTGCATCGCAAACAAACCACTGTGTCTCAATGCCTCCGTGGTTATTCTTGACACCGTAATCGTCAGTAAAAAATCACCGTAATCATAAAAGGAGCAAATCATGCTGCAAATAGTAAGGGATTTTGAAAAAGAAAGAATGAAAAAGGATGTACCTGCATTCAAGCCAGGAGATGAGGTCAGGGTGCACGTCCTGGTTCCGGGCATTGAAGAGGAGAGAACGCAGATTTTTGAAGGCACGGTGATCGCAATGAAGAACGGCGGCCTAAGAGAGACGTTTGTTGTCAGGAAGCTTTCGTACGGGACCGGGATAGAGAGGACATTCCCCTTGCACTCGCCCATAGTAAAAAAGATCGAAATAATAAAAGAGGGCCATGCCAGGCGGGCAAAACTTTACTACCTGCGCCGGCTGAAGAAATAAAAACAAACACAGGGACTGTCCCCTTTACGGACCGCAGGTCGTAGAAGGGGACTGTCCCTTTTTATGGAGACGGAGGGGGATTAACGAGGACTTGGATTTTATTACTGAACAGAAGTTGTGGGTTGAAGGCTACAAACTTATCGCGGGTGTTGACGAGGCGGGTCGCGGGCCCCTTGCCGGCCCCGTAGTGGCGGCGGCGGTGATACTGCAGTGGACAGTGGACAGTGTTCCCACTGCTTTTTCAGGAAAGCAAAAAGTGGGACTCGCTTTATGCGGCCAGTGGCCAGTAAAAGACATAAATGATTCAAAGAAATTAACGGCAAAGAAAAGAGAAAGGCTTTTTGAAGAGATTAATAAAAATGCTTATTCGGTTGGAGTGGGGATAGTTGATAATGAAA
>MNUP01000093.1 GCA_001871075.1 Candidatus Desantisbacteria bacterium CG1_02_49_89
TTCCCACTGCTTTTTCAGGAAAGCAAAAAGTGGGACTCGCTTTATGCGGCCAGTGGCCAGTAAAAGACATAAATGATTCAAAGAAATTAACGGCAAAGACAAGAGAAAGGCTTTTTGAAGAGATCAATAAAAACGCTTATTCGGTGGGTGTCGGGATAGTTGATAACGAAATAATTGATAAGTCGAATATACTTGAGGCCGCCTTGCTCGCGATGAGAAAGGCGGTTTTTAATTTAATGGACCCGCCCGGATATATATTAATAGACGGCCTGCAGGTTCCGTTCCCGAAAGGGCACTGCGTTCCCCAGCAGGCCGTGGTCAGGGGAGACAGCAAAGTCATTTCGATCGCGGCCGCCTCCATAATAGCCAAGGTCACCAGGGACCGTATTATGGGGGAATACGCGAGAAAGTTCCCGCAGTATAAATTTGAAGTCCATAAAGGCTATCCGACAAAAGAGCACGTGCGCATCCTGAATGAACTGGGGCCGTGCCCGATCCACAGAAGGACTTTCAAACCGGTAAAAGCAGTGTCCAGTATCCAGTATCCAGTTTAATAATATTATAATATTTAAAATTTCTTTCATTATAGAGAGTAGCGGTCGGATTTATCGGGACATAATAATAAAAGGATTGAGCGAATCTATGGACAAAATAGGTTTGGGCAAGCGCGGTGAGGATATCGCGGCTGGTTACCTGAAAAAGCGGGGTTATAAGATAATAGAAAGGAATTACAGGTCCAGGCTGGGCGAGATAGACATAGTTGCCGCGCATAGGTCCTTCACTGTTTTTGTGGAAGTTAAGACCAGGACAGGGAACGATTTCGGCTTTCCGCAGGAATCAGTTGAAGAGCGTAAGCAGCGCAGGATGGTCAGGGTAGCCCAGGTCTATATAAAGCACAGGAGGCTGCCTGATGGTCATTTCAGGTTTGATGTAGTCAGCATAGATTTTTCCGGGAAAAAGCCGTCGGTAAACCTGATCCCGGGCGCTTTTTTGTCCGAACCCGAGTGACGGTAAAAATCATGATTTCAGCTGTTTTTCCTTGACTTTTTTGTAAAAAATAGATATAATATATAGTAGTAATTTAATAAATAAGAGAAAAATATGAAAAAAATCTTGTGTTCCACCACAATTGTATCTTTGGTCCTGCTTGGTTTCTGCTTGGCAGTGCCTTCTGTATGTCATGCATCGCTGCATTCAATAACCGATCTTGCGGTAAGCGAGGCCGGTTATGATTCAGCAGGCTTTTACGTCAAGCTTTCCTGGACCGCGACAACAAATGACGACCCGATTGATTTCGGGGCGCAGTTCCTCTATTATTTATACAGCCGCAACGGCCGGGACGGCTTATCCTCTGCTTCTTTGGACAGCCAGTGCATAGCAACTACATCATCTAATAGTTATAGCTGGCATCCGTCCGTGACCCAGGATTATATGTTTATGGTGATCGCTACCGAAACCTTCGGGTTGCACGTGGGGGACAGCACCTGTTCAAACACGGCGGTAAATCATTGCCCTTACGGTTTATACGGCACCGAAGGGACCAACGGGGCAAGCTGGAGTTTTCCCTTTAGCCTTCGGGGTAACGCTTATGTGAATGTCAGGATCTACGCGCCCGGCGCAATCCTTAATCAGGACACTTACGGCCATACGGTTCACGACGCCGCATACAACAGCTGCATAAGAAACCTTGTTGTAAAGCAGTTAATGTCTTACGGGTCGCAGAGCGCCTCGTGGAACTGCAAAGACGACACGGGAACTTATGTTACCAGCGGTAATTACCTGGTTCTGGTCGAGGCAATATTAAACGACACCGAAGTGATAGGCAGCGAGACCGTCACCGCGTCTGTAAACGTCGAGATAGGCCAGACCGTGCACACTTACCCGAACCCGTCAAAAGGCCAGCCGATCAATTTTGAATATATTGTCGGCACCGCGCCTGCCGAAATTACCATTGAAGTTTATACGATAACCGGGGAGCTTGTCTGGACCAATACTTATAATTACGCGAGCACCGGAACGAAAACAGAGATGTGGAATTGCCTGAACAGTTCCGGATGTTTGATCGGTAGCGACATATACGTTTACAGGATAATCCAGAAGGTCGGCACTGATACGACTATCGCGGTAAAAAAACTCATTTACGTGAGATAAAATGAAAAAAGAAAAAAGACCTATTTTATGCTTAAGCATAACAATAATTATGGCATGCGCCTTTATTTTCAGCGTGTTTTGTACGCATGCCGGCGCGCAGATAACAAACGTGGGAACGAGCACCGCGAATTTCCTTAAAATTGGGCTCGGGGGACGTTCCGCCGGAATGGGCGGTGCTGTTGTTGCCTCGGGCGAGGGCGTTGAATCTCTTTTCTGCAATCCCGCCGGACTTTCTTTGGCGAAAATGGTGGAATTGGGCGCCAGCTTCAATAACTGGTTTGAAGGCATATCCAACACGTACCTGGCATTCGGGTATCCTTTTAAGAACGGCAAAACCGTCCTGGGCCTGACTGCCGCTTACTGGAACATGGGCGAGATCGAGGTCACATCGACATCCTCGACAGTCGAAAGGTATGCGACCGTTACCGAGGGTTTCGGCGGAGTTTCTATCAGCCACGCGTTAATGCCCGGCCTGCTTGCAGGCATATCTGTGAAATATATATTCCAGGACCTGGTTGCCTGTTCAGTAAACGGTGTTTCGGCGGATGTCGGTCTGGTTATACTACTCGGTGATATGGTCCGTATCGGAGTTGCCGGGCAGAATTTAGGGACGGTCCAGGCGGTAGGCGGAACCCAGGATGCGCTTCCAACAGTGGTAAAGGCGGGCGGTTCTCTAACACTCTGGAAAACCGCCACGATCGAGGTGGACGCAGTGATACCCAGGGATAATGATGTAAAGCTGCAGGCCGGCCTGGAATACCTGATAAAGTCTTCGGAATACAATAGCGCGATAGCCCTTCGCGCAGGATACAACCAGGCAGAAGCTACGAGTGCCACAGCAGCCCCGAGCGACCTTTCGGGGATCTCGGTCGGAATAGGAATAAGGGGATGTGTGGGAGAAGGCTCTTCCGAGAATATGCTTATTGATTACGCCTACGTTCCTTTCGGGGGTTTCGGCGTGACCCACAGGTTCTCCATGGTGATGAGATTCTAAACTACTTTGAAATGTCATTGCGAGTGGAACGAAGCAATCTAAGAATGGGCTCGATGACCTCGGGCCCATTTTTTATTTAAAGATGATTACGGTGATTATTGACTGATGATTACAGTGTTAAAAACAAATAAAACAATAGTTTTATCTAACCAACTAACAAACTAACCAACGGTATTTCGGGGCGCTCCGCATGAGCAGAAATGTAAAAGTGTTACTGCTGATATCGGTCATATTCGGGCTCGCGCTGGGGATCTACGAGTTTATTTTCCCGCTTTACCTGAACGATATGCACATTTCCTTCCGGAACATGGGGATCATATTCTCGCTGAGTTCCATAGCGATGTTCTTTATAAGGATCCACGCCGGCCAGCTCGCGGACGTCCACGGAAGAAAAAAGTTTTACTCGCTTGCGTTACTGGGCTCGGGCTTAGCCAGCCTTTTTACTCCTTTTACCCTGAGGATCTCTTTGCAGACGGTCCTGAAAAGTCTCAGGGAAGCGTGCGCGGTGGTGCAGGAGAGCATCCATTCCGTCGCGCTTTACGAGAATGTAAAGTCAAAATTCCTGGATTTCATAGGCAAGACCGTGGGCGCGCAGTGGGTTTTCCAGGGCCTGGGAGCCCTGGTCGCGGGCGGGATGCTGGTATTTTTCGGATACAGGAACATTTTTCTTTTCAACGCGGGGCTGCTTTTTTCCGCCTTCCTGATCTTCACAATTTTTTTCAGCGAGAAGGACTTTAAAAAAAGCGATCCTTCCGCGGCCGTGCCGTTCAGGAAGCTTTACGCGCTTGACTTCAGCCGCCCGATGATGATCATAATGCTGTCAAGTTTCGTGTTCAACATAGGGATGGGAAGCAGCCACTCGTTCATAATGCCGCTTTTTTTCCTGGATAAATTTGCGATCTCAAAGGGCGCGGTAAGCATCGTAATGGCGGTCCACCGCCTGACCCTGGGCCTTCCCATGATCTTCGCGGGATGGTTCATAAACGAAAAAATGAACCTAAAGCGTATTTACATATGGTTCATCGCGCTGGAAGGGATAATGATGGCGGCTTCCGCCCTGATACCGAATTTTTTCATTGCGACCGCGGTCTGGCTCGCGCACGATTACGTCGGCGCTGCGTTCTGGAGTCCGGTGTCAAAAACCCTTATCCAGCGGTATTCAAGGCAGGAGTCCCGTGCCTACGACGTGAGCAAGGTAGCGGCTTTCTCAACCCTGGGCCTGATAATCGGCCCGCTTATTGCCGGGTGGCTCGCGGGTATTTCGATAAGCGCCCCGTTCTTCGCGGCCGGGATGATCATGATAGTGTCCGCGCTGATGCTTGTTCCCCTCTAAAAGACAACCACGGAGACACGGAGGCACAGAGAACCACAATTTATATATTTTCTTGACAAAATATCTTTTATCTGGTATAATTTTTAACATCGTAATCTCTTTTGAAATCACCGTAATCAGCATTTAAAAAGGAGGAAAGGAAATGGCAGCAAAACTATACTCGTTCGTGCCCCTTATGCAGGCAGCAGAGCAGGCTTCTTTGAAAGGGCACCCTTCGGCAGTGGGCGCTTTCAACGTAAATTTTTACGCCCAGGCAGAAGGCATACTCGAAGGGCTTAAAAGGGCGGAAGCACCCGGAATAATACAGGCAAGCAAGGGGGCGAATAAGTTCCAGGGAGGCGCGGACAAGATCCAGTACATGCTCCTGAAAGCAATGGATAATATGAAGTTCGGAAATCCCATTGCCCTGCACCTTGACCACGGTGACACAAAGAGCGCGAAAGACTGCGTTGACAAGGGATTCAGCTCGGTAATGATAGACGCTTCCAAGCTGGACGAGCCGCAGAACATAGAAACCACGAAAGAGATCGTGTTATACGCGCACGCCAAAGGTGTTGGTGTTGAGGGCGAATACGGGAAACTCGCCGGAGTGGAAGAAGACATCGCTCACGAAAACACAACCTACGCGGACCCCAAGTTCGTGCCGGTTTTCCTGGACAGGTCAGGCGCGGATGCCCTTGCCGTGGCATACGGCACCTCGCACGGCCCTAACAAGGGAAAGACAAGCGCCCTTAACGTGGGCATAGTCACAGAAAGTTACGCGGGCCTGAAGGCGTACCGCATGAACACGCGGTATTTCCTGGTGGGCCACGGCTCTTCAACCGTCCCGAAAGAACTTGTGGATGAGATAAACAGGTTCGGAGGAACGCTGAAGGGCACAAGCGGCGTGCCGGATTACATGATAAAGAACGCGATAAAGGAAGGGATAAGGAAGGTCAACATAGATACCGATCTGCGGCTCGGAATAACCGCCGTGTTCAGGAAATATTTAAGCGACCATAAGGACATAGAGAAGAAGTCGGAAATACTGGGAGTGATAAAAAGGGTTTTCTCGGGTGAAACGCCGGCGAAGGACAAGGACGGGAACCCCGTTGATTCCGGAGGTCTTGTTGACCCAAGGAGCTACCTGGACCCGGTAATGGCGATGGACCCCGGTATCCTGAGGGAAGATTACAGGAAGCTTAAAGACGAAGCCTTCATCGAAGTAATGAACATGGTAAGGGAAAGGATCGCGGAGCACGTGAAGGGCCTCTGCGTCATGTTCGGTTCCGCCGGTCTTGCTTCCCAGGTCGATACGGGGATGACGCTGGAAGCAATGGCCGCGCAATACGGCAAATAAAACTGCGGGCAGCATCCGTTTTCTTTTTCTGCAAGTAAAAGATCCCCGTTTGTTTGCGGGGATTTTTTATTTTATACGAAGCGAGTGCAGCGAACGAAGAGAGTACAACAGGGCAGGGAAAAGATGGGCATAATAGAAGCGAGAGAACTCGTAAAAAAATTCAAGAGCATAACCGCAGTGGACGGCATATCATTTGACGTGCCGCAGGGGGAGCTTTTCGGCATACTGGGCCCCAACGGCGCGGGTAAGACCACAACCATAAAGATGCTTACAACCTTGCTGATGCCCACGTCGGGCAGCGCCTTTGTGGCCGGCTTTGACGTATACAGGCAGAGGGATGAGATCCGCGAAAGCATAGGGATAGTTTTTCAGAACGTGGCGCTGGACCTTTACATGACCGGCAGGGAAAACCTGGAATTCCACGCGTGGATGTATGACATGCCCGGAAAGCTCATGCGCGACAGGATAAAGGAAATACTCAAGCTTGTGGAGCTTTCAGGCAGGGCTGACGACCTTGTGGAGACCTATTCCGGCGGCATGCGCAGGCGGCTTGAGATAGCCAGGGGCCTTATGCACCGCCCAAAAATACTTTTCATGGACGAGCCTACGCTGGGGCTTGACGCCCAGACAAGGCGCAGGATATGGGAATACATACGGGTGCTTAACAAGGGAGAAAAGATCACCATCATCCTTACAACGCATTACATGGAAGAAGCGGATTTCCTCTGCGAGAGGGTGGGTATAATTGACCGGGGCAGGATAGTCGCTATGGACTCACCCGAAAACCTGAAGGGAATAATTGGTTCGGATTCGGTCACGCTGGACGTGGACTCCGGGGACTGCGGCCTTTTTGAGCAGCTCGGGTTTGTGAAGAGCTGCGGAAAAACAGGCGGCCTGTTCAGCCTGAACGTGGAAGACGGGGAGGGTAAGATACCGGAAATAATGCTGTTCGCCCAGGCGCACGGCATAAAGGTCCGAAGGGTCGGGCTTAAAAGGCCCAGCCTTGAGGACGTTTTCCTGAAATTTACCGGGACCAAGATACGGGAGGGTTCAGGGACCGAAGAGGAAGAAGAGGAAGAGACGGGCAGGCAATGAAACCAATAAAAATAAAGGCGATATACATAATATGGCTGAGAGAAATGCGCAGGATATGGCGCTTCAAAAGCGAGCTCATAGGTTCGCTTGTGATGCCGGTCATGTTCCTGGTTTTCCTGGGGCTGGGGCTCAACGGCGCCGCTGTGCCCGGCATTCCCAGGGGAGTCAGCTACATTGATTTCATAATGGCGGGCGTGATCGGGATGACGCTTCTTTTCAACAGTATGTTCGGGGGAATGGACCTTCTCTGGGAAAAGGAGATGGGATTCCTCAAAGAAGTGATGGTGTCACCCGTATCCCGGCTTTCGATCTTTATCGGGAAGGTCGTGGCAAGCTCCACCACTTCGATAATTGAAAGCGTGATGATACTGCTCCTGGGCATGCTGCTGGGATTCAAGTTCCCCGATTTCGGCAGGTTCATGCTCACCCTGATGTTCATGCTTGTGACCTCATTCACTTTCCTGGGCCTGGGGCTCGCGATCTCGTCAAGGATGAAAGACACGCAGGGTTTCCCTGTAGTTATGAATTTCGTCATATTCCCGCTCTTCTTTTTGTCAGGGGCTTTCTACCCGGTTGAGGCGCTTCCGGGGATCCTCAGGCCGCTGTGTTATTTCGACCCGCTCACCTACGGGGTTGACGGGATGCGGGCGGTGCTGATAGGAGTTTCCTCCATGCCCCCGATCCTTGATTTCGCGGTCCTTTCGCTCTTCTGCCTTGCTATAATCCTGATCGGGGTTCACCTGTTTGAGACGGGAAGCGACATAGGGAACTGAATATCGCATTGCGTTATCTTGAATGAAATTTAATATTGAACCGGGAGGCGTGATGAAACTTAGTGCCGGGATCGGTTTGCTGTGCCTGTGTTTCGCGCTGGGCGTGAAGGCGCACGCGACAAAGATCGTAGAGCCGGAGAAGAACCCGGCCCAGAATTTCTGCACCAACGGCGGGTTTGAGGACGGGCAGGACGCTGGCAGGCCGGCGTGCTGGGATTATTTCGGCAGGGAGTTTGAGCTCACCTCTGACGCGCATTCGGGAAATTACGCCATAATCCTGCGCGCGGAGGGCAGCAACCCGATGGGCCTTAACCGCAGGCAGGTGCCGGGCGGCACAGGGTCGATGATCACCCTGAAGAAAGGCAGGATCTCGTTCTGGTACAAGATCATTTCCTCCGAAACTAAAGGGGATAACTTTCGTTTCTTCGCCATAGCTGTGCCTGAAAAAGGCGCTGAGCTGGGCAGGGCGCAGTTCACTTTCCCGTCCGAACACGTCGGAGACGGAAAATGGCACAGGGGGGAATTCAGCTATGATTTTTCAACCAACGAAGCCATAGCGTATATCCACGTCGCTCCCAGGATAAACGAGGGCGGCACTGCGGGAAAAGGTGAAATAATCCTTGATGATATTGCCGTTTCCATTATAGGCCCGAAGCTGAGGATCTCGTCCTTGTCGGTTTCAAAAGCTGTTATAAAACCGGGGGATGAAGCAGAGTTGGCAGTGGGTGTTGAAAACTGCGGGGATATGCCTGCCGAAGGAATAAAGGTATCCGTGTCTACGATGCCGCAGGGCATGCGGCTTGAGCCTTCAAGCGCGCAGATCGTAGATAGCCTTGAGCCGGAAAGATCCGCGCAATTCTCCTGGAAGATAAAACCCGCAAAGGACGGAATATACGACAGGCTCACCGCTGTTGTTTCAGCGAAGGATTTCCCGAAAACAGAGATCTCGTCTCTTGTTATCGCGGGGCGGACCCCGCCCATGATCGCCGAAAAGGGAAAAGCAAGGGCGTACAAGGCAGGCGCGGACGCGGACGCGGTCCTTGAAAACGAGAGCGTAAGGCTTATCGTGGCAAAAAATATTTTCGGTTACGGGTGCGCCTCAATAGATGTGATGACTAAAGACGGCTGGAAAAGAGCCGCGGGTTTCCCGCACCTGGGTTTCCTTGCCCTGAACGTCAAAGGCAGGGCGGAAAGATACCCGGTCTTCTGCGAAAACTGCGAGCCGGAGGACAATCCTTCTTCAGGCAGGCTGAAGTTTTCGGGGAAACTTTATGACAGCGGGAAATGCGAGTGGAAATTTTCTTTTATATTTGAGTTGAAGGACAGATCGAAAAGGATAGAGGTTGAGTCAAAGGCATGGCCTTCCGAGGACAGGGAGCTTTTGTGTTTCCAGGGAGTGACCCTGCTTGCGGGAGAGGGAGGTTTCGGCGGCTTAAAGGACGAAGCCTGGGTCCCGGGCCTGGAATACCTCAGCTCCGAAGAGCAGTCCTCAAACAAGCTGGACGCGGTTTACCCGATAAGCGAGCGCTACGTTCCCCACCCGCACAGGATCACCATTCCCCTGCTTGCTGTAGTTAAGGACAGTATGCTTGTCAGCCTGCAATGGGATATGCTGCAGAAATGGGACGGCACAAACATCAAGCCAAGCGCCGTGTTTTCAAGCCCCAACCATCACGAGGGCCAGGACAACCACCTGATGGCGCTTTTCGTGCCTTCAGTGCCTGAGTGGGTCAATGAGAACGAGCGCGAAGCATCAAAGCCGTATAAGCTGGGGAAGAATAAGCCTGTTACCCTGAAAGCGCAGATGGTCGCGGACTATCCCGCGAAGCTTATCAATTCCGTGGACCACTGGTTCAGCGCGTTCGGGGTGCCTGATATGCCGGAAATGCCGCGCACTTTTGAAGAGGGTATAAGGCTTTCGCTGGACGGGGAAAATTTCAGGTACGTGCCTGAGAAAAAGGGATGGTACGGAACAAGCAACAAGGCGTACGGCGCAGGTCCGAACCCGGACCTGTGCGTGTATATGTGGATCGATTCAATAAGAACGCCGGACGCGGGCAGGAAGCAGCAGCTGCGCGGCCGGGTCCTTGAAGTCGCGAAAAAATTGGGCACAGGCCGGGGTATAAACCTTTCCCTGCATCTGGGCAAAGCATATCTTGCGATGAAGGGCGAGATGTCCCGGATCCGCAGCCTACGCGCAAGCCAGAAGCCTGACGGAGGCTGGGCATGGACGCCGCCTGACAAGCAGAAAGAGATCCTTGGCAAAAAGGGCAAAGAGGTTTCAGGCACAACAGCAAGGAACGCAAGGGATCTGATGAGGATCGCGAGGATCACAGGGGACTCTGTTTGCCTGAGCACGGGAATGAAAGCCCTGAAGTTCCTTGAAACGGTTGACAGGATCCCAAGGGGAGGCCAGACCTGGGAAGTGCCTTTGCACACCCCTGATGTTATAGTCGCGGCTGACGCGTGCATGGCTTCTATCGACGCGTACAGGATAACCGCGGATAAACACTATCTGGATGAGGCAAGATACTGGGCGTATACCGGCATCCCTTTCTTCTATATGTGGAAACTGCCTGAAAGGCCGATAATGCTTTACGCGTCGATCCCGGTGCTGGGAGCAACGATGTATGTCGGTTCCTGGTTCGGCCAGCCTGTCCAGTGGTGCGGGATAGCGCATATTTATCCTCTTCTGCACCTTGCGAAATACGACAATTCGCTTCCGTGGCGCAAGCTTGCGGAAGGGATGACAATATGCTCGATGCAGCAGCAGTTCACGATGGACCTGCGGATGTATCCTGATAAGAAAGACACCCCGGACAGCAAATTATACTGGGATTACCGTAAGGGCATCGAGGATAACGTGGGCCTGTACCCGGATAACTTCGCGCTTGTGAACGGAAAACAGGTGTGCTGGGAATACATGATCTCGCCAAACACGCACTACCCCCTGACCCGGTGCATCTACAATTTCCTGGGCGTGGAACCTGAAGCCCAGACAGAGATTTTGCGCTCAGGCGATGCAAGGGTCCATATTACAACAGTCGCGAAGATTACAAAGGCTGAATTGGCCGGGGGCAAAATATCGGTTGATCTGCAGTTCTTCCCGGAAGAAATCTGCCAGGGCATCGTATGCGGTATCTCCAGGCCTGCAAAAGTAACGAAGAACGGGACAGAGATCCCGTTCTTCGAGGCAATTGACGATCCGGCAGAGGGCTGGGAATTCCATACCAGGTCAGCGGATTCTCAGGAAGGTTTTCTGGTCTGGAAGATCACGCATTCCAGATCCGACAAACTTGAGATTTCCGGTTCTTCCGTATTGCCCGTCGGTAAATAGTAATCTATATTTCCTCTCCCCTTGCTTGCCCGCCAATATTGGTGGAGGGTGGGAGAGGATTAAGGTGAGGGGATACTTAATAGGGTAAGATTTCGCCCGTGTTTTGTAGCGGTCCCGATTTATCGGGACATCTTTCGTGGGTTGCTGGCTGTGTTTGTTTTCGTAACTCAGGGCTTCAGCCCTGAATGTTTCAAATAGGGTTTTAATTTATCTTTCGTAGGGCAAGGCTTTAGCCTTGCGATATTTCCTTGACCCCTGCTACTCCGACCCCTATAGCCCCGATAAATCGGGGCTTAACATAGGGGCCTGCGAGCCAGAGCTGGGTCGATGGCTCTACGGTCGGAGTAAGCTGCTGGGGTCTTCGTCTCCGGGATCGAATGGTAGCTTTTTCCTTGACAAATTCGAACATCTATGTTATACTATTAAACAGTTGGAAAGTTAAACTATCAAACATAACAGGAGATGAACTATGGACACAGAAGTAGTCAGGATAAAAACCAAATACCAGATCGTGATCCCTGTCGCTCTGAGGAAAAAGCTGTCATTTAAAATAGGCGATCTTTTGGAAGCAAGGGTCAAGGGGGATGAAGTTCTTTTAAAACCCGTAAAAACAATTTCAAAGGACCAGGCGTGGTTCTGGACAGAACGCTGGCAGAAAATGGAAAAAGAGGCGCAGGAGGACATTGATGCCGGCAGAGTGGAAGAATTTAATAATATTGATGACCTTATAAAGGCTCTGAAAAAATGAGATTTATCTTTACGAAGAAATTCAGAAAATGCTATGAGCCGCTGCCCGCGGAAATACAGGAAACAACTAAGGAAAAATTGCGCCTTCTGGTACAGAATCCCCGCCACCCTTCTTTGAGGGTTAAGAAAATGCAGGGGGCCAAAGGTATCTGGGATGCAAGCGTCACGATGGATTACCGGCTGACATTTGAAATGGCGGCTGATAAATTAATTTTAAGAGCCATCGGCAAACACGACGAAACTCTCAAAAATCCTTAAGATTGATAAGATGTAAATAAATAAAAACCTTTTTCTTGTCCCATTGATCTTTCGCCCGCCCCGATGTCCATCGGGGCGGATAGGGCAGACCTTTTCGAAGACCCCCGCCAAATGCCCGGTTGTTTAAAATTAGTTTACGCTTTACCCCCCCCCACCCCCACAGGCAGAAATACCCACTGGAATAGGCCCAGAACTGCACCAGTAGGGGTTCTATGGCGTTCTGGGGCGAGTTCTCCCTATATATAAACATCTATCAAGCCTAATAGAGAAATTCAACCGTGCTTGTCTGGGTGTATTATTCGGTAAATTGCTTGATTTTAAAGGGAATTGTGGTATAATCAAAGTCAGGTCAATATTATAAACTATTTATGGTTTATAAAACTTAATCTGCAATATTTAGTTTATAAACCTTTTTAAGTTTATAAACTTTTATGCTTGACTTTTAATTTATAATATGATATAATAAAAGCGTAAAGGGAGGTCTTTATGCAAATATGGGAAAAAATGGGTTTCAGAGATAATCCGTATGATAAGGATAGCCTGGAAGTAAGCGAACAAGGTTCCAATCTTTTTATAGACCGAGATTCGGAAAGCAAATATTTCCAGACAGTGCTTTCGTCCGCAAGCGGCGGATTAGTAATGGTCGAGGGTGACGTGGGTGTCGGAAAGACAAGTTTCATAAATATCCAGCAATACCAAAGTCTTAAGAAGAAAGATGACATGCCGTATCTGCTTCCGTGTTTTGAAACAGTCGAGATCTGCGAGCCGATTGATACTTTCCAAATCCTGCTTTCTGTTTTGTCGCACTGTTTCCAAGCATTGGAGAGCATTTTAAAGGACGAGATAAAAAAGGATGATAGGCTCAACGAGATTTCTCGTCTAATTGGGCAGTCTATCCTGTCTTCCCTTTCCTGGCAGGCAGGCGTTAGTATACCGGGTGGCGCAGGCGGATCAGTCGGATTAGGAAGTACTAAAACACAAACAGTGCCTGCGGGAGTGTCTGCCCAGATACTTATCAATGCATTAGACAATATGCAAAAGATAATAAGGGAGAAATATGGATTTGAGGGAGTTTACGTGCTCTTAAATAATTTAAACGTAATATCCGATTCTGGAATAGTAGCGCTTTTTGACCGTATGCGCGACATTTTCGTGAAAAGAAAAAATTTCTGGTGGATTTTGTTAGCCAGGAAAGGGATATTTTCAATGATGGAAAGAGAAAGTAGCCGCGCAAGTGAAATGTTCAACGGAGAACCCATAGTATTGGCACCTCTTCCCTGGCCCGAAATAGAAAGGGCAATAGACCTTAGAATAAAATATTTCCGTACAAGAGAGGACGCTGAACCGCCCGTACCAATAGAGATAGTCCATCTTTTATATGATATTTCCAAGGGAGAAATAAGGTATATCTTTAAAAGGATAACGGATTTAGTTATAAATTTTAAATCTAAATACCCGTCGACTGGAGCCATAAACTATGATGAGGCATTACTTACCCTGCGTCAATTAGCAGCGGAAAGGCTTAAAGAGCAGAGGTCTTTGTCAAAAACCGACTGGGTCGTGTTGGAAAAGATGGCGGATGCAGGCGAGTTCAGGCCTAAAGACTTCCAATGGTTTGGTTTGAAAAGTGCCCAATCCTTGAACAAATACATACAAAAATTCCTGGAGCTAAATTTACTTTATAGATTTGAGGAAGGGAAAGCATCCATCTACCGTTGTGCTGGAGACGTGAAACTATATTATCAAAAAAAGTAAATAAAGGGGACGGTTCTATTTTTCTAACCAAAAGCAGAATTTCAATAAATTCCCGGATGAGTTCGGCTGGTGGGAAAAAAGAATCAGGTATAAAGAAGCAAAAGGATAAGCGAAATCCTGTCGGACAATAAAAGTAATTTTACTTACTTCCGTTAAATATTTTTACTTAAATTAAAAAGGTGGGAAAGATGAATAAACTATTTTCGTCCTGGCAGTTATTTGCTCTGGGTTCGGCTTTTTTCGCGAGCCTTACGGCTATATTCGGCAAGATCGGCGTGAGCAAGATGAATTCCGATTTCGCCACGTTTATCCGCACGGTTGTCGTCCTGTTTATCATCGCGCTGATCGTTACGATCAGGAACGAATGGAGTTTTACGGATATTCCGAAAGTATCGCTTTTATTCCTGGTGCTGTCCGCGGTTACCACGGGTTTTTCCTGGCTCTGTTATTACCACGCTCTTAAAATAGGGCCTGCGAACAGGGTCGCGCCCATAGACAAGCTGAGCGTTGTATTGGTCATAATTTTCGCCGCGATGTTCCTTAAGGAACGCGTAACGTGGAAGGTTGGTTTAGGGGGGTTGCTGGTAACAGCAGGAGCTGTATTTCTGGCATTTTAACAATGGGGTTAATCAATAGAAGGTCAGCCGGGGCTTTGCTTGACTTTATTTTCAATGTGTGGTATAATGTTACTATCATACACCAGATTTATTTATCAGGAGGCAAAGGAAATGAAAGCATTGGATATGACGCCAGTTATTAAGAAATATTCAGGATTTTTTGTAGCTTTGAGCTATGACAGAAAAAAAGTATTAGGCAAAGGATATACGCCCGAAAAAGCCCTTAAGGAAGCAAGGGAGAAGGGATTTAAAGACCCTATTTTGACAAAAATCCCCGTTAAAAACAGCTTATATTTATTATGAAGGAAATAAAATTCCCTTACATAATAACTCACAATAAAAAAAAGGTGTCAGGTCTTGACATGTGACATATCTTATGATATAATCCCTTTTATACAGTATCCAATGAGTTAATCCAACCTAAAGAAAGGATCTCCCGCCAAAATGGGCAGGCCGTTAAGGATCGAATTCGAGGATGGTTTCTATCATATCACTTCAAGGGGAAACGAAAGGAAAAAGATATTCCTGGACGATTATGACAGGAAGAAATTCCTGGAGTTCCTGAAAGAGTATCACCTTAAATTCAGGGCGGTCTTCCATTGTTTCATCATGGGGGTCAGACCTTGAATATAGGAATTATTCTCTTGACTTCCTCTGCTCATTCTGATATAAATTATTACGCTTGACTTTATTTTCAAAATATGGTATAATATTAATGTCGGATTACGTAGCTACTTGAAATCCATAAATAAATTCTGCAAAGAGGGAAATATGGCAAGAGAAAATAAGGTTGTTGATTTGACATCTGCTTTATCCCGATATGAAGGTAAGTGGGTGGCTTTATCCAGGGATGAAAAGAAAGTAGTAGGGAGCGGCAGGACCCTCAAAGAAGCAGTGAGGGTTGCAGGGAAAAAGAACTGCAAAGACCCTGTTTACACCCAGGTTTTTTCGTTCAGTAAAGGGCTTGCCCCATGGCTACTTTAACAATTCCATACTATAAACTTCCATATAAACCGAGTGAAGCCTTCCCCGAGGAAGAAAATGTCTGGAGACCCTTCGTTGAAGTCCGGATAAATAATAAGACGGCACACATTGACTGCCTTGCCTTGCTTGATTCGGGGGCAGACAATTGCCTTTTTCCGGCCGAAATCGGCGAATATTTGGGAGTTGATATCAGGAAAGGGAAAACCAAGGAATTTGGAGGAATCGGGAAAGGAAAAATTAAAGCCTATTTTCATGACGTGCTTTTGCGGATAGAAAATATATCTTTTAAGTGTTGCGCAGGTTTCACTTATGACAGACTACCATACGTGCTGTTGGGTCAGAATGGCTTTTTTGACCAGTGTATTATAAGTTTTGACCTGCCCCAGAGAATCATTCGCATTTCTGTTCCTTAATAATCTCTGAGAATTGGAATTTTTAATAAAAAACGCAGAAAACCGCCAAAAAAGGCGGTTTTTCTACTTTTTCTTGCTTTTTTGCCAAAATAGTATATAATATAAAGTCTAATAAATTAGATAATTAGACGACTGGATAATTGGATAACTGGTTAAAGCATTCGCAAGGCTGAAGCCTTGCCCTACGACTGCTAAGAACGAGATTGCTTCACTATCGCTCGCAATGACAGGAGAGAGAAGATATGCTGGCACGTGTGTATTCATCGGCGATTATAGGGGTGGACGCGTATACCGTTGAAGTAGAAGTTGACATCGGCAAAGGCCTCCCTGTATTTGATATAGTAGGGCTGCCTGACGCTTCGGTAAAAGAAGCAAAAAAACGCGTCCGGTCCGCGATCAAGAACAGCCAGTTTGAGTTCCCCGCGCAAAGGATCACGGTAAACCTCGCGCCTGCCGACATCAAGAAAGAAGGTTCTTCCTTTGACCTTCCGATCGCCATAGGCATATTAGTCGCTACAGGACAGCTTGAAGCCGAGGAATTCGGGGATTTCATAATACTCGGAGAGCTTGCGCTTGACGGCAGGATAAGAAAGATAAACGGAACCCTGCCCATAGCCATCGCAGGCAAGAAAGCCAAAAAGTCGCTTGTAATACCTTCGGAGAACGCGAAAGAAGCGGCTATTGTGGAAAAGCTTGACGTGTTCGCGGTTGACAACCTGAATAAAACATGCGAATTCCTCAGCGCAAAGTCAACGATACAGCCCTATTCATATAACATAAAGGAGGCGTGGAAGGAAGCCTCGGAATACGAAGTGGATTTCTCCGACGTGAAAGGCCAGTATCACGTGAAGCGCGCCCTTGAGGTCGCGGCAGCCGGAGGGCACAACTGCATTATGGTAGGGCCGCCGGGTTCAGGCAAGACAATGCTTGCCCGAAGGCTTTCCACTATCCTTCCTTCTATGGTGCTTGACGAGGCGATCGAGACAACAAAGCTTCACAGCATAGTTGGGCTTGTGCCTTCAGAAAAAGCTATGATCGCGACCCGGCCTTTCAGGGCTCCGCACCACACGGTCTCGGACGT
>MNUP01000150.1 GCA_001871075.1 Candidatus Desantisbacteria bacterium CG1_02_49_89
TTCTTTTAGCGTTTTTTTTATTGATAAGTTGCGCGTCAGCGCAGGTCTCGGATACGAATTCGTTTTTTTCAATCGCTGAGACTTCTGCGTTTGCTGATGGGGTAGCCAGGTTTTCCGTTAATATTTATATAAGGGACGCGAATAATCAGCCCCTACAGGAAAAAGAAGTAACTATTATTACTTCAAGGGGTTCTGATTATGATTCAATTGTCCAGCCGGCAATTACAAATTTATCTGGTCAGTGCACCGGATACATAAGTTCGATAAACGGCGGATGGGATACGGTTGCGGTAGTCTGTGACCTGAAAACCATAGGAAGTCCTTTCCAGTGGATTCAGACAAATCAGGAGGATTTCAGTAAGGGAGAAACAGCAGTTGGTATTGACACAACGTCAATTCCAGGTAGTTTAAAATTGATAGTGAGTCCAAAGGACGCATGCCAAGAAACTCTTTTTGGAGATGATAGTATAAGCCGTCAAGATGAATGGATGGCACAGAGCTTTCAGGTTAATAAAAATTGCATATTGGATTATATCCAGTTAGATTTGAACAGAACAAATGCTGATGTTACTGGTACATTGGTTGCATCAGTCTGGGTTGACAGTGGCGGCAGTCTAGGTAATACAATTACTACATCAGACACAATCAATGTTTCAGATTTGGTGCCTTTTCAACTTAATCATGTAGACTGGTATTTTTTGAATTTTCCTAATAAGGCTAATTTTTCAGTTAATACTATTTACTGGTTACAGTTAAAAGTTCTAGCTATTTCTGAAGGTATAGGAGGAATAGGTTTTGGTTTCGTGAATAGTAATAATTATAATAATGGTAATATGAAGAGTTATACTATAGTATCTGGCGAACAAAATTTTCCAAATAATGATTATGTTTTCAGAATTTTTATTAAAACATCATCAGCTGGAACCTTTGTATCCCAGTCTAGTTTATTCGAAACTGTTCCCATTGCGTGGGGAAAGCTGGAAACAACCCAGAGCTTAAATAGCGAAACCGCAATTTATACAACATACGCATCAGACGACGGGATAAACTGGGACGCAGGCACGGATATTTCTCCAAGCAATGATATTCTTTCAGCAAGAAAAAGATACATAAAATGGCAGGCTGACCTGCAGACAGACAATACTGACGTAAGCCCAGTTATCGAAGAGGTTGTTGTTAATTATTTCGCCCCTGCAAATATTTATTTCGTTCCGGCGTTCAAGCTTATAAACCTATCGGCAAACCCCAGAAATTTCAGTCCAAATGCTGATGGAGCAAAAGATACAATAGCGATTAGCTACAAATTGATAGATAGCAATCCACAGGATACAATAAGTGTAAGGATATATAATCTTGCACATAACCTAAAAAGAACACTGATAAACCATATTCTGCAGGATACGGGCACTCATTCTGTTGAATGGAATGGTAGAGACGATATAAATGACATTGTCACGGACGGAACCTATTCTTACGAAATTACTGCTGAAGATTCGATTGGTAACTCTGTGACTGAATCAGGAACCGTGGTTGTGGATACAGTAAAACCAATGCCGGCGATCGCGGGCGTAGCCCTGGGAAAGCTGCAGGTAGGGTTGAAGTACGCGTTTGACGAGGCGATCGATACCTGGCAGGTGTTCCGCAGTATAGGGGATACAGCCGGTTTCACGCTTGCGGGAAGCGGAACAAACGAGCCCGAATGGCTTGACACAGGGCCTCTCGGGAACGACCAGAAATATTTCTACTTTTTGATTGCCACTGACCTCGCGGGAAACACGAAAGTTACGAATACGGCGCGCGCTATACTCACCCTTGAGGGCGGTATTTTAAGCAACATGGGCATATACGCGCTTCCGAATTCAGCCGTCAAATGCAAAGATATCGCGAACGCGTATATTGTGGTCCTTGAAACCCAGACATTCGGCAACACGGCTGACCTTATTAAGATCGAAATGGCAAGAAAAGAGAAACTAACACTGGAAGCTGAAGGCAAGCTGATGCCGGTTGACAAAAAGCTTGTGGGCGCCTACGAGATAAATGCTTTTGAGGTGGATGGCGGGTACAATAAAATAAGCGCGATAAAGAACTGGCAGGCCGGCAAACCAATAAAACTGGTTTTATGTTACGACTCCTGCCCGGCAGGTAAAGAAGGCACGCTTTCCATTTATGAGTGGAGCGGGAAACAGTGGGTGGGCCTTGGCGGGGATGTGGCGCAGTCAACCCAGACGATCTCCCTTGACGTGAACCATTTCTCGACCTACGCGGTTATGTACCAGAGCTTAAGTGCTTTTGTGGGGGCAAAACCCAACCCGTTCTCGCCCAACGGGGACGGCATCAATGACCGGGTTGAGATAAGGTTTGATAATCCCGGCACCGAGGAAGTGGAATTTTTTGTTTTTGACCTGACAGGGACGACCGTTAGAACGGATGTTTATCCCGCGGGAACCGCGTCTATTTTCTGGGACGGCAGGGATGAGGGCGGGAGGGTCGTGGAAGGCGGGGCGTATATCTGGCAGGTGGAGATGGGGACAAGGGCGGTGAACGGGGTTGTTGTTGTGGCGAAATAGCAGCACAGGGGCAAGTGACCAGATGCAAGATGTCCCAAAGGGATCCCTTTGGGACAAGCGAAAGAATTGGAAGAGAGCTCTAATCTTATTTCAGGAGGGAGAGCATGGAAAAGAATGATGATCTGAAAGTACAATCGCTGGCTCAAAAAATTAAAGAGAAATTTAACCCGCAAAAAGTAATCCTTTTTGGCTCACATGCAAACGGTGCACCTGCAAAGGGAAGCGATATAGACCTTCTAATTATTATGAACACAAATCTTAAGCCCTACAAGCAAGCTTCTTTGATCCGCATGTTTCTAGATGATATATTCGGAGTGAACTATCCTATTGACATTATTGTAAGAACTCCTGAATCAATAGAAAAAAGGCTTAAAGAAGGAGACTTTTTCATCAAGAATATCCTGGAAGAGGGAGTGCCTCTGTGAAGGATTTAACAAAGGAGTGGGTAAATAAAGCTGAAAAAGATTTTCAGGTGGCTAAGAGAGAGTTTGCTGCAAAGCCACCAGAATACGATGCAGTTTGCTTTCATTCTCAGCAATGTGTTGAAAAATATATGAAAGCAGTTCTTCAGGAAAACAATATCTTTTTTGAGAAAACCCATGACCTTGATGTTCTGTTGGAAAAATGCAAAGCATTTATTCCTGGATTAGCAGGTTTAAAGCAAGAATTGGTAGAACTTTCTTCATTTGCTGTAGAAATCCGCTATCCGGGGGCAGAAGCAACAGGGGAGGAAGCAGAAAAATACTTATCAGTTGCTGAAGCCGTAAGAAAAATTATTCGCACCTATTTAAAACTTACAACTGATCGTTAAAACCATTTTAGCAAAATTATGATTTAACCCCCCGCGGCTTGCCGCGGGGATACAAATCATCATTACCTGAAGGGGAGAAGAGGGGAAACAGGGTGTTTCCCCTCATCCTTAAAGGGTTGCCGAGGTGTAAGTGGGAATGAGGCAAGGAGCCCACACGCAATGGGAATGCAGGTATCACGTGGTGTGGTGCCCAAAATACAGGAAAGATATCTTTATAAATGAAGGATTGCGAAGCTATACTTGGGAACTTTTCAAGAGGATAGCCAGAGAATATGACATCAACATCGAAGCCATGGATATTGCGGAGGATCACGTTCATATGCTGATAGAGATACCGCCAAAACTGTCTGTGGCAGACGTTGCGAGAACATTCAAGAGTATCAGCGCAAGGGAAATCTTTGAAAAGTTCCCAAGCCTGAAGAGCAGATTGTGGGCCGGGGAATTGTGGAAAGACGGCTATTTCTTGAAAAGTGTGGGTTCCGAGGTAACAAGAGAAATGGTGAAAAAATATATAGATAGCCATTGGGAACGGGAAGGCAACCCTGCGCAGCTTCGGCTCGATTTCAAGCCGAAGCGAGCATAAGACTCCCCGCGGCTTGCCGCGGGGTAATTCAAAATTGCTTCATCGCCAGTGCGAATTCGTAAAGATAGTGAATGGCGTGGTGGCGGTGGCAAAGCAAGAACCCGAGCCTTCGGCTTAAAACCTTGTTTTTCGTAGGTGAAATCGTAGGTCCAGCAAAATAGAATAACAACGAATATGAAGAATAGTAGTAAAACAGACCGAAAATTCATGAAGATTGCCATAGAAGAAATGCTCCTATCGCGATCAGAACATGCCCAAAAACCGGATCCGATGGTTGGGACTGTATTGGTCGACAAAAGCGGAAAGGAATTAGGTAGAGCTCATCGTAGTATATTCACACCAGGAGATCATGGAGAATTTTCAATTCTTGAAAAAGTAAGACCTGATATAGATCCTTCTGGTTGTACATTATACGTAACTTTAGAGCCATGTACTGAAAGAGAGAATCCAAAGAAAATACCTTGTGCTCAAAGAATAGTTGAGAAAAAAATTGACCGCGTAGTAATTGGTATTTTAGATCCTAATCCTAAAATTTGTGGTTTTGGTAAATCATATTTGGAGAACTATGGTATAAAAGTTAATTTTTTTGACAAAGATCTTGTAGAAGAAATTAGGATCTGGAATAAAGACTTTATAGATTTTATGCAAAATAATAAACAAAAGTTGGAGGGTAGTATGAGCAAATTAGAAGATATAGAACTACCTTCTCAAGAAGAACAGAAACCATATAGCGATGCTACTATTAAAGATTTCTCAAACGAAACAATTAAAAAGTATATGAAATATCGGTCAGATATTTCATATACTGTTCCCTCTAAGGAATTATGGACTTTTTTCAGAAAAAATAGATATCTTGTTAAAGGGGATAAAGGAGACGTACCCACTTTGGCTGGAATTGTACTATTCGGAAAAGATCCGAGTATTTTTATTCCAGAACATAGAATTTTAGCTGAGTGTTTTGGTGGAACCCCAGAAAATGGAGCATCAACCGACAAAACCATCGGGAATGGTAAGAAAAATATTACCGGTCCATTATTTGAGATGACAAAAACCGCTGAAGATTTTTATAAAACGCATATACGAAAGGTACCTTTAATCAAAGGCTTTCAGAGAGTAGATGAAGAGCTTGAATATCCTAAGGAAGTAATCCGAGAGGCTATCGTGAATGCCTTAGTTCATCGGGATTATAGACTGGGTGGTCATATTTCATTCCAAATATTCAGAGATAGAATTGTAATAAAGAATCCCGGAAGTATTCTTCGCCCTAATACCATAGAGCGCATGAACTCTTTTGATGTGACTCCTGCTAGACGAAATCCAATAATAGCCGAAGCCGCTGAGAAAATGATGTTAATGGAGAAAAAGGGAAGAGGTATTCCCGATATGTCTGATCAATTGCAAAAATACGGACTCCGTCCACCGAATTTTGCCTATGATGGATATTTAATTGTAACTTTATATGGGAGGGAGAAAACACCCCCTGAATACAGGATTCAGAAAGAGTTCCGTTCTTCACTTACAGATAGACAGTTAAAAATTCTTAATTTCATCTGGGAACAGGGAAGAGTTAATAGTGAGGAAACAACAAAGAAATTTGATATTACCAGAGAGACTGCAAACCAAGACTTCAGGAAATTGTTGAAACTTGGTCTAATAGAGAAAAAAGGCACCGGAAGAGCCACTTACTATATCTTGGGTAATATTTAAAGGAACTATCTGCATAGTCATTGCGTCAGGTTTTCGTCAGGTTTTCGTCAGGTTTCAATAATGGATTTTTACGTCAGATTTACGTCAGGTTAACAATGACTGGTATCCCCGTATTACTTTACTTAATAGGATATAAAAGCATATCTGAGCGGGGCGTATATCTGGCAGGTGGAGATGGGGACAAGGGCAGTGAACGGGGTTGTTGTTGTGGCGAAATAAAACTCGTTCGTCCCGCCCAGCAAGATTGGCGGGCAAGCTGTGCATCGCCTGCCCTCGCGTTTTGCTTTCGAAGAAAGCAGCAGAGGGTAACATCGTGACATCGTAAAAAATCATTTTGACACTGATTTTCACTGATTTATCCGTGAAAATCCGTGCTAATCCGTGGTTAAAAGTAGTTCTTTTCGTGGTAAAAGATAAATGTCTGACAAACCGTTATACGTCGCTTTTATTTGGCATATGCACCAGCCGCTTTACAAGAACGGCGTGGCAGGAAAATATCTTCTTCCCTGGGTAAGGATGCACGGGATAAAGGATTATTTTGATATGGCAGCGATCCTTGAGGATTACCCGAACGTCCGCCAGACATTCAACCTTACGCCGGTGCTGATGATGCAGATCGAGGACTACGTTAAGAACAAGGCAACTGACGCGTTCCTTGACATAACGATGAAAAAAGCGGAAGGGCTGGCGAAAGAGGACAAGGAGTTCATACTCTACAACTTCTTCATGGCGAACTGGGACAACATGCTTGGCAAATGCCCCAGATACCTTGAGCTGCTTGACAAAAGGGGCAGGCAGACCACGCGGGAGCAGGTGGCAAAGATCACAGGCAATTTTTCAACGCGGGATTATCTTGACCTGCAGGTTCTTTTCAACTTAGTGTGGTTTGACCCGATGTTCCTTGAAAAAGAGCCGTTGCAGCAGCTTATCCAAAAGGGCAGGGATTTTACGGAGGAAGACAAGGCCGCAGTCATAAAAAGGCAGGTAGAAGTGCTTGCGATGATAATGCCTGAATACAGGAAACTTCAGGACGCCGGGCAGATAGAGGTTACGACAAGCCCTTTTTACCACCCCATACTGCCGCTTGTGTATAATACGGACATAGCCAGGATCCCGTCTTCCAATATCCTCCTGCCCAGGAAAAGGTATTCCGCCCCTGCGGATGCGCAGAAGCAGATCGAGAAAGCCGTAGAGTTCTACAAGGAGCGGTTCGGCAGGCAGCCGCAGGGAATGTGGCCCTCTGAGGGAAGCGTGAGCGGGGACGTTCTGCCGCTGATGGAAGGCGCGGGAATAAAATGGACGGCGACAGACGAGGGAATACTTGAAAACTCTTTGAAAAAAACAATCTCGAAGGATACCCGCGGCAACGTGCTTAACCCGGACCTGCTCTATAAGCCATACAGGTTCCAGTGGAACGGCCGCCATATAGACATGATCTTCAGGGACCACACGCTTTCTGACCTGATCGGTTTCAGCTATTCGAAGTGGAAGACGGAAGAGGCTGTCAGCGATTTCATCAGAAGGCTGGAGACCATAAACGAAAAAACTTTAAAAATACCGGGCGATTTTCTCGTGCCGATAATACTTGACGGGGAAAATGCCTGGGAGCACTATCCCAATGACGGCAGGGATTTCCTGAAAGGGATCTACGCGAAGCTCAATTCTCACCCGTCCATCAAGTGCGTTACGGTCTCGGAGTTCCTGGGCGCGAGGAAGTTCGTGGACACGCTTCCGGCGCTTTCCCCGGGTTCGTGGATAAACAGGAATTTTGACATTTGGATAGGGGACGAGGAAGAGAACACGGCCTGGGATCTTCTCGGCAGCGCCAGGGAATTCCTCGTAAGTTACGAGGCGGAGGTTGACGGCGGATCATCCGGGCAGGAGAAAACCGCGCAGCTTGCGGGGGCATGGGAGGAGATATACGCGGCTGAGGGAAGCGACTGGAACTGGTGGTACGGGGACCAGCACACAAGCGGTTTTGACGAGGCGTTCGATTTCCTTTACAGGCAGCACCTTTCAAATGTTTACAAGGCAGCCGGGGCTGAGCCTCCGGCGTACCTCAACGAATCCATAATTCTCCCGGCAAAAGAGAGCATGCCCGAAACAGAACCGGTGGACCTGCTTCGGCCGACCCTTGACGGAGTTGTTACGGATTATTACGAGTGGATCCCCAGCGGCTGCTACGAAATAAGAAAGACCGGCGGGACCATGCACCAGGCAGAGAGCATAGTAAGGGCGATCTACTACGGTTTTGACATGGAAAATATATACCTCAGGCTTGACATGCACCTTCGGGATGCGGATGCAGGTAAACGCGAAGACGTCCCGGCGCTTTCTTTCATCCTAAATTTTATTTCTCCTAAGATGGTCCAGCTGAAGTTTTCAACGGAAGACAAGGACCTTCTGATCGCGGACCAAGGCGAAAGAAGGCTTGGGGCGATAGCGGCAAAGAAGATCATAGAGATCAAAATGCCGTTCGCGGACCTGGGCTTCAAAATGAAGGACGAGGTCAAATTTTCCGTGTCGGTAATGAGGAACGGGGCTGAAATGGAGCACTGGCCCAGCCGCGCACCCATAACGTTCACGCTGCCGTCCCCGGACTATAAATTAGAGCACTGGTCCGTTTGAATACAGTGTCATAGCATCAGAATTTCGTAGGGCAAGCCTTTTCGAAGACCCGCCAATTATTTAGGAGGGAGGCTTGCGATAAGTTGATAAGTGGATAAGTAGATAAGGATAGCCGCAACCTTCAGGTTGCGTATCATTGCGACCCGCTAATATTCATGGCGGGGAAGCAATCCGGTTTTTAATGCATGACGATGCATCCGCCCATTTAAAAATGGGCGAGACCTCGCCCCGATGGTTATCGGGGCGGGCGATGAACGAGGGAACAATGATTATAAAGACCGTAACCGTGGGCGAGCTGGCTACGAACTGCTACATAGCAGGCGACGAAAAAGGCGTTGTGATCATCGACCCCGGCGCCGACTCCCCGCAAATCCTTAAAACAGTGTCCAGTGTCCCGCCCAGCAAGATTGGCGGGCAAGCCCAGTGGCCAGTGGCCAGCGTAATACTGACGCACGCGCACCCCGACCACATAGGCGCTGTGGATGAGGTCGCGGGAAAGCTGAAATGCCCGATATACATGCACGGCTTGGACTCTGACTGGCTGAAAGGGATCTTCGGCAGCAAATTCCCCGGCCTGCACGTGGTTGAGGAGGGCGGGATCATAAAAGCGGGCGGGGTGCCGTTTACGATCCTGCATACCCCGGGGCACAGTGAGGGAAGCATATGCCTCTATAACGAAAAAGAAAAGGTACTTTTCAGCGGGGACACGCTTTTCGCGGATGGCACAGGCAGGACAGACCTTCCCGGAGGGGATGAAGAGAAAATGACGGCGTCCCTTAAAAGGCTTCTCGCTCTGCCGGCGGCAGTAACGGTTTATCCGGGCCACGGGGAAGCGGCGCTGATAAGTGAGATACGGGGAATGCTTTAAAGATCAAGTTAAATTGCAAATTTATGGATCATTTATAAGATAAAAATCCTTCATTTTTAATTTTCCCAAAAGGGACCCCTGCATCCAGGTTTAATTAAAAACCTGCATGGGGTGCATTTTTAATTTTTAATTGTAATTAAACCCATGGAAGACACAGAGCTGATAAACGAGTTCATAAACTTCATAAGCGTGGAAAGGGGCCTGAGCAGGAACACGCAGGTTTCGTACCGCATTGACCTGAAAGGTTACGAGGCCTTCCTTAAAAAAAGGGGCCTGGGTTTCAAAGGCGCGGGCCAGGAGGACGTGACGGAATTCCTGCGCGCTATGCAGTCAGGCGGTTCCCTGACCTCAACGCTTGCGAGGAAGCTGGTTGCGGTTAAGATGCTGCACAGGTTTTTGACAAACGAAGGATACGCGGATAAGGACCCCACAGCGTTCCTGGACCCGCCCAGGAAGGAAATGCGCCTTCCTTCTGTCTTGAGAAAAGACGAGGTGGAGGCGATACTGGGCAAGCCTGATCTGTCAAAGCCTGCGGGCCTGCGGGACAAAGCCCTGCTCGAATTGCTCTACGCGACCGGGATGCGCGTGTCTGAAGCCGCGGACCTGCGCGTGGAAGACCTGAACCTGGCCGGCGGTTTTATCAGGTGTTTCGGCAAGGGAGGCAAGGAAAGGATCATCCCGGTAGGCGGCAAGGCAGTTGAAGCGGTCGAGGCATACCTAAGTGTCCAGTGTCCAGTGTCCAGTGTCCAGCCAAAGAAAAACCCGAAACCCGAAACCCGAAACCCCCCTGCTTTTGCAGGAAAGCAAGAAGGGGGACTCGCTTTATGCGGCCCGAAACAGAACTACTTATTTATTAATCCCAGAGGGAGCAGGTTCAGCAGGCAGGGGCTGTGGGGAATAGTAAAGAATTACGTAAAAAAGGCGGGCATAACAAAGAAGGTCACGCCGCACACGTTCAGGCACTCTTTCGCCACGCACCTGCTTCAGGGCGGGGCTGACCTGCGTTCCGTGCAGGAAATGCTGGGGCACGCGGACATATCCACGACCCAGCTGTACCTGCACCTGGACAGGCAGACCGTCCAGGACGCGTATAAGAAATTTCATCCAAGAGCGTAAATACCGTCGGGCGTCGTAAGTCATACGTCGTATGTTTTGCGTCGTATGCGAATAAAAAATTATTGAACGTATAACGTAAGACGCTCGACATCCGACGGTCTTTAACACGTACGACGTACGACGTTTGACGTATGACGGGGTCAGCATGGAGTTGATCACTACCCATATCGGGTCGGATTTTGACAGCTTTGCTTCAATGGTTGCCGCGGAAAAACTCTATCCCGGGGCGATGATATCTTTCCCCGGAAGCGTTGAGCAGAACGTGCGGGAGTTCCTTGCCCTGCACAAGCACGCGATCGAGATCGTGAAGCCCAAGGATGTGCCGCTGGACCAGGTGACAAGGCTGATAATAGTGGACACGAGGCTTGCTTCGAGGATAGGCGATTTCGCGAAACTGCTTGAAAAAAGCGGGCTGTCCATCCACATCTACGACCACCACCCCCGCACCACTGAGGATCTGGCAGGAGAGGCGGGTGTCAGCGAGATAACAGGCGCCGCGTCCACTATCCTCACGAAGATCATAAGGGACCGGAAGGTCCAGATCACGCCCCTTGAGGCGACGATACTGATCCTGGGCATCTACGAGGACACCGGTTCTTTCACGTTCGGCTCAACAACGCCGCAGGACCTGGAAGCCGGTTCCTACCTGCTGGGTTGCGGCGCGAACCTGAACATAGTGTCGGATTTCGTGAATCCCGGCCTGAACCCCGAGCAGGTGAAGCTCATGAACCTGCTGATGGCGAACCTTAAGATGGAGACCGTCAACGGCATAAAGGTGGCGCTTACCTGGGCTGACGCGGGGGAACAGAGCGGCAGCCTTTCGCTTGTGGTGCACAAGCTGCGGGACATGGAAAATTTCAACGTGCTGTTCGCGGTCGTTAAATTCTCAAACCGCATCCAGGTGATAGGCAGGTCACGCCTGGAAGAGGTTGACGTGGGGAAGATACTCGAACTGCTGGGCGGCGGAGGCCACTCAAGGGCGGCGTCCGCGAAAATAGAAAGCCAGGACATAAACGAAGTCAGGGAGAAGCTTTACAGGGCGCTGAGGATGAAGATCAAGCCGCTCATACAGGCCCAGAAGATAATGGCAACGCCTGTGCGGACCGTCCAGGAGGACCTTTCTGTGGGGGAGGCAAGAAGGCTCATGCTGAGGTTCAACTTTTCAGGTCTTCCCATACTTAACAAGGAAAAGCTTACGGGGATAATCTCGCGCACGGACCTTGACAGGGCAAGCCAGCACGGGTTCAGGGAAGCCCCGGTAAGGGATTATATGACAAGCCGGCCGATAACCATAGGCCCTGACGCCAGCCTTGAGGAGATACAGACGCTTATGATATGCCATAATATAGGCCACCTGCCGGTTGTTGACAAGAAAGGCAGCCTGCGGGGCATGGTCACCAGGGGGGAGCTCCTGCGCATCCTGCACAACGAGAAGAACCAGGTTTTTTCCCTTTACTCCTCGCCGCTTGTGAAGAAAAATCTGAAATCCCTGATGGAGAAAAAACTCCCCCAGTTCCTGCAGAAGATCCTCAGAAAGATAGGCAGGACCGGGGAACAGCTGGGTTACCCCACTTTTGTGGTCGGGGGTTTTGTGCGCGATCTGATGCTGGGGATCGAGAACCTGGACATAGACATAGTTGTCGAAGGGGACGGCATAAGGTTCGGCAAAGAGCTCGCGAAGAAGGCGGGCGGCAGCTCTTTAACGCACGAGGCTTTCGGCACCAGCATTGTTACTGTTGAAAACCTGCCAGCGGCCTGGAACCTGCGCCTTGAAAAGCCGCTGAAGATCGACATAGCCACCGCAAGGATGGAATTCTACGAGTATCCCGCGGCCCTGCCCAAGGTGGAGCTCAGCTCGATAAGGCAGGACCTTTACAGGCGCGATTTTACCATAAACGCCATGGCGATACGGCTTGACAGGAGGCGTTTCGGGGAGCTCTACGATTTCTTCGGCGGGGAGGACGACCTTGCCAAAAAGAGGATAAGGGTCCTGCACAACCTCAGTTTCGTGGACGACCCAACGAGGATCTTCCGCGCGATAAGGCTTGCGGCGCGCTTCGGTTTCGAGATAGACAGGCAGACACTCTCGTTCATACGCAACGCCCTGGACCTTGCCATATTCGACAAGCTGACCAACGAGCGGATAAGAGAGGAGCTGATACTGATATTTGAGGAATCTGAGCCGGTCAGGGCGGTAAAACAGATGGAGGCGCACGGCATCCTGTCCTGCATACATCCGGGCATAAAATTCACTGAGGGCATGTCCGAGCAGCTGCGCGGCGTCGACGACGTGTTTTCCTGGGCGATACTCTACAGCCGGGAAAAGATCCAGAAGTGGCTCATATACCTTTTAGTCCTGATGAAGAACCTTAAGGATGAAGAAGTCCTGGAGGTCGCGGACAAATTCAAATTTCCGCTTGACGTCCGGGGGATCATACTGCGCGTCCCGGAGGTCGCGGGGGTTGTCAGGAAGCTTTCCCGCAAAGGGCTCAAGCCCAGCGGCATACACAGTGCCCTTAAAGGATTCCCGCCTGAAATACTGCTTATGATCATGGCCGTTTTTAAAAACCCCGTGGTCAGGAAGCACATCGGCTTTTATTTTTCCAAAGCCTCCGCGGCGTGCCTGAAGCTGGACGGCGAGAAGCTGAAAAGCATGGGCCTGAAACCCGGGCCTGAATTCAGGAAGATAATGGGCTCGGTCCTTAAGGCCAAGCTGGACGGGAAAATAAGGGACACGCTTGAGGACGAAATAAGGTTCGTGCGCGCGAAATGGCTCCCTAAGAAATAACTGCGTGTCAGCGTATCAGCGTATCAGCGTGTCAGAGCAAAGGCAAGGAATTTAATTGCCCGCCCCTTTGGGGCGAGGTCTCGCCCCGATGGACATCGGGGCGGATAACTCAGGGCTTCAGCCCTGATATTACTTAATGCACTCAATGGCAAGTATTTATCCGTCTGCATCCCGCCTCATCGGCGGGTCGCCGTAGTGGCGACCTTGGTCGCCCTGTTTAAAGCTCCTTATTCCCCTTAATAATCATCTTTAAATAATCACTGTAATCATTTTAAAAATCACCGTAATCGTATCAAATAAAGGAGATAAAAATGAATAAAGAATTTCTGGAAGTGCTCAACCAGATTGAGAAGGAAAAAAGAATACCCAAGGAAAGGCTGCTTGCGAACCTTAAGGAAGCCATAACGTCGGCATACAAAAAAAGTTTCGGTTCGTCCCACAATGCCGAGGTGGACATAGACAGCGAAACCGGAAAGATAAAGATAACGTCCAACCAGGCCGTTGTGGAAGGCCCGTCAAAGCCCGGCTTGGAAATAACGCTTGCGGACGCGCGCAAAATAAAGCCCGGAGTGAAAGCCGGGGACAAGATAGACGTGGACGTTCCCCTGGAAGACTTCGGCCGCATCGCGACCCAGGTCGCCAAGCAGGTCATAATGCAGAGGATACGCGAGGAAGAAAGGGTCCTTGTGTACCAGGATTTCAAGCCCAAGGAAAAGAACCTTCTCACGGGCGAGGTCCGCCACAAGGACGCGCGCAATAACTACCTTCTTGACATCGGCGGGCACGAAGCCATCCTGCCGGTTAACGAGCAGGTGAAGACAGAGCGCCTGAATTTACGCGACAGGGTCAAGGTTTTTCTTCTTGAGGTTAAGAGGACGTCAAAGGGACCGGTCATATACGTTTCGCGCACCCACCCGGAGCTGCTTAAAAGGCTTTTCGAGCTGGAGATCCCGGAAATACACGAAGGCGTTGTGGAGATAAAAGGCATAGTAAGAGAGCCTGGGACAAGGGCGAAAGTCGCGGTGTTCTCGAATAATGAGAAGGTTGACCCCCTTGGCGCCTGCGTGGGCATGAAGGGACTGCGCATACAGGCAATTGCCAGGGAAATGGGAGTGGAAAAAATAGACCTTGTCCGCTGGAACGAAGATATCGGGACCTACATCCTGAATTCCTTAAGCCCGGCGAAGTCGCAGGAAATACACCTGGACAAGGACAACAAGCGCGCAACAATACTGCTGGAAGACGAACAGCTGAAACTGGCGATCGGAAAGAAAGGGCAGAACGTAAGGCTTGCCAGCCGGCTGACAGGATGGCAGATAGACCTGAGGAAGCGGGAGGAGATCGTTTCCAACCTGACGTCCCTTCCCGGGGTGGGAGAGTCAACCGCAGGCGCCCTGATGGAGGCGGGTATAAGGAGGATAGAGGACCTCGCGAAGGCGACCCCGGAACAATTGACTGAGGTGAAGGGCATAGGCGAAAAGAAGGCGGAAAACCTTATAGACGCGGCAAAAAGGCACGTTCAGATAGCGAAAAGCAAGTAAAATATTTTAACCACACGATTTTCACAGAGGGTGTCATTGCGATCGTAGAGCCATCTGCCTAGCTCTGGCTCGAAGACCCCCGTGTTAAGTTCCGGCTGTAGGGTCATAGACTTAGCTCTGACCCGAAAGTCCCTGCGTTGCCCGCCAATATTTGTGGCGGGGCAGGGATCGGAACTACAGGGGGAAGCATTTTGAGGTGACGAAGCAATCCCGCTTGGATTGCCACGCCCCGTATAAAATCGGGTCTCGCAATGACCGCAAAATATAAAATAAAAATTTATTTGTAAAGGGGAAATAGCATGGCTGAAAAAAAGAAAAAGGTCTCCGATTTAGCGAAAGAAGCGGGTATTCCCAGCAAGGAATTCCTGCAGATCCTCAAGAAGATGAAGATCATTGCGGGCAGCGCGTCCAGCACGATCTCCGAAGAAGAAGCCAGGAAAGCGATGGACCTTCTCAAGAAGGTTGAGGGGCGCCAGGCGAAAAAACCGACGGCAGAAAAACCTGCCGGGAAGGAAGAAAAGGCATTGCCGAAAAAGGCGGCGAAACCCCGCGCTAAAAAAGCCGCGGGGAAGGCCGCTGCCGTAAAGCCCGCAGTCGCGGAAAAACCGAAGAAGGCCCAGGAGCCGGTAACCGCTGTAAAGCCGAAAGAACCTACGACGGCGCCGGTCAAGACAAAGGCCAAAGCATCTGCGGCGGTAAAAACAAAGCCACCGGCAAAAGCGGAAGCACCCGTGCCTGTGAAGGAAGTGCCCCGCGCAAAGGAACCGGAAGCGCCTGTTGCAGCGCCTCCTCCGCCCAAAAGATCTTTTGTCAAGATCCGCCCGGAAAGGGTTTTAAACCCCATGCCGCGGCCGCCTATAGTCACTGTCATGGGCCATGTTGACCACGGAAAGACCACGCTTCTGGACGCGATCAGGCAGACGAACGTCGCCGGTAAGGAAGCGGGCCAGATAACCCAGCACATAGGCGCTTACGAGGTGGATATAAAAGCCGGCAGCAGTTCCGGCAGGGTCGTGTTCCTGGACACCCCGGGCCACGAGGCTTTCACCGCCATGAGGGCAAGGGGAGCGCAGCTTACCGATATAGTCATACTGGTTGTTTCCGCGGACGACGGAGTTATGCCGCAGACCACGGAAGCCATAGACCACGCGAGGGCCGCGAACGTGCCGATAATCGTTGCCATAAACAAGATCGACAAGGCAAACGCGAATCCCGAGCAGGTGAAGCAGCAGCTTTCAAATTACAACCTGATAGCAGAGGACTGGGGCGGGGATACCTTATGCGTTCCGGTATCCGCTATAAAGCGCCAGGGGCTGGACAAGCTGCTGGAAACGATACTGCTCCAGGCTGAAATGCTCGAACTCAAGGCTGACCCCGCTGTGCCTGCCCTGGCGACCGTGATAGAGGCGAGGCTTGACAGGCACATGGGCCCTGTCGCGACGGTAGTGGTGCGGGAAGGAACTTTAAGGATCGGCGACTATTTCATAATCACCCCGGACATCGAGAGCGTTTCCGCCGCCGTTATGCAGAAGGTAAGGGCGCTCGTGAACGACAGGGGCGAAAGGATACAAGAGGCGCCGCCGTCAACGCCGGTTGAAGTGCTGGGCCTGACCCTGGTCCCCCAGACCGGGGAGATCCTAAGCGTGATTGCGGACAAAAAACTCCTGAAGGAAATGCAGGAAAACGAGCCCGAGAAACCGGAGGCGCCGCAGGCGAGGAAGTTCACTCTTGAGGATCTGCAGCAGCAGATAAAAGACGGCGAAATGAAGGAGCTGAAGATCGTGCTGAAGACGGACGTGCAGGGCTCGCAGGAAGCGATAATAAAAGCGTTCCAGAAGCTCAGTACCGAGGAAGTAAGGCTTAACGTGATGCACAGGGCCGTGGGCGAGATAAACGAAGCGGACATAATGCTGGCTTCCGCCTCGGGAGGCATAATCTTCGGTTTTAACGTCGGCATGAGCCTGAACGCGAAAAAAATGGCGGAATACGAGGGAGTGGACGTCCGGTTGTACCGCATAATCTACGAGATAGTGGACGACATAAAGAAGGCGATGGACGGATTGCTTCCGCAGAAGTTCGAGGAAATCATAATCGGCCGCGCGGAGATCCAGCAGGTATTCAAGATCTCGAATGCCGGGATCGCGGGTTCCAGGGTAACGGACGGCAAAATAACCAGGGACGCGAAAGTGAGGCTCATAAGGGAAGGCAAGGTCGTCTACGACGGGAAGATCACCAGCCTGAGGCGGTTCAAGGACGACGTCAAGGAGTGCGAAAAGGGCTTTGAGTGCGGCCTGATGCTTGACAAGTTCGACGATTTCAAGGAGCACGACGTTGTCCAGGCCTACGAGATGCAGCCCGTCGCTAAATAGCGTATCGCAAAATCTTTTTAACCACGGATTCTCACGGATTCCCACGGATTTTATGTAACTCAAACCTTCAGGTTTGATTCCTTGAACTTCGGAACCACGAAGACACGAAAGTATCCCTAACTTTTAACCTTTAACTTTTTTGGAGGTTCAGTGAGCGCCAGGCGCATGGAAAGAATAAATGAATTCATAAAGAGGGAGATATGTTTTCTCCTCCAGAGGGAGACAAAGGACCCCAGAATCGGCTTCGTGACCGTGCTGAGCTGCAGCGTCACGCCTGATCTGACCGAGGCGAGGATCTACATCAGCGTCCTGGGAACCAAAAAACAGAAGGCGGACACGATGGCCGGCCTTGACAGCGCGGCTCCTTTTATGCGGAGCCAGCTGGGAAAGCACATAGCGCTGCGCTACACCCCGAAGGTGACATTTTTCCTTGACGAAACGGAAGAGAAGGCGGCGCGCATAGAGGAATTGCTGGAGAAAATTAAGAATCCCTGACAGGAGAGAAATTAAAATGGAAGCTTTCAGATACATGAACGGAAAATTACGCTGTGAGAACGCCGATATCGGAAAGGCCGCGGCAGCGGTGGGCACGCCTTTCTATATTTACAGCCGCAGGGCGTTCGCGGACAACTTTCGCAGGCTTGATAAGGCACTTGCCGGGTCCAGGCACATCATATGCTACGCCTGCAAGGCAAATTCGAACCTTTCTGTTTTCCGCCTGTTCGCAAGGCTTGGTGCCGGCGCTGACATAGTCTCGGGAGGCGAGCTTTACAAGGCGCTTAAGGCGGGCGTGGACCCCGGGAAGATCGTATTTGCCGGAGTGGGCAAGACGGAAGACGAGATCAGGTTCGCTCTTTCAAGCAGGATCCTGATGTTCAATGTCGAGTCGGTCCCGGAACTGAACCTGATAAATGACATCGCCGGGAAAATGCGCAGGAAGGCAGCGGTTGCCGTAAGGGTGAATTTCGGTTTTGACCCCCACACGCACGGCTATATAAATACAAGCAGGGGCAGCAAGTTCGGCATAGACATGTCTATGGCAAGGGGTGTTTTCGCGTATGCGAAGGTCCTGAGGAACATTGACATCGCGGGCCTGCATTCCCATATCGGCTCGCAGATAACCCAGACCGGTCCCTTTGTAAGGAACCTTAGAATGGCGCTTTCCCTGGCTGAAAGCCTTAAGGAACTTGGCATACACCTGCGCTTCATCAACCTTGGCGGCGGGCTCGGAATAGCATACAGGGAGAAGGAATCACCGGTTTCGGTTTCATCAGTCGGGAATATATTCAGGAAGCTTTTAAAGAACAGCCGCAGGTACACGCTCATACTTGAGCCGGGCAGGTTCCTTTCGGCGAATGCAGGCGCTCTTGTCACGAAGGTTCTTTACGCCAAGGAATCTTTCGGAAAGAAGTTTGTTATTGTTGACGCGGGAATGACAGATCTGATCCGTCCCTCCCTTTACGGTGCTTATCATCGTATTCTTCCGCTCACCACTGTCCGCTCACCACTGGCCACTGTAGTTAGTGTAGTCGGGCCTGTATGCGAGACAGGGGATTTCTTCGCTCTTGACAGGAAAATGCCGGTGCCCGGGCAGGGAGATCTGCTTGCGGTCATGGACGCCGGCGCATACGGCTTTGAGATGTCTTCCAACTACAACTCCCGTCCGCGCCCGGCGCAGGTGCTTGTCAGCGGCAGCAGGTTCTCGGTTATCAGGAAGCGGGAGACGCGCGCGGACCTGGTGCGCGGCGAGTAAAAAATAGATCCTAGATGTTAGATGCTGGGTTAAGGATTTATTTAAATAAAATTCCTACATCTAGTGTGGTGTCTCTAACAGATCTTTACATTTGGGCTGTCATTGCGAGGAGTGTTAACGACGAAGCAATCTCGACCTAAAAATCGAGATTG
>MNUP01000133.1 GCA_001871075.1 Candidatus Desantisbacteria bacterium CG1_02_49_89
GTTCGAAATCACTGTAATCAGTCAGTAAGTACAAAATCTAACAGAAAAAGGTGGTGAGAAAGATGAACATTAAGAAATGGTTTTTAGCAGTAGGGCTTTTAGCGGCAACGATACGTTTGCGCTGTTGTCGTTCTATCAGTATGGTAATTCCGGCTGTCTTGTAGGCCCTGATGATGGAGCCAATTCATTCACCTATGTAACAAACTCTGAGAGTGAGTCTACGGACGGCACATACACCGCACCAACCTACATCGCGTATTATGATTATGTGCAAAAGCAATGGGAGGGTACCGGAGGAAATCCTGTTGTCCTGACATCCGATCCTTCAATTCCCGCGAATAACTGGATACCCTACGGTCCCAACTGGGAAGACCAGGTCAATGGTATTCCGGGCAACGCTAATCAGATCGTGGGTATTGCGTGGTACTGGACGTTTGTTTATTCACTTTATGCAGATGAGGGAGATAACTCACCATATGCTGTAAGAGTTCAGTTTCAGATCAAGAAGAACGACAACTAAGGTAACTGCAGTGTTCGGTTGTCAGTTATTAGTGGTCAGTTAATCATGCTGATCACTCATCACTGAACACTGACCACTGCTTTACGGTATAATCGGGGTTCTTGTGAATCTAATGGCTGAATCAGCTAGATTAGCCGGGTTCACAGGGATCCCAGTAGTTTTTCTTCGTCTCTGAGCCTGCCGGAAAGAAAGTATGCTACTTGACCCTTGCTACTCCGACCGTAGAGTCATTGACTTTGTTCTGACTCGTAGGTCCCTGTGTTAAGCCCCGATTTATCGGGGCTACAGGGATCAGAGTAAGCTGCTAGGGTATTCGTCTCTGGGTCTGACGGAAACCATGTGCGTTCCTTTACCCCTGCTAATTTCTGCGAAATTAAGCTGCTGGGGTCTGCGCCTCTGGGCTCAAGAGTAAGTGTTCTGCTTGACATAACACTTATTATACGAAGTTGGATATTTATACTATATATTCTTATTATAGTATTATCTCTAAATTCCGGGGCTTCCCTTCGGCTTGCTGCCAGCAGTTAATAAGGCTTTATTTTAGCTGAGCTAAGCATCAGACCCTGTTAGATAGTTTTGGAGATCCCGCAATAAAACTGCTTAGTTTCTATTTTCAATCAAAACTACCTTTCTAGAAGTTTATAACCAGACACTGGAACCTGAGGCCTGTGGCCGGCAGTCAAAATCCAGATCTTATGCTGCCTGCCCAAAAATTGGCTTTACCAGACGCCCTCAGACGAACGATCTCAACAAGGCCAAGGTGTTTATACCTGACTATCCCTGCAACCCCTTCGGGGTTCAATGCAGGGACTTCCGGGTCAGAACTCCCGCCAGCTCCAAGGAGCTTAACGGTGGGACCTTCGGGTCAGGACTAAGTTAGTGACCCTACGGTAAGTCGATGACCCTGCAGAAAAGAAAAGGGCAGGAGCCCGTTTTTTTGGGTCCCCTGCCCTTTTTATAATCTATTTTCTATTCTCTATTATCTATTTTTTATTAAAAAATTACTGCCAGCTGACATGCGCTTTTACTTTTTCTTCGTCAAGCGCAATGTTGTATATCCTGACCTCATCGATCATGCCCAGCATTGAACTGCCGGCGTCATCCGAGCCTATGATCAGATCGTACCCGGAAACATTGATCTGGTAAGATTCCAACCCGGTAATCACCGTTTTGCCCGGCAATCTGCTATCCGCATACAGTTTTATTGCTTGTGTCATTGAACTGTAGGTTCCTGCCAGATAATGCCAGGCGTTCAGCTTCAGAATATCCTTACACACAACCTGCCTGTATTCTCCGTGTATATACACCGAAAACCTGAATTTACCGCCGGACAGATCCAGGCTGTATGATTCCGGCTTCAATATGATCATCTGCGTGGAACTGTCCTCGTATTTCATCGGAAATACCCAAGCCTCAACAGTGATCTCGTCAACCGGGCTTATCACCGCATTATTCATAAAGATCACGCTTTCTTTTCCGGTGAATTTCAACCCGCTGCCGAACTTGCCGCTTGCCCAGCCGGCGCCGATGATCATGCCCGGCAGGTTTCCTACCGCGTCATTGGCAATGTCACTCTTGTTCTCATCGAATTTCCACCAGGCAATAAGTCCTTTTTCCTGCGCGTGGGAAATACCGCCATTGCAGACCATTAGCACAAAAAACAACACAAACATTTTTGGCACAATATCTTTTTTCATCTTTTTAACTTCCCGCCTGAAAAGCAGTTTGCCATTCTTCATTTAATGAAGCTAAATTTAAATTTTGCAATTTGAAATTTGAAATTTACAATTTTTTACGGATTTTCAACTATAACCTTCATTCCTTCGCGGTTTTCAACCGCGGCAAAAGCATCAAGGGTCCTGTCAAGCGGGAACCTGCGAGATATCATATCCTTAATTTTGATCTTGCCGCTGGCTATGATATCCAGCGCTGTTTTATGCTGCCTGGGTATACTGCCGTGCGACCCGTGAATGTACGCTTCCTTATAATGTATTATATTGCTGTCTATGCTTATATTGCGCGTGCCTTTTGGAAGCCCGCCGAAATAATTCACCCTGCCCCTGTTGGCAACTATCCTTATGGCGTCTTCCTGGGCTTCCGGCGAAGCGCAGGCCACCATAACAACATCGGCTCCCCTGCCCTCTGTTTCCTCCATAACCCTTTTAACCAGGTCTTCCTCGGTAGTTGATATTACAACATCGGCAGGCGTTGAACGCGCCAGCTCAAGCCTTTTCTTGGACCTTTGCGCTATCATGACCTTTTTTGCACCCATGACCTTTGCCATGATCACGAGCATGCACCCTATAGGGCCGGCGCCTATTACAACCACTGAATCCCCCAGCTTTACCTGTGAAAGCTCAAGCCCGTTTATGCAGCAGGCAAGCGGTTCTGCCAGGGCAGCTTCCTCGTAACTGAGCCCGGAAGGGATCTTGTGGACCGGGCCGTATTTTACCGTAGTCGCGTTAAGCGGGATATATTCAGCGAACCCGCCCTGGAACTGGTAACCTATCGCGTAGTTGATGCGGCAGTTGTTGCCCATTCCGTTGCGGCAAAAAACGCAGCTGCCGCACGGAACATCCGCTCCTATTGCGACCCTGTCCCCAACGCTGAACGCTTTTACTTCAGCCCCTGCTTCCACCACATCCCCGGCAACCTCATGGCCTATTACCTGCGGGGTTTTTACCCTGGGATTACCGTAATGAAAGATCCTTATGTCCGACCCGCAAACCGCGCATGCCTTAACCTTTACGAGCATTCCGCCTTTTTCTATAACGGGTTTCGGAATATCCTTTATAACTATTTTATTAAGTTCCTCAAGAACCGCCGCCTTCATTTTTCCTCCGGAAAAAGATGATTACAGTGATTTTTCGAAGATGATTACAATGATTATTGAAATATATGAAAATCCTTAAATCCTGATTATAATTATTTTAAATAATCACCGTAATCTCTTTTGGAATCACTGTAATCAAAAGGTAAATAAAACTTTATTGAAGAACTCCTTTTTACTACACATCATATCAAAAGCTTCCCTTGCCTTTTCGATACTGAACCTGTGAGTTATAAGCGGTTTGACGTCCAACAGGCCATTGCCCATGAAACGAAGGGAAAGCTGCCAGTCATCCCTGGGACCGGGCTTGAAATTAGAGTTCCAGGTGCCGTAAATAGTAAGTTGTTTCCTGAGTATCGATGAAACCAGCGCCTGCGGAAAATTGACATCCCCGCTGACATTACCGAGGAAAAGCACCTTCCCGAACGTGCCGGCCGCATCCACGCACTGGGCAAAAGATTTCGGGGAACCGGCTGCTTCTATGCTGATGTCCGCCCCGCCGTCCGTCTGTTCCCTGATGATCTTAACGGGATCATTTTCAAGCGCGTTTATGCAGTCGCCAAATCCGTAACCTTTAGCGGCTTCCAGCTTCCCGGGAACTATATCAACAATAAATATTTTTTTAGCGCCAAGTATTTTTGCCCATTGGGCGATTATCACGCCGATCGGCCCCGCTCCGAACACCGCGACTGTGTTGCCCGCGTTCATCCCCGCGCGCCTGATACCGTGCAGGGCGACCGAAACGGGTTCGGCAAATGCCCCGGATTCAAAATCCAGGCCTTCCGGAAGAAGAACAAGGCTCTCTGAAGGAACGCTTACGTATTCGGCAAACCCGCCGTTCCTCCTTGAACCCAGGTAATCATAATTGACGCACTGCGCGTATTCTCCCATCAGGCAGAACCTGCACTCCCTGCACGGGATAAGCGGAATTACAGCCACCCTGTCCTGTTTGCCGAAGTTCCTGACATTTTTCCCCGTCTCAACAACCTCGCCCGCGAATTCGTGGCCCGGGATAAGGGGGAACTTGTAGGTACCGTGCTGCATGATCCTGGCCGGGTCTGAACCGCATATACCGCTCGCAACAACCCTGATAAGGGCTTCGCTGTCACCTATAACCGGCATATCGACTTCTTCCACCCGCAGATCGCCTATTTTGTGCAGGACCGCTGCTTTCATTTTTTCTTTCATAGCTCCGTCTCTGTTTAAAAGATCTTCCCCGGATTAAGTATATTGGAGGGGTCAAAAGCGTTCTTGATCATTTTCATCAGTTCGATCTGCTTCCGGTCAACGCTCAAATGCAGGTATTCCTTTTTAACCAGCCCTATTCCGTGCTCTCCCGAAATAACCCCTCCGCGCGCTTTAGCATCCTCGTGAAGCTCTTTCCGCACAGCGGGATATTTTTCCCTCCATCCGCCTGTCTCGGTATCATCCAGCCTGCCGTCCTTCATCCCGGCTTTCATAAGGAACGTATGGATATTCCCGTCAGCCGCGTGGCCGCACGTCGGCAGCCACATCCCGTATTTCTCAGAGATCGCGTGGACCTTCTTGACATGGCCGGCTATTTCCGACCTGGGAACGGTAATGTCCAGCGCTTCAATGGTTTTCGGCTTCAAAGCCTCATAGATCAGGCTGCGTATATCCATTACATCCTGCTGTTTCTGGCGGGTATTCGCCACGAATACGTCAGCGGCATTATTTTCCAGGCATATACGGGAAACGGACTCAGACAGCTTTTCTATCTCTTCTTCGCTTGATCCGTCAAGGACGATCATAAGATGCGCCTCTCCCCCCTTGCAGGGCCATTCCTTCCTTAAGAATTCCTCCGTGACAGTTATCAGGTCTCTCTCGATAAATTCAACTGCCATCGGGACTATCTTGCCGCGGATCATTGCCGGGACCGTCCTTATGGCGTCGTTTAAACTGCCGTAGGGGATTATCAGCATGATCATTGCCGGAGGCGGAGGCATAAGGCTTATCACTGCCTTGGTCACAACCCCCAGAGTTCCTTCCGATCCGATCAAAAGATTCATAATATTGTATCCCGTGCTGTTCTTCATGATCTTCCCGCCGGTACTTATTATGCTCCCGTCGGATAAAACCGCCTCAATACCCCTGATGAAGTTCCTTATTACCCCGTATTTGACCGCCCTGGCCCCGCCCGCGTTAGTGGCGATCACACCCCCGATAGTAGCGCTTTCCTCGCCCGGATGCGGGGGAAAGAAAAAACCCGCCTTTTCAACTTCCGCGTAAAATTCCCTGAGCGTCACTCCTGCCTCAACCACGGCCATAAGGTTCTCCGTGTCTATCTCAAGGATCCTGTTCATATTTTCGAAAGAAATGACTATCCCTCCGGATACCGGGACGCAGCCGCCGCACAGGCCTGTCCCTCCCCCTCTCGGGGTGACGGGGAATCCTTCCTTGGCCGCGATCCGCAGGATCTCCGATATTTCACCCGCGCTCCGGGGTTTTATCACCGCCTCGGGGATCCTTCCTGCTTCCGCAAGCGAAAATTCGTCATGGGAGTAATCCTGCATTTTTTCTTTGTCGGAAATGACGTTATTTTCACCTGCAATTTCTTTGAGCCTTTCCAGGTTCCGGCTATCTATTTTGTTATAACGTGACCGCGCCATTCTACGGTTATCCTTTATATCTCCATTACTATTTTTATCAGTTCGCTCTCCGAGATCCCGAGGGCTTCATAGTTTTTATAATATTCGTCTATAACCTTCCGGTAAAAGCCTGTCTTGATCTTCTCTTCTCTCATGACCTTTACTCTCTCCAGGGCTTTCTGGATAAGCCCGGGAGTGATCTCGATCCCTTTTTTCCGCAGCTTTTTTTCATTTTTCCGCAGGACCGCCTCGACAGCCGCGGTTCCGCTGTGTTTTCCGAAGACAAACCTTCTTGTCGCGCCTACATCATCTTCCCGGATGAACTGGTAGATAGCGGGGTTGATAACGATCGCTGCCGTATGGATCCCAGACTCGTGCGCGAACACGCCCTCTCCGATGATCGGCTCATGCGGCTGGACAGGGATCCCGGAATACTTTTCAACAGCCTTTCTCAACTCCACGAGTTTTTCATACCTGAACCCGGGTATCTCCACGCCGTACAGGTCTTTCAAAACCATCACCGCCTGATGGATGGACGTATTCCCTGCCCGCTCCCCTATCCCGTTCGCAGTAACCCCGAGATATGTTGCTCCGTGACTCAGGGCATAAACGGTATTTATAGCGCCCAGCCCGAAATCGTTGTGAAAATGCGCCGTCATCGGCACCCCGTCAAGCGCCTTCACCATCTCCGGGATGTAATGGCTGACGGCTTCCGGTGTGAATACGCCGCAGGTATCGGAAAAACACATCCTTGTGCCGCCCGCCTTTACACAGGCCTTAGCCCACCTTACCCCGTATTCAAGGTTTCCCCTGGATGAATCCTCGGAAGCGAATTCAACCCGGGAAATGCCTTTAGCCCTGGCATACCTGATGGCGTCGCAGATCATTTTTGAGTTCGCTTCCCTGTAAAACTCAAGCGGCGTCTCAAGCCACTGGCCCGGCGGCTTCCCCTCTCTTTTAAGGAGGGTCTTCCCGAGTTTGTATTTTATATGCAGGTCCGAAAAGGTCGAAAGTATAAGCACGCTCGCGTCATCAGGCTTTGCCCCTATCTCTGCCAGCGTCTGGACCACGGCATCTATATCCGCCGGGTTGCTCCTGCACATCGCGAGGATCTCGACATCCTTCCTGATCTCCCCTTTTTTCTGCGCCTGGACTATAAGCTGCAACGCCCTGCGGTCAGATTCGCCGTTCATCGGGAATGCCACGTCCATTACGTGTATCCCCATATCGCTCAACAGCTTTGCCAGCTCTAATTTCTGCTCAGGGCTGAAAGCAACGCCCGGCATCTGCTCGCCGTCCCGCAGCGTGTCGTCGTATATCCTGATCTCCGAGGGGTCCGGGAAGCGCAGTTTCTTCGTGAAATTCTTAGGATGACTGATAAGGTCCTCAAGCGGCTCACGGAACTCTATCATCTCGCAATTACCTCATTTTGTCAGGTCAAAAATATGCCCTTCGTCATCGGAAGTGCCCCATTTTTCTATCGCGGCCCTGAGTTCCTTATTCTTTTTGGCGGCTTCCTTTAACGGGATCTTGCTCTGGAACGCCTTGATCGCCTGGTGGAACGATTTTGCTCCCCCGGACACGCCCATAGGATGACCCTGGATCCCGCCGCCTGCGCTGAGAAGCACGTCGTTGCCGAAATTCTCCATAAGTTTATCAACCACCCCGGCGTGCAGCCCGGCTGAAGGAGCGCCGAAAACCCTCCGCAGGTGGTAGAACGGCGCGGTCAGCTCCTGCCATATCCTGATAACCCTTTCCTTCACCATCGGGACCTTTCCGAAATAACTGGGGTATATCACCATGTCCGCGCCGGAAAGCCTGGCTAATTTCCCCAGCACAAGGCTTGACGTCAGCCCGTAATTCGGCGAACCGAAGATCGCCCCCGCGAAATTCGGGTGGGCAAGCACGGGAACATTGATCCGCGGGTCCTCCGCAAGCGCGCTCATCGCGGAAAAACTTACCGTGTACGTGTTCACCATAAGGCAGTTCGCTCCCTGCTTTACGGCGGATTCCGCCCTTTTGAACATAACGTCCAGGTTGTCGGTGATATTCACAGCGTAAAGGACTCTGCGGCCTGTCTCGGAACGTATCTTTTTGCATGCCTTGAGACAGATGTCCAGCCTTTCCTTAACAGGGCAGAATTCAGGGTCTGCGAGCAGTTCGTCATCCTTAATTATGTCAACGCCTGCCGTGCCCAGCTCATAAAGCAGTTTGCCCAGGGTTTTAGGGTCCATGCCTACGCATGGCTTTAGCACGGCCACGATCACAGGCCTGCCTTTGACGCCAAGAAGCTTCCTCACGCCTTCAATGCCGAATTTAGGCCCTTTAAAATTCTTCACGAATGACCCGGGCAGGAACGTGTCAAGCAGCTTTATTTTTCCGGACATTGAAATATTCCCGTAAAGGGTTGTCAGGAGCTGGGGTATCTGCCTGCTTATGTTTGCCGCGGGAAACCCTATCAGGAAAATAAATTTCCTGGTTCCCGGAGGTTCCGGAAGCGCGTCTTCATAGCTGGGGAGCTCGTGGACCGCGAGGACCTTAGCGGCGCATTTTTCCCTGATCTCCCGCGTCTCGCTGGGAACCGCGATCCAGGTGCCTGTGGACTGTTCAAGCGCGATCGCTTCCACCTTTTTCAGGATATCAGCGGATTCCGCCTCCATGTAATAAAGCCCGAGAACGTAGTCTTCCTTGTTTATTCCCTCAAAAATTCCAAACACATTGGGATCCAGCCCCATACAACACTCCTTTTAACAGGGATCTTCGAGCGGGATTTCAGCTACCGTCGAGCGTCGGACGTCTTACCCCCTGCAGTTCCGAGTATACATCGGAACTAAACGCGGGGGTCTTCGACGTGTTATTAATCATTTACGAACGACCCGCTAGGGCGACTTACGACGTAAGACGGGATAAGTTCTCTTAAGCCTGCCCGCCAATCTTAGTGGAGGGTTCCCTGTAAAAAACATATCTTTTTCATGAGTCTACATCTTCACGTATTTGCGCCAGTAAGCCACTGACTCTTTCAGGTCATGGATCACCCTGTATTCCTGGGGATACCTTTCCCTGAAAGAAAATTCAAAAAGCAGGACAACGTCCTTTGCCCCGGATTCCTTCAACGCCTTTATTACCTTCTGCGGGCGTATGATCCCCTTTTTATTGTTTTCCTTCGTAAAAGGCCAGTGCCCGCTTTTATCTTTTGAGCTTTGCTTGATGTGTATCACCGGAGAAACCGGCCCGAATTCCCTCAGCCAGGCGTAGGGATCTGTGTCTTTCGGATCCCGTGAGTGCAGGTTCCCGTGGTCAACATCCATGCATAAGCGGATCGGAATAGCGGCATTCGAATTTACTCGTTCGAGCAATTCCCTGGTATCCCGTATTGTTGAGGCGCATTCCCGGGGAACGGACATTGGCTCAAATATAAGAAAATCAAAACCAAGTTTCTTGCCGTAATCAGAAAGCCTCTGCCAGTTTTTTATCCCCTCCTCGAATATGAACCTGCGCCTGGAAAGGTCATTAAAATCAGGAACGGAGAATATCCCGAAATGCCCCCCGCTCCCCCTTGCCCCCAGCTCCCTTGAATAATAAAAATATCTTTTGAACCACTCAAACCAGATCTTCCTCACTTCGGGGTCAGGATGCAGCAGGTGATTGACCCTTGTGAACGCGCTCGTGAAGGTCGTATCAACCGTTACCCTGTATCTGGCGCAAAGGCGCCGGATCTTTTTTACCTCACTCTTAAGGATGTAATCCGGCAAAAATGGGTTTAAAAGATCGGCTACGTGCTGGACATACCTCAGATTAAGGACCTCCCCCACGATCTTTATCCATGATCCGGCTTCGGGATACCTGTTTATGGCAAATCCCGTGTCAATCCCCAATTTTATTTTCAGTTCTTTTGAGTCCACCATTTCCTTGATCCTGCGCCTCCTTTTCTAAGGATATCCTTCAGTGAAGACCGGGCATTAGCATACAGCCGGCTTAAAGACGCGGTAATATCTGTTCCCTCTTTTGTAAAGATCCCCGCGGTCCCTCCGACAAAAATATTTGCCCCTGCTTCCAGGAACATAGCAATGGTCCTGTCATTAACGCACCCGTCAACCTCTATTTCAACGCGCTCTGCTCCGTTCTCCTGCAGCATTTTCCTCAGGTCAGCCACCTTCCTGACCGTCCCGGGAATAAACGCCTGTCCGGCAAAACCCGGGTTGACAGCCATGACCAGCACCACCTCGGTTTTATCCAGAACGTGCCGAATGGAATTCAGCGGTGTTGACGGGTTCAATGCAACCGCAGGCCTGGCGCCCGCGTCTTTTATTGCCTGGAGCGCGCGGTCCAGATGGACAGTTGCCTCCGCGTGTATGCTTATAATATCGCTGCCCGCGTCCGCGAACTGCCTTATATATTTCTCGGGATGGATTATCATAAGGTGGGTATCCAGAGGATGCCTGGTTGACGCCCGCACGGCTTTCACGATACCCGCGCCAAGCGCGATATTCGGAACGAACGTTCCGTCCATTATGTCAAAATGAAAAAGGCGCGCACCGCCTTTTTCCAGCCTGCGCACGTCCCTTTCAAGATTCAGCAGATCCGCGCACATGATCGAAGGCGCGATCTTTATTTTCCTCATTTTCTTCCGCCGGCCTATTTTTTCTTCTTCAGCTCATTTATGGATTTTTTGAGATTTTCAAACTCCTGCCTTGTGGGGACCCCTACCTTCTCGATCACATTTCTGATCGCTTCTTCTATCCTGGATTCCACAAGCTTTTTTCCCTTTCTTGCTTTGTCAAGTATTTCGCCTGTTACTTCTGCCACGTTCTCGCCGGAAGCTTCGCCTTTTTTCACAAGCTCGCGCGCGAGCTGCTGGGCTTTTTCCTTGGTCAGGACAGCCAGTCCCAGGCCTGCCAGAAGGCCTTTCCTCAATCCTTCTTCTAATTTATTACCCATTCCTACCCCCCTAATAACGCTCATGGCTCATGGCTTGTGGCTCATAGCTTAATGCTTTAAATATGTCCTATATACCATGAGCTATGAGCAATGAGCTATTTTTAATTCATGCAATGACCTTAAAGACCTTATCGCCTACCCTTGCAGGGTCCTTGACCTTAAGGCCTATTATGTCACCTGGTTTCGCGACCTGAACCTGCGCGTGTTCAACCTGCAGGGAATCAATTTGCTGTGTGAAATCGCTTGTATGCCCTTTTACATGGATAGTGTCCCCTATCTTAATGGAATCGGCCGTGATCTTGATCGCTGCTACCCCGATCTTGGTAAAATAATGTGCAACATCCCCAACCTCTATCTCCTCCATGGTATCACCCCCTCCTTAAAAATAATTATGAGTTATGAATGATGAATTATGAATTAAAAACAAAGATTCTAATTTAAATTTAATTCCATGCTGTTGATTCATAACTCATAACTCATAATTCATAATTCATAATTAAAGATAACCGCCGTTGTATTCCCGCGGCTGGACTCTGTTCCTGCCCTTCCAGGACAGCCCGCCCTTCCAGGACATTCTGCCGTTTTCGTCTATGGTTATGAAATTCAGCAGTACCAATCCAGCTGCAATCAGTATGATAATTATTGAAATATTTAATTTTATTCTCATATTTTTTCTTTTGAACGATCCGCGACCTTCGGCGATATGCCCCGAAGGGACTCCTTCGGGGCAATATACTGTTAACCGCTTCACCGCATTAACATCTGGGCAAAAAAACCTACGCCCAGCGGAGTGCTTATATTGTCGTCCATCGGTATGGGGATAACGTCGAACAACGTAGTAAGAAGAGCTATTGCCAGGACAAGGTTGAAATCAAGGCCTTCCGCGGCAAGGGGTGTGCGCAGAAGCAGCCATCCAGCGACCAGGCACGTCGCAAAACACGCAAGCGTCCCCTCAAGCGATTTGTTCCTGAAGATCCTGAAGCTACCCCCCCACTTGTTCGCGACAAGCGAGGATACCGCGTCCCCCAGTATAGCGCATATAAGCACCGGGACAGCTATGACCCTGCGGAAGAACACCACGGTAAAAAGCGCGCCGAGTGCCATGTAAGTGATCCCGGAAATGCGGTAAACTTCTTCGGCTTTGCCGATCGCGGAAAAGACTTTTTCCGTCATTCCCTTAATTTTAGGCGAGTAGAACCTGGTGGATTCGATTATTACCGCTACCGCCGCTATCACGCCTGAAACAAATACTACCTCCTGCTGCGAATATTTCATGTACAGCACCGGGTATATGAATGTCAGCATCCTGAAAAGTTTCCTTCGTATCAGCTGTTTCGTGCGTCCCTCCATGCGCTCTTCGCGTTCTCAGCGGCGTGAACGAAGATCAGGGCTATTATGGCAGCGGTGCCCCATATCAGGCTTGGTGAGCGCTTCATCAGCCAGCATATGACCGGGAGGAGCGGGCCGATCAGCATCATGGAAAATACCCAGCGCTTAAGTATAAAGTAAAGTATAAAAAGAGGGGCAAGGAACAAAGCTGCTTCTATCGGGACGAGCGCCCCCAGGACACCCATCGTAGTGGACAATCCCTTTCCGCCCTTGAAACCCAGGAATACCGGCCAGTTGTGGCCCGCTATGGAACAAATGCCTGCTATAACACACAGCGTGTCCGGCAGCTTAAAAACCACGCTCGCGAAAAAAACCGGGAAAACACCCTTAATGACGTCAAACAGGAAAGCCGCTGTGCCAACCGCCTTGCCCGCGGCCTTCGAGGCATTTGTCGCGCCTACGTTGCCGTCCCCGAATTTTCGAAGGTCAATGCCCTTGGCCCACCTGACAAACAGGTAGCTGAACGGGATCGAGCCGGCCAGGTAGCTTATGACAGCGACCAGGACCGCGGTAACCGGGTTCATTTTTATTCCGTCTTTATGTATACTTCGATCTTTGCGCGCTTCTTGGCTTCATCATACCACTTGTCAAAAGCAGCCGTGTTCTTCTGGCTTTCAATATTTTTTTTCAGGCTGTCTTTTTCTTTGGCAAAAGCCTTTTCGTCCACCCCTGTCCTTTCAACGGGCTTAAATATGCAGATCCCCGCAGGCACCTCTACCGAATATACGGCGCCGCCCTTTATCAGCCCGGCCTCCTGCGGGGTTGAGTCGAAACTTGCCTTTGCAAGGTCCGGCACATACCCTATGCCCTCGATATAATACTGGTATCTCGTAATAGTGGTTTCCTTTGTTTCGCAGCCAGCATTTTCTGCTGTAGTAATAAAATTATCTGATGCCCTGAGGGCCGACATAACGCTGTCCGCGTTAATACGCGTCAGCTCTTTTTCCTTGTCCCTTTTGCAGTCCAGGATAAGGGAATTCCTTACTTCTTCCATGGTAGGAATAGACGATTCGATCCTGTCTGCCAAGGCAATAACCGCATGACCCAGTATTTTTTTGGGCCTCCACTCAAGAGGCACCGCGGACCTGTCGATACCGCCCTTCTTGAGCGCGAAAGACCTTTTGTTAAATTCAGGTATGTACCCTATGGTATCGAGTGAATCCTTTTCCGAAAAAAGCGGGGTCTCCGTAAGGCCGCCGTAAGGCGCCGCGCTGCTTTCAAGGTCCGTGATGTTTTTTACTTCCGCGGCGATCTGGCCTGCCACCAGTGCTGCCCTTTCCTCGCTTTTTTTCTTCAGGACTGCCTCACGGACAGCGTCAAAAACCTCGTCAAAAAGGCCTATCCCGGCATCGCGCCTGTCATCCAGCCTGAATACGTGGTACCCGAAAGCGGTCTTCACGGGTTCTTTTGTATACTGCCCTTTCTTCATGGCAAAGAGGATATCGTCAAGGTCCCTCATCCTGCCTTTAGGTATGTATCCCCCTATCGAACCGCCTTCCTTCGCAGTCCCGCGGTCCTCCGAATATTCTCCCGCCAGGTCCTCGAATTTCTTGCCCGATTTGAGAAGCCCGAGTACCTTCTCGATCACGGCCTTCTTTTCATCCTGGGTTTTCGTGTCCGCATCAGGAGGCACCGCCGCCATTATATGGCTTATCTTGATCCTCTCGGGCAGGAAAAATTCATCTTTGTTGGAATTGTAATATGCCGCTATCTCCTCGTTTGACACAGTGGTGCCGCTCCTTACCTTTTCCGGAGTTATGACCACATACTTCACTTTGGCCCGAGCCGGCATGCGGTATTTTTCGGTATTGGCTTTGAAATATGAGGAGATCTCAGCTTCGGTGAGGCTTGTGTCCGCCACTACCGCGGACTTCAGCAGGGCGCACTGGACTTTTACCTTTTCAGTGCGTTTCTTGAATTCCTCCAGGGCTTCGCCGTCAGAAGCTTTTTCACGGTTCATCATTTCCTTCTGGAATTCGGTATAGATCAGTTCGTCATCACCGCGCACCTGTTCCCTTACCTGTTTCAGGTTGAAATTTGGATCATTTATCGCCCAGAGGTATTTTGTGTTGTCAAACTTGCCGTCTTTACCTTTGAAATACGGATGGTCTTTTATGATCTTGTCCACTTCCGCGTCGCTTACCTTGAAATTCTTTTTCTTGGCTTCCTGTATCACGATCTCGCGCTTGATGAACTCATCTATAACGTATTTCCTTGCCCAGTTCTTTGTTTCTTCATCCACAGGCGAACCGGGGTTGAAATTGCGGAAATCCTGCATGAACCTGTCGTACACGGAATTGAAAAAATCCTCCGCGATCTCGCTGCTGTTCACCTTAGCCACTATCGACTTGCCCTGCGCGTTCTTTTTCTGCCCCAGGCATTCGCCGGCATGGAAACAAAATAGGTAAAGTGAAATAACGACAGGAACTGCAGCGTAGATAATTTTTTTGTTAAGATTCATTTGAACCTCCGGATTACTTTCCTGTGTATATAGTGAGCGGCCCGCGGCCGTCTGCGGCCGCACCGCAATAAATATTTTCAACGCAAATTTCCGGGAATCCCCCGAAACCGCGCGCAAGAAAGGAAACTATCGCCGCCCCAAGCGGCGTAGTGAGCTCCCCGCCTATGGAAGTATTTACAACAGGTATTCCGCGGGTCAGCTCGCGCGTGGCAGGAGTGGGCACGGAGAGCAAGCCGTGGCTGCACCGTACCTTTCCGGAACCAAGCGCCAGGGGAGAAACGTATATCGTGCCTATCTTGAGCTCTTCTAATCCGGCGATAATGCCTGTCGCGGCAAGTATTGCGGCCGGATGGCCGACCTCAAAAAGATGGACATCTTCGACCGGCTCCCCGTGAACCCTTGATTCCGCGGCTGCCACGCCGTAAAATATTTTACAGAGTTTGTTTTTAACGCTCTGCCTGATCCTGCTGGATCTTATAAAAGCGGTTATTTCCCCAATATTTGTCGGCTTCAGGGGAGCATTGCATTCCAGGTCTGCCACCGTGCGCGGAACCCCGCCTGTCCTCCTGGATTTTTTTATCCTGAATTTAACGCCAAGCTTTTTCATTTGCGCTTCAGGCTCAGAAGCGCCGGAATCCAGTACCGCGGCGAGCAGTTTCCTGGGTGTTACCCCATTATAGCAGTCAATGTATGCGATACGCATAGTTTGTTAGTTTGATAGTTGGTTAGTTGGTTAGAAAATCCCTGAACTTGTTACTTGTCACTAGTGTGGTGTCACATAAATCCCTTGACATTTGATTCTGCTTTGAGTTGTCATTGCGAGCGACCAAAGGGAGCGTGGCAATCTCGATTTTTAGGTCAAGATTGCTTCGTCGTTAACACTCCTCGCAACGACAGCCCAAATGT
>MNUP01000084.1 GCA_001871075.1 Candidatus Desantisbacteria bacterium CG1_02_49_89
TTGTCATTGCGAGCGACCAAAGGGAGCGTGGCAATCTCGATTTTTAGGTCAAGATTGCTTCGTCGTTAACACTCCTCGCAATGACAGCCCAAATGTAAAGATCTGTTAGAGACACTACACTAGTCATGTTGTGATTTATACGTATATATTATGAACTTATAGGGAAATTCAGCCTGAAAATCACTTCGCAATTCTGCTTTAAAACAGTCCGCCCGCCTTTTTCACCAGACTCGTTTAAAATCCTCTGAAAAAAAGAAAAACGGTATACCTTTTATTTTCTCTTGACAAAATATTGAAAATAGTGTATAATATATGTATTACAGATGTATTACGAAGGAGGGATTATGAGGAACATTGTGTCAATAAGCCTGCCGGAAAATTTACTTAAAAAGGTCAAAAGAGAGAGCAAAAAAGAAAATATTACTTCAAGCGAATTGATCAGGAAAACGCTGAACGGGTATTTTTTTATTACCGAATTCAGGCAAATTCAGCAGAAGGCATTAAGTGAGATAAAGAAAAAAGGCCTGAAGTTAACTGACGAAGAAATATTCAAGAGAGTATCTTGAAGATCCTGTTTGACACAAATGTTCTGATCGCGGGATTTATAAACAAAGGCACGTGCCGGGATGTTATTTTAATCGCTCCGACCATACATCAGGTCTACTATACGGATTTTATAATAAGCGAGCTGCAAAATGTATTAAAGGATAAATTCGAGGTTTCAGAACCCACGATAAAAAGATTCCTGCTGCTTATTAAAAAATATTTTAACAGGGGAGAAGCCGCCCCGGTCATTCCGCGGGTCTGCCGCGATGTTTCCGATAACCAGATACTTGCCGATGCTTCATTTAATAATGTCGATATGGTAATAACCGGCGATACGGATATTCTGGAGATAGAGATTTATCAGGGAATTAAGATGATCTCCCCAAGGGAATTTATGGAAAATTACAGAGGGTCTTAAAAATCCTACCTCAAACCACCGTTTGACATCGCAATTCGCTTCCTTTAATATTAACTGCCGGGATTCTCAATAAACAGGAAAAAAGGCATACCTTTATTTTCCTTATAAATCAATACATTTTTCTTGACTTTTCACAATATTATAGTATAATAAATGAGTTACTTCATACGGATGCATGCGGATTGAAAGCACGGATGCAAACGGATAATTAAATGATTATTGCAAAAGTCAAATTGTAAATTGCAAAATGTAAATTTAAAAACCTTGCTTTTGACTCATAATTCATAACTCATAATTTGCGGAGCAGATATGAACGAAGACATAAAATCCGAAATAAAGAATATATTAGATATATTAAATGACCTGGGGAGGTATCTTTGAGATAGAGAAGAAGCAGGCGGGCGTATCCCTCCTTGAAAAAGAATCCGCGCAGCCTTCCTTCTGGCAGGACAAAGACCGCGCTCAGAAAGCCATCTCTGAACTAAATAACCTGAAAAGCACAGTTGATTCCTGGACCAGCCTGAAACGCAGGGCTGAAGAAATAGCGGGGCTTCTTGGAATGATGGAGGAGGAAGACCCGCATTTGCTTGATGACATCACGCGCGACCTGCGGGACCTGCAAAAGGGCGTTGAAAGCTTCAAGCTGCTGATGGTTCTCAGCGGCCCGTATGACAAGCATAACGCGATCTTTTCGGTCCACCCCGGAGCAGGGGGAGTTGAAGCGTGCGACTGGGCGGACATGCTGCTCCGGATGTATCTGAGGTGGATGGAAAAGAAAGGATTGAAAGCCCAGGTAGTCGATATAATTCCGGGCGGCGAAGCGGGCATAAAGAACGCGACCCTGATAGTTAACGGGGATTACGCGTACGGATACCTGAAAGCGGAATCAGGCGTGCACAGGCTTGTGCGTATTTCACCGTTCGACGCGAACAAGCGAAGGCACACATCATTCGCGTCAGTTGACGTGATCCCGGAAATAGAAGGCACGGAAGTACCTGTAGAAGACAAGGACCTGATAATAGAGACGTTCCGCTCCTCAGGCCCGGGCGGGCAGCACATGCAGAAGACTTCCTCAGCCGTGCGCATCACGCACGTTCCCACAGGCATCGTGGTTTCCTGCGAAAATGACCGCTCCCAGTTCAAGAACAAGGAAAGCGCGATGAAGGTCCTCCACTCAAGGCTTTTTATAGTTGAACGGCAGAAGCAGGAAGATGAGATTGAGAAGATACGCGGGGTAAAAGAGGATATCGCCTGGGGCAGCCAGATACGCTCATACGTGCTTGAACCATACCAGATGGTGAAGGACCTGCGCACCGATATCGAGACCAGCAATGTGAACGCGGTGCTGGACGGCGACCTGGACATGTTCATCGAAGGCTACCTTAGAAAACGTGTCAGCGTGTCATAGTGTCAACGTGTCAGAGTAAAAGATTACCACGAAATCACGAAAGTGTCACGAAAGCACGAAAATCTGCTTTCTTTTTACAGGGATTTAAAGAGATTTAGATTCCGTCTTACGTCGTAAGTCGTACGTCGTTCGCAAATGATTTTAATAATACGTAAGACGTTCGACGCATGACGGCATTATGAATCCCGTTGAATCCCTGTTAAATGTATTTCTCAGTGAACTCAGTGGCAAAATTCGTGGAAATTCGTGGAAATCCGTGGTTGCAAAGGCAGTTGTCAGTTGTGAGTTGCCAGTAAAAGCCAAATATCTATAAGGTAGTCTCCCGCCTCAAAGAGGCGAGGTCTCGCCCGCTGAAAGACGGGCGGACAGTGAACTCAGTGGCAAAATAGTATTTCTCCCCGCCCTGCGCAAAGGCAGGGCGAGGTCTCGCCCCGATATTAATCGGGGCGGATGTGCCCTCTGTGGTGGGCTTTTGAATGAAAAACCTGCGGTTTTTGTGGATCTCTCTGGCTGTCGGCGGCATAATCATCCTGATAGTCCTGGGCAGGCAGTTCGGGGTCCACACGCTTGCTGATATAGCTTTAAAGAAAGAGATAGTGCTTCCTTCGGAATCAGGCAAGACCCCGACTTTCGAGATCAAGGATTTCAGGCTTGTGCAGACCGTGGGCAAGAACAAGCAGTGGGAACTGAAAGCCCTTGAAGCATACGAGTATGAGGAAGGGGACGAGATAGAGATACACGGGACTGAAATAAAATTTTTCAAAAAAGACAATGTCCTCGCGCTCACCCTGAAGGCGGACCAGGGAGTTGTGGATTCAAAAAACAGGGATATAGGCATGACCGGTTCGATCGAGGCGGAAACTCCCGACGGTTTGAAGCTTAAAACCCAAACGCTGCGCTGGCTGGCGAAAGATGAGAAGCTTGTGACGGACGACCGCGTGACGGTCACAAAGGGAGAGGTAAGGATAGACGGCCAGGGTTTTGAAGCTGACGCGGGCATGGGGAAACTGCAGGTAAAGAAGAAAGTAAGGGTTAAGATAGCAAGGGATGTGAGGTGAGGGATGCAGCCAATAGAAGGCTCATACGTTGCCCTGATAACGCCTTTCAGGAACGGCAGGATCGACGAGGGAAGGCTCAGGCGGCTTGTTGATTTCCACATAAAGAACAGGACAGACGGGATCGTTCCGTGCGGCACGACGGGTGAATCTCCCACGCTTTCCCACGAAGAGCACAAAAGAGTGATCAGGATAGTCATAAACCAGGCGCGCGGGAGAATACCCGTGATGGCAGGCACCGGCTCAAACAGCACGGATGAAGCGCTTGAGCTGACAGCTGACGCAAAGAAGAGCGGGGCTGATTCAGCCCTGCTCGTGTGCCCTTATTACAACCGCCCCATGCAAAGGGGGATGTACCTGCACTTCGGAAGGATAGCGTCCAGGGTAAAGATCCTGATCTTCATTTATAACATTCCTTCGCGCACAGGCGTGAACCTGGAGCCGGAAACGCTTGCGATGCTGAGCAGAGATTTTTCCAATATCGCGGGAGTCAAGGAAGCGAGCGGGAGCGTTGACCAGGCACGCAGGATAATTAAATTATGCGGAAGGAACTTCTGCCTGCTTTCAGGGGACGATGCGCTGACGCTTCCCATGATGGCTGTTGGTGGCAGGGGCGTTATTTCAGTGCTTGCTAACATAATGCCGGGGGAAGTGTCGCGGATGGTGAGGATGTTCCTCACGGGCGATGCAGGGGCGGCAATGAAGATACATCGCAGGCTCCTGCCGCTTATGAAGGCGCTTTTCATAGAGACAAATCCCATTCCGTTGAAGACGGCGATGATGCTTATGAAGATGGATTCCGGTGAGATGAGGCTTCCGCTTTCGCCTATGTCGGCGCAGAACCTGGTAAAACTGAAGAAGACGCTGCGGCAGTTCGATCTCCTTAAATAGTACATCGTTCATCGTTCGTCGTTCATCGCTAAGATTTTTACTTTCTAATTTTTCTAAAGTAGTACTGCGATGCACGATGCACGAAGAACGAGTAACGAGGTGTTTATGATTAACATAATCGTGAGCGGGGCATGCGGGAAGATGGGTTCGCGGATAATCGCCAATCTTGACGCGCAGCGCGATATGAGACTTGTCGGGGCAATAGAGAGAAAGGGATGTCCAGGCCTGGGGAAAGAAGCAGGCAGGGGAGTGGTGATCACAAGTGACCTGCGCGCGGCAGCGGGCGGGGCAGACGTACTTATTGAATTCTCCAGCCCGGAAGCGTCCCTGGAGCACCTGCGCGCCGCGGCATCAATGAAGCTGCCGGTGGTCCTTGGAACGACCGGTTTCAAACCATCCGGGATCGCCGAGATCAGAAGGATTGCGAAGAGGATCCCCTGCGTTTTTTCCCCGAATATGTCCGCAGGCATGAATTTTCTTTTCAGGGTTTTGAGGCAGGCAGCCGGGTCGCTTAAGGACTACGACGTTGAGATCATAGAGATGCACCACAATATGAAGAAGGACGCTCCCAGCGGGACAGCGCTCAGGCTTGCGGGTATTGTTGCCGAAGCTATCGGAACTGACCTGGGCAGAAGCGGGATTTACGGAAGGAAAGGAGCAGTGGGGGCAAGGGGAAGGAAAGAAATAGGCATTCACGCTGTGCGCGGAGGGGATGTTGCGGGGGACCACACCGTGATCTTCGCGGGTCAGGGCGAAAGAGTGGAGCTTGTCCACCGCGCTTCCGGAAGGGACGCGTTCGCCCTGGGCGCGCTCAATGCCGCAAGGTTTGCCGCAAAAGCGAAGCCGGGGCTTTACGGCATGGAAGACGTCTTTAATAAATAATATACGTCGTAAGTCGTACGTCGCCCTGCGGGTCGTACGTGAATTGCATTGTATTTACGTTCGACGCATGACGTCCGACGTTTGACGGTTTCTTTTTTTTGGGGGGGGGTTAATGAAGACTGCGCAGCAGGTTCTGAAAACGGTAAAGGAAAAGGGGATCAAGTTTGTCCGGCTTTGGTTCACGGATATACTCGGGCAGCTCAAGTCTTTTGCCATTACTCCGAGGGAGCTTGAAATGGCTTTCAGGGAAGGGATGGGTTTTGACGGCTCTTCCATAGAAGGGTTCGCCCGCATTGACGAAAGCGACATGATAGCAAAGCCCGATCCCTCGACTTTCCAGATGATCCCGTGGATCCCGTCTGACAGGCCTGAGGCGAGGATGTTCTGCGACATACTCACGCCTGACGGAAAACCTTATGAAGGCGACCCGCGCTATATACTGAAAAGGAACCTTGCCGAGATAGCAAAAAAAGGCTATACGTACATGGTGGGCCCAGAGCTGGAATATTTTTATTTCAAGGACAGCGCTTCTCCGGCGGTGCTTGACCAGGGCAATTACTTCGACCTGACCACGCTTGACGCGGGAAGCGACCTGCGCAGGGACACGATAAACGCGCTTGAGGCAATGGGCATAAGCGTGGAATTCAGCCACCACGAGGTTGCGCCCAGCCAGCACGAGATCGACCTGCGCTACACGGACGCGCTCTCCATGGCTGACAACGTGATGACATACAGGATGGTAGTGAAAGAAGTCGCGATGAGTTACGGTTTCTTCGCTTCCTTCATGCCCAAGCCGATAAGCACGGTCAACGGAAGCGGCATGCACGTGCACCAGTCACTTTTCAAGAAAGGATCCAACGCGTTCTTCGACTCCGGGGCAAAATACCACATTTCAAAAGCGGCCAGAGGATTTATCGCCGGGCTGCTCAGGCACTCCGAAGAGATCACCTCCGTCACAAACCAGTGGGTGAATTCATATAAGAGGCTTGTGCCTGGGTACGAAGCCCCTGTTTACATATCATGGGCGCAGCGCAACCGTTCCACGCTCATAAGGATCCCGATGTACAAGCCGAAGAAGGAGAAGGCGACAAGGATCGAGTTCAGGAGCCCGGACCCGGCGTGTAACCCGTACCTGGCGTTCTCGGTGATGCTGACAGCCGGGATGCAGGGCATAGAACAGGGTTACGAGCTTCCCGTTCCTGTTGAAAGGGACCTTTATAAGATGGATGACGCGGAGAGGAAAAGGCTGGGCATAAAATCGCTTCCGGGAAGCCTTATCGAGGCGGTTGCCATGACCGAAAAGAGCCAGCTTGTGAAAAAGGCGCTGGGCGACCACATATTCAGCCATTTTATTGCGAACAGGAAGATCGAATGGGACAACTACAGAAGGCAGGTCACCTCATACGAGATAGAGAAGTATCTTCCCATTCTGTAAGATGATGTCAGCGATGTAAAATATGATTTCAGCGATAAAGTATTAGATCGCTGTAATCGTAAGTTAAAAATCGCTGTAATCAAGGAGCAGAAATGAATAAATTGCAGATGATCGAGAAGATAGCGGCTGACGTCAAGATAAACAAGGCAAAGGCGGGAAGAGCGCTGGAAGTTCTTATTAACGGCATGGTGTCTTCTTTGAACGAAACGGGCAGGTTCATACTCGCCGGGGTGGGTGTTTTCAAGGTTAAAATGCGCAAGGCAAGGGTTGCAAGGAATCCCAAGACAGGCGCTCCCGTGCAGCTCCCCCAGAGGAAAGCGGTCGCGTTCCACGCGTCCCGCGAGCTTAAGTCAGCTATCAAATAACGTGTAACGTGTAAGGTGTAACGTGTAAAGCAAGATTAGATTTTTCGTTACACGTAACACGTGACACATTACACGATTTTCTGGAGGTTGAGTTGGCGGAATACGATGCGATAGTGATAGGCGGGGGTCTGGGAGGCTATATATGCGCGATCAGGACCGCGCAGCTGGGCGGAAAAGCCTGCGTCATAGAAGAGGATAAGATCGGCGGGACCTGCCTTAACCGCGGGTGCATCCCGACAAAGGCACTTCTTACGACTGCGGGACTATTTTCCAGGATCAAGAAAGCAAAGGACTTCGGCATTAAAGCGGAAGGCTGTTCCGTGGATTTTACGGCAATGATGGACAGAAAAGAGAAAATAGTTGCGCGCCTGCGCGCCGGCGTTGAATTCCTGCTGAAGAACAATGGGATCGATATCGTAAAAGGAAAGGGAAAGGTCACGGGAAAAGGAACGGTGGAGGTTACGGGAGGGACCGAGCCGCAGAAAACCCTGAGCGGCAGGAATATAGTTGTGGCGACCGGTTCGGTTGTTGCCAGGGTCCCGGGCATAGAATGCAACGGGACAAACATTATTACAAGCAATGAGATGCTTTCTCTCGCGAGCGTTCCTTCAAGCCTGCTCATAATAGGCGGCGGGGTAATAGGATGCGAATTTGCCAGTTTATTCTCGGAAATAGGGACCAAGATCACGATCGTTGAAATGCTGCCCCAGATACTCCCGCTCGAAGATGAAGAGATCTCGAAGACGTTCAGGCGGATGCTTGAAAAACAGGGAATAAAAATATACACCGATACTAAAGTAAATGCAGTGGTCAGCCCGCCCAGCGCAGAGGCTGGGCGAGGTCTCGCCCCGATATCAATCGGGGCGGACGGCCAGTCGTCAGTGGTCAGCGAATTGTCAAACGGGGAAAAGATAGAGACCGAAAAGGTGCTGGTCTGTACCGGGAGAGCGCCGAACGGAAGCGGGCTGGGCCTGGAAGAACTCGGCGTCAAGATGGACAGGGCCAGGGTTATAGCAGACGAAAAAATGCACACGAATATAGAGGGGATTTACGCGGTCGGTGACGTGAACGGCGGGATCATGCTCGCACACGTCGCAACAGCGGAAGGGGTCGTAGCCGCGGAGAATATTATGGGAAAAGACAGCAGGATGGATTACACGGCGGTCCCCGGCTGCATTTTCACGTTCCCTGAGATCGGCTCGGTCGGCCTTACCGAAAAAAAGGCGAGAGAAACAGGAGCGGAAGTTACTGTCGGCAGGTTCCCGTTTTCTGCATGCGGGAAAGCCATCGCGATGGGTGAGCCGGATGGTTTTGTCAAAGTCATAGCGGATAAATCCGGCAAGGTCCTCGGTGTCCACATAATAGGCCCTGAAGCGACAAACCTCATAGCCGAGGCAGCGGTCTGCATCCGGAATAATATCGGCATTGAAGGGATAGCGAAGACCATACACGCCCATCCAACCCTGCCCGAGGCTGTTGTTGAAGCCGCGCTTGACACAAGAAGCGAAGCTCTTCAGATCCTGCGCAAAAAGATCGGCTGAAAGCTGAAAGGTGAAAGCTGAAAGTTCAAGAATTCTAATTTACAAATAGCATTTAGGTTTTATTTTAATCTGCTTTTTAAGGAGAAAAGATGGAACAGTTCATGAAGGGCTTACGTATTTATTTTGATACACTTTTAAAAAAGATCCCGCTCCCGCTGGGAATCGTGTGGATATTAATAATCCTTGCTATCTACCTGATCTACAAAATTTTTACCAAATTGATAGAAAAAGCTCTGCTGAAAGCGTCCCGCGGCGACATAAACAGGGTAAAAAGCGGCATCAGGATATGGCGCATATTATACTGGGTGATAGCGATCATACTCCTCCTGGCAGGCACAGGCGGCAATCTTGCTACACTCGGGCTTTCAGCTGCATTCCTGGGTATGGTACTCGGCTGGTCTTTGCAGCGCCCCGTAACAGGAGTCGCGGCATGGTTCCTGGTTACGCTTACGAAGCCTTTCAAGATAGGGGACCGCGTCATTATCGCGGGCGTGATCGGAGACGTGCAAAATATCGGAATAATGTATGTTACGATGGAGCAGGTGGGCGGCACAACAGGCGGCGAGGAGAAGTCAGGCCGAGCCGTGTTGATACCCACCGCGGTCCTTTTTGACCAGGTGATCTTTAATTATACTATGAGAGAGGAAGAAGTTCAGGAATCCAAGTATATCCTTGACGAGATCATCATCAGGGTTGCGTATGGTTCCAACTGGAATGCCGCGGAAAAAATACTTATAAGCGCGGCAAAGGAAATAACTAAAGACATTATCGGGGAGATACGCAAGGAGCCTTACATACGCGCCGAATTCATTGACTGGGGAGTATATATGCGCCTGCGTTATTACACGCGTCCGGTCGAAAGGCAGGAAATTTCAACGAATATCACAAAAGTTATTTTTCACAAATTTGCGGAATCCAAAGAAGTAAAATTCGCATACCCGCACTCAGAAGCGGAAATTACGTATATCGCGAAAGCCGGGGAGAAGGTTCCTTTTCACCCCGAAACTGGTAAATAGACGCTGATCTACACGGATCATAATGGCTGAAATAAATGTAATAGACTTAGGATTAGCAGATTACGAAAAAGCAAAGCGCGTGCAGGACGAACTGATAGAGGAAAGGCTATCCGGGAAAATACCGGACACGCTGGTTTTGTGTGAACACAATCCTGTCATAACAATAGGGCGGAAGGGCGGGAAAGAAGACCTGCTCGTTTCTGAAGAATTCCTTAGACGGAAAAAAATCAGGGTTTATCACGTGGAGCGCGGCGGGGAAGCCACGTACCACTGCCCGGGGCAGCTGGTCGGATACCCGATCTTCAACCTAAGATTTTTAGACACAGATTTACACAGATTTTTGAGAAAGTTAGAAGAAATAATAATAAATACACTAAAAGAAACGGGGATAGACGCGCAAAGGCGCGAAGGATACACGGGGGTTTGGGTCCCGGCCCCGGACGGACCGGCGAAAATCGCTTTCATAGGGATCAGCGCAAGGAGATGGGTGACATACCACGGTTTTTCGCTCAACGTTGACTGCGACCTCACGCCGTTTGAATGGATAGTGCCATGCGGCATTAAAGATGCAAAAGTAACTTCCATAAAAGCGTGTCAGCGTGTCAACGTGTCAACGTGTCAAATAAAAACCATAAAAGAAACAATCATAGATAATTTCAATAGAGTTTTTAAATCGCTGTAATCGATCATTATATCGCTGACATCAATGAGAAAAAAACTACCGGAATGGCTTAAGAAAAAAATTCCCTGCGGTTCTGTGACAACGGAAAAGATCCTTGAAAGGAACCGGCTGAACACGGTCTGTGAAAGCGCCCATTGCCCCAACCGGGGAGAATGTTTTTCCGGAGGCGAAGCGACTTTCATGATACTGGGCAGCGTGTGCACGCGTAACTGCGGTTTCTGCGCTGTCCGCAAAGGAGTGCCTGCCCCGGTTGACGAAGGTGAACCGGCGCGCCTGTCAAAGGCGGTGGCCGAGATGGGGCTTAGATACGTTGTTATAACCTCGGTCACAAGGGACGACCTTCCGGACGGCGGCGCCTCGCAATTCGCTGGAACCGTAAGGGAGCTGAGGAAGGATTTTAACGGCAGCCTGGGCATAGAGCTGCTTATACCTGACCTTAAAGGCAGCACGGAAGCGCTTAAGATCATACTGGAACAGAACATAACGGTCCTGAACCATAATCTTGAAACAGTGAAACGGCTTTATCCGGTTGTAAGGCAGAAGGCGGATTATCACCGGTCGCTTGAGCTCCTGCGCTCGGTAAAAAAACAAAGGCCGGATATGTTTACGAAGTCCGGGCTTATGCTGGGCCTGGGAGAGACGAAAGACGAAGCGCTGATGGCGATGAAAGACCTGCGGGACGTTTCCTGCGACCTGCTGACGCTGGGCCAGTACCTGCGGCCCGGGCCCGGGCAGGTGGAGGTCGCGGAATTCATAGAACCGGAAAGGTTCGCGGAGTATAAGCGCATTGCGGAAAGCATGGGTTTCTCAGGGGTTGCAAGCGGGCCGTTCGTGCGCAGCAGCTACCAGGCAGGCCAATTACTAAATACGTGTCAACGTGTCAAAGTATCCCGCCCAACAAGCGTTGGCGGGCAGGCATCGTGTCAACGTAACTACAAGGATTTTTATTAGAATCTGGGCTCGGTATTTACGCTGACACGCTGACACGCTGATACGTTGATACGCTTTTGGAGTGAAAGATGTACGAGGCAAGCGACAGGCTTAAAAGTCTTCCGCCTTATCTGTTCGCGAAGATAAAGAAACTGAAAGACGAGATAAGGAGCAAGGGTGTTGACGTGATCGACCTGGACATGGGTAATCCGGACAGGCCGACGCCCCAGCATATCGTGGACAGGCTCTGCGACACGATAAAGAACCACCCCAGCACGCACAGGTACCCCCAGGCGAAGGGGATGCCGAAGCTGCGTTCGGTCATCTCGAAGTGGTACAGTGAAAGGTTCGGGGTCGAGATCGACCCGGAAAAAGAAGCACTAGTGCTGGTCGGCTCGAAGGAAGGGATCTGCCATTTTTCAATGACCTACATGAATCCCGGGGATATCGCTCTGGTGCCTGACCCGACTTATCCGGTCCACTTCAACGGAGTTTACCTTGCGGGTGGCAGCGTCTACGGCATGCCGCTGCTTGAGCAGAACGGTTACATACCGGACCTGAAAGCGATACCGCAGGACATCGCGCGCAAAGCAAAGATAATGTTCATCTGCTACCCGCACAACCCGACAACCGCGGTCGTGGAGAACCTGGATTTTTACAGGGAAGTCGTTGAATTCGCAAAAAAGAACAATATAATCGTTGTAAGCGACATCGCGTATTCCGAACTGACATTCGACGGGTACGTCGCGCCCAGTTTCCTGCAGGTGCCCGGAGCAATGGACGTGGGAGTGGAATTCCATTCCTTTTCGAAGAGCTATAATATGGCCGGATGGAGGATGGGTTTCGCGGTAGGGAACGCGGAGATCCTGGCGAACCTTGAAAAATTCAAGTCCTTCGCGGATTACGGCGTGTGCACGGCGATCCAGCTAGCGGGGGTTGTCGCGCTGTCAGGCCCACAGGACTGCATTGAAGAAACAAGGCAGGTTTACCAGAGGCGCAGGGACGTAATGCTCGAAGGCCTGGAAAAACTCGGGTGGCACGTCAACAAGCCGAAGGCCACTATGTACCTGTGGGCCCCGGTCCCGGAGAAATACAAAGGAATGGGCTCGATGGAATTCAGCGAATACCTGCTGAGGGAAACGGGCGTGGCTGTGTCGCCGGGCAGCGGTTTCGGAAAACACGGCGAGGGATACCTGCGCATAGCGCTGGTCACCCACGAGACACGCTTTCACGACGTGCTCCTCCGCTTTAAAAAAATACTAAAATAATTACCACGTAAAAATTGGCGGTGTGATGAATAGGAAAGTAATTAATATCGGGCTGATAGGGTTCGGAAAAGTTGGCGCCGGCGTCGTCAAAATACTGCAGGATTCAAAAAAATTCATCGGGGAGAAGATCGGCAGCCCCGTAGTCCTGAAAAGGATCGCGGACCTTGACATCAGGACCAGCAGGGGCGTGAAGGTCGCAAGCGGCGTTCTTACCGCTGATTCAAACCTGGTCATTAACGATCCCGGAATAGACATAGTCGTTGAGCTTACCGGTTCCGAGTCGGCCGGGAAAAAGCTGATATTGAAAGCCCTTTCAAAGGGAAAGCACGTGGTCACAGCCAACAAGGCCGCGGTCGCCGGCAGCTGGGACGAGATATTTTCCGCGGCGGGCAGGAACAAGGCCGGTTTTTATTTTGAGGCTTCGGTAGGCGCGGGGATCCCGGTGATACAGGCGATACGCGAAGGGCTTGCCGCTAACCGCATTTCTCAGATCTTTGGCATCGTGAACGGCACCACGAACTACATCCTGACGCAGATGGCAAGATCAGGCAGGACTTTTGACGGCGCGCTTTCCGAAGCGAAGAAAAAAGGTTTTGCGGAGCCGGACCCAACCCTTGACATCAACGGTTCGGACAGCATGCACAAGATAGCCATCCTTTCCTCGCTCGCTTTCGGGAGCGTTGTGAGGCCCGGGGACATTTCAGTCGAGGGGATAGAAAAGATCGACCCGGACGATATCAGGTACGGGAAGGAATTCGGTTACACGCTGAAGCTGCTGGCGGTCGCCAAAAGGACGGACGGCAGCGTGGAAGTGCGTGTCCACCCAACCTTCCTGCCTGACAGCCACCTGCTTTCTTCGGTGGAAAATGAGTTTAACGCGATCTATGTGGTAGGCGACCTTACAGGGCCTATTGTCCTTTACGGTCGGGGCGCGGGCCAGATGTCGGCGGCAAGCGCTATAGTGAGCGATATAATTCACCTGGGGCAGCGTATCGTACGCGGCGCCGCAAACGGCATTTGCGCGCCATGGCCCGGGCGGAAAAAAGGCGCGGGCCTGAAGATAAACTGCGCGAAAGAGATGAAAAGCAGGTGCTACATGCGTTTTTCAGTCGTGGATTCTCCCGGCGTGCTGGCAAAGATCTCCGATATCCTTGGAAGGAACGGCATCAGCATAGCGCAGGTCATACAGAAGGAAGAAAAAAAGAACAATATTGTCCCGGTGATCATGATGACCCACGAGGCTGTTTGGGAAAACATCGGAAAGGCCCTGGGCCGGATCGACAGGCTGGGCATCGTCAAGAGAAAAACCGTTCTGATCAGGGTGGAAGAATAAAACCGTCATACGTCATACGTCCCGCCCAGCAAGATTGGCGGGCAAGCTTTACGTCGAACATGAACTGATAAAAATAAGCCTTTTATGTTTTTAACGTACGACGTACGACGCTCGACGAACGACAATAAGGAGCAAAAGAGCATGTGGAAAGGCGTGATAGAAACTTATCGAAGATACCTGCCGGTGTCAGATAAAACCCCGGTAATTACCATGCTTGAAGGGAATACCCCGCTCATCGAGGCAAAAAATCTTTCCAAATATTTGTGTAGTGGCAGAGCTTGCTCTGCTCTCAGGATTTTTCTGAAATACGAAGGCCTTAACCCGACAGGTTCTTTCAAGGACCGCGGCATGACCCTCGCGATCTCCAAGGTAAAAGAGGAAGGTTTCAAGGCTGTTATCTGCGCTTCCACCGGCAACACTTCGGCTTCGGCCGCGGCATACTCGGCGCGCGCGGGATTGAAATGCATAGTCCTGATACCGAAGGGTTCCATAGCTCTGGGGAAATTATCGCAGGCATTGATACACGGTGCTCAGGTCATCGCGGTCAACGGCAATTTTGACCAGGCTCTTGAAGTTGTGCGGGAGATAACTCAAAAATACCCGGTTGCTGTGGTGAATTCCATAAATCCTTACAGGATAGAGGGCCAGAAAACCGCGTCTTTTGAAATATGCGATGTGCTGGGAAAGGCCCCGGATTTCCAGGTGATGCCTGTGGGGAACGCGGGCAATATTACCGCGTACTGGAAGGGATACAAGGAATACAGGAAAATAGGCAAGATCAGCAGGCTCCCGAAGATGTGCGGGTTCCAGGCAAGCGGGTCAGCGCCGATAGTGAAAGGCCATCCCATAAAGAATCCGCATACCATAGCCACCGCGATCAAAATAGGGAATCCCGCAAGCTGGAAATACGCGGAAGCGGCAAGGGATGAATCCGGCGGGTTGATCGATTCAGTGACTGACAAAGAGATAATCAGCGCGTACAAGCTCCTTGCGTCTCTTGAGGGTGTGTTCGCAGAACCTGCCTCGGCCGCATCTATAGCCGGTCTTATCAAGTTAGTCAAACGTGGCTATTTCGTGCGTCGTGCGTCGTGCGTCGTGCGTCGTCCGACAATCGTATGCATTTTAACGGGACACGGGCTAAAGGATCCTGACAGGGCGATCGCTTCCGTGAGATCGCCGGCAGTAGTTGAGCCTAAACTTGACAAAGTCATGAAAGTCATTAAAATATAGGTATTCTGAAAAAATAGAATACCTTGATTACACAGATTTTTAAACCAGATTACACCGATTAGAATATTATTTGACTTTTTACTAATCACTTCTCACTTTTCACTGTTGTATTGTGCGGGCGGTTAGCTCAGTTGGTTAGAGCGCTACACTCACATTGTAGAGGTCACAGGTTCGAATCCTGTACCGCCTAGTCCCGATTGATGTAATCGGGACAGAGCAATCGAAAATAGAGAATAGAACAATGGATAAAAACTTAAGGAGATTGCGGTCTATTCTCCATTTTCCATTCTCAATCTTTTGTCTCGCTTCGCGAAAAATCAGAGCAATGGAGCAATTGAGCAATAGAGAATAGAGAAAGGAAATTGCGACATAGCGGTTTATTGCTCTATTCTCAATTTTCAGTTTTTTACTAATGACAAATGACCAATGACTGTAGTTCCGGGGACGTGGTGTAGCCTGGCCTAACACGCTGCCCTGTCAAGGCAGAGACCGCGAGTTCGAATCTCGTCGTCCCCGCCAGGATTTTCTGCTCTGCAGAAAATCAGAGCAATCGAGCAATAGAGAATGGAGCAATAGATCAAGGAATGTCGAGATTGCGGTCCATTGTTCCATTTTCTATTCTCAAGTTTTGATATCTATTGCTCTATTTTCTATTTTCGGATCCGTCAATCTTCTATATATAGAATATATCATTTATTATAGGGAGAAGCATGTCTGGCAAAGGACCCGGTATAGCGGTTCAGCTCTATTCGGTAAGGGATGACTGCGCGAAGGATTTCGCGGGAACCCTGAAAGCAGTCGCAAAAATGGGATATGAAGGTGTGGAGTTCGCGGGCTACTACGGAAAAAGCGCTCAGGAGCTGAGGAAGATGCTCGATGACCTGGGACTGAAGGCAGCCGGGACCCATATCGGGCTGGACACCCTGATGGGCGGGGAACTTGAAAAGACCGCGGAGTTCAACCGGATCATCGGAAACAGCTTTCTGATAGTACCGGGGCTTGCGCCTGAAAGGATAAGTTCGATATCCGCCTGGAAGGAAACCGCCAAGATTTTTAACGGCATTGCCGCAAAGCTGAAACCACTGAGAATGTATACCGGCTACCACAACCACATTATAGAATTCAAGGCATCGGAAGGCCAGCTCCCGTGGGACGCGTTTTTTTCAAACACGGACGCAAGCGTGGTGATGCAGCTTGACACCGGTAACGCCATGCACGGCGGCGTGAAAGCCGGCGAGATCCTCGATTTTGTTAAAAGGTACCCGGCAAGGGCCTTAACGGTCCACCTGAAGGAATTTTCGCAGTCAAACGATAAGGCGCTCCTTGGCGAAGGTGATGTTATGTGGAAGGACCTATTCAAGATGTGTGAGACGATCGGGGGGACCATGTGGTACATCGTGGAACAGGAAAGCTACGCGTATCCGCCGCTTGAGTGCGTGGAGAAATGCCTGCAGAATTATAAGCGCATCCACGGCTGATACCCCCGTCCCGAAGGTCCCGAAGTGAGAAAGGAGAAAAGGAATGGCAAAGGTGAAGGTTGGAATTATCGGCGCCGGCGGTATAGCGCAGGTGGCCCACATCCCCAATTTCCAGAAGATCACGGGTGTGGAGGTCGCGGCAATATCGGACCCAAACGAGGAGAAGTTGAAGTTTGTGGCCGGTAAGTTCAAGATCGGCAGTTCATTTACCGATTACAGGAAAATACTGGAAATGGACGATATTTCCATAGTAAGCATATGCTCCCCGAATTTTGTTCACAAGGAGCACGCAGTGGAGAGCCTAAAAAGCGGGAAACACGTGCTTTGTGAAAAACCGGTCGCAATGAGCGGGGCGGAAGCGCGCGAAATACTTGAAACGGCGAAAACCACAAAGAAAAAATTCATGGTCGCTTTCCCAAGCAGGTTCGCGCCCGGCGCCGTGTTTCTCAAGAAGCTGGTGGACAGGGGAGAGTTCGGGGAGATTTATTACGCGAAAGCAAGCTGCCTGAGGAGAAGGGGCATCCCGGGCCTGGGCGGATGGTTCACAACCAAAAAGATGTCCGGCGGCGGGCCCCTTATAGACATCGGCGTGCACATACTCGATAAGACGTACTGGCTGATGGGGGCTCCTGAACTCGTAAGCGTTACCGGGGTGACCTACCAGAAATTCAAAGACAAGGCTTTTGACGGCGGATGGCCTCCGGTGGAAACAAGGGTCGGGGATAAATATACCCAGCCGCTTGACGTGGAGGACCTTTCATCCGCATTTATAAAGTTCAGCAACGGCGCCAGCCTTTTCCTTGAGGCGTCCTGGGCGGGAAATTCGGAGGGCGGCACATCCCTTTCCCTTTTCGGCACGAAGAAGGGCGCCAAGGATGACGGCGCATCCCTTAAGATCTATGACGAAGTGAACGGCGTCCTGCTTGACAATACCCCGGTCCTTCCCGGAGCAGATACTTATTTCGAGGAAATAAAGCATTTTGTTTCCTGCGTTCTGGAAGATAAAGAGCCGGTAACCAAGCCGAACGAGATCCTGAATGTCATCCGTATAATAGAGTCAATTTACCTGTCGGCTGACACCGGGAAAGAGATACGATTAGAATAAGGGGGATCTATGTCAAAAAATAGGGAAATACAAGTAAAAGTATCTTCTTTTGAAAAGATTTTTAAGGAAACAGTTGGTAATAAAGCGTATGTAAAAATGACAAAAGAAGAGAGAAAAGTTATCCACGAAATGAGTGAATGTCAGATGAAGGGTGGCCCTATCGGTTCTGCAGTTATAAAAGAACCGTCAACAAGATAATATGATAAACTATCTTTTTGATTCTTCCGTAGCTATTGAATGGTATGCACCAAAGTCAACATTTAGAACCCAATCAGAATTCTATAAAAGCTGTGCTTTAAGAGCAAAAATAGCTTTTCAGAAAGAAGAAGGAAAAGCTATTCTTTTTATACCTTCATTTTGCATAGCAGAAGTCCGTAATATTTTTGGTAAATGGTATTTACGCCACAAAAATATTTTTAATTCTAAAAATCCGAAAGCTCATTACGAAACTTGTTTTAATAAATTCATTGCTCATGTTCATGATAGAAAATTTTTCTATTCTTATGATCTTAACAGGTACCATAATCTTAACACTACCGAGGTAATTGAAGTAGAGCATACTACAGATACGGAATTTGATGCTTCAGGATTGACTCCAGGAACAAACAATACAATTATTGAAGCAGAGTTTAAAAAGAAAGATTCTCATGATAGTATCTCGAAGCATCATTTAACTTCATTCGATATTTTGATTATTGCAATGGGAATGGAGCTCAAAAGAATGAAGGGAGAGGAAATATATTTAGTAACTAATGATAAGAGGATGGCTCTTATTTCGAGTAAAAAATCCGAATTCCCAAAACCACTTTATTGGTCTGATCTTAATGTTCCGGATCTTCCAACAGCTTAGGAGGTATAAAATGAAAAAAAAATTACTTAAAAAAATGATTAAAAAAAGAAAAAAGAAAAATAGAAAAAAAATCATAACTAAGAAATTAATTCTAACAAGACAAAAAAAACAGAGAATTGATAAATTAGAAGAACAAAATATTACCTATAATACTGCAATGCAAACTTCAGTTTTAACTACTCAAAAAGAGTTAGAAATTAAGGGAAAACCTTTCTTTAGAGAAAATGGAATTGCCATCTTGCATGATGACATACTCACAACACAGTTGATACCAAATAATAGCATTGATTTGATTGTGACTTCGCCACCTTATAATGTAGATATTCACTATGGACAGCACAAAGATAATATGACTTATGAGGAATATCTTGAATTTACCAGAAAATGGTTAAAAAAGTGTTTTGATTTAGCAAAGGATGATGGAAGATTCTGCTTGAACATACCTCTTGACAAAAATAAAGGAGGTCAGCAGAGCGTTTGTGCAGACATAACGACTATTACAAAACAGATTGGATGGAAATACCATTCCACTATAATATGGAATGAACAGAACATCTCAAAAAGAACAGCATGGGGTTCCTGGCTTTCAGCTTCTGCTCCTTATGTTATAGCCCCGGTTGAAGTTATTTTAATACTTTATAAGAAGGACTGGAAAAAAACAGGTGGAAGCAAGAAATCGGATATTGACAGAAAAGAATTTATGGATTGGACAAATGGCGTTTGGACTTTTATGGGAGAAAGTAAAAAAAGAATAGGTCATCCCGCGCCATTCCCGGTAGAGCTTCCACGTAGATGTATTAAATTATTTACTTTTGTTGGCGACACAGTATTGGACCCATTTCTTGGTAGCGGTTCTACCTTAGTTGCAAGTTTTTTGACAGGCAGGAATGGCATAGGTGTAGAAATTGACAAAAACTACTGTGAGCTTGCAAAAGATAGATTGACAAAAGAAGCTAAGATAGATCAGTTTAAATTAGATTTAAAATAATTCATCCAAGGAGAGATGAAAGAATGGAGAATAATGATTTAGTACAATCTGATTTGATAATGGAATATTTCAAAAAACATTCTAAAAAAGAAATCGCTCATCCTGAAATTGTAGATTGGGTTGTGAATGAATACAAAAAAAGAACAGGAAAAGTTTTTCGAGATCCTGACAGGGCAATAAGGAAATTATCGCAGGAGGGACAACTAATTAAAATTAAAAAGGGAGTTTATAAATATGACCCTGATTTTGTAATTAATAAGGCATTAGAAGATTTTACCATAGAACAGAAAGAAGCTATTTTTAAAAGAGATAGGTATAAATGTGTAGTATGTGGTCGTGGAACTAAAGATGGAGTAGAAATACATGCTGACCATATACGCCCAAAAGATTTGGGAGGTAAGGCAGAAATAGAAAATGGTCAGACTTTATGTGCACAGCACAATTTTCAAAAGAAAAATTACAAACAAACAGAAACAGGCAAAAAAATGTTTATTAGACTTTATGAATTAGCTAAAAAATATAAAGATCAAAAATTGAAAAAATTCTGCAAAGATGTATTGATGACATATGAAAATCATAAAATTAATTGTCATATAAAGTGGGAAAAATAAAAAATTGGTAGCTTACATTTGAATTTATTTAATCTATTTTTATGAATAAAAATGGAGATAAAAATGAAAATAGAAGACGAAAAATTGAGTGAAGAAGAATTTATTGAAGAGGATAACAAAGATGAAGAAGAAAGCCCAATAAAAAAGGGTGGAAGTAGAAGAGTCGCTACTTATCCTATTGACTTTACAATAGATTCTATAAATAATCAGATAGAAGCAGATAATATTCTACTAGATGAAGATTTTCAAAGATATTTGGTATGGGATGAGAATAAACAAAGTAAATTGATCGAATCTCTTTATTTAAATATTCCTATACCAGTTTGTTATTTTGCTGAACTTGAAGATGGGAAATATTCAGTTATTGACGGAAAACAGAGACTAAGTTCAATAAGTATCTTTTTATCGAATGATTTAATTTTAAAAAATTTAAAAATTGCTTCAGAATTAAACGGAAAAAAACAAAGAACCCTTGAACCTGAACAATTAAGAAAAATTGAATCTCGAACAATTCGCTGTATAGTTATTTTAAAAGAATCTGATTCCGATGTTTGTAGAGAAATTTTTGATCGTCTAAATTCAAATTCTGTTCCTCTTAATAAACAGGAATTACGAAATAGCACTTTTCGTGGAAAATTTAATGATTTTTTAAAAGAATTAGCAAAAAATAAGGCATTTCAAAATATAAGAGGAGTTGATAAAGAAGATAAACGCATGAATGATTGTGAATTAGCATTAAGATACTTTGCGTTTAAAGAAAAATTATCAAGTTATAGACCTCCACTTGCAGAATTTCTAGATAACTATCTTAAAGAAGGAAATAAATTTAGTGATGAAAAGATTGAATTAGAAAAAAAGGCATTTATCGAAATTGTTAAAAAAATTCATTTCGTTTTTGATAAAAATGCATTTAGAAGATATGATTTAATACAAAAAGTCTGGGAAACTCGTATCAATAAAGCTATTTTTGATGTTATAATGTTAAGCTTCACAAATATCGATATACAAACAATTAAAAAAGATAAAGAAAAAATCATTGATGCTTTTAAAGATATATGTGGCCTTACTGAATTTAATGAATCTATTACTACTTGGACAAAAACAATAAAAGCTATAAATGCAAGGTTGAATTTGTGGCGAGACAGATTAGAGGGAGCAGGAATAATCTTACCAAAATTTATAGTGAGCTCTAAATAAAGATGAACTCTTTCGAAGCTTTTCTTGAAAGGCAAAATGAAATCAAAAGACTTATAGAAATAATAAAAAGTTTGGGCGAACCTATAAATGAAGAACTACGTAAAAAAATAGGTACATTAAATCGTGCTGTTGTTGTTTTATTATGTAGTCACATCGAAGGTTACATAGAAGATTCAATAATAGAATTTATAGATGAAATATGTAAAAACAACTTGCAGTGCCAAAAAATCCCAGAGAAATTAAAGGTTAATTATTTCAAAAAGGATTATGATACTTATGGAAGTAAACCAGAAAAAGCAAAAGATTTATTTTGTCTTCATAGTAAATTATGGCAAGATAGTCAAAATTTGATTGTAGGAGATTTAGATGGAACACAAATAACAGAGGAATTTAATAATCCCGAACCTCCAAAAATTAAAAAATTATTTGAATATATCGGTTTTAATGAGTTATGGAATAAAATTATAGATAAAAAACATATAAAAGATTTAGCAAAAATATGATTTAACCCCCCGCGGCTTGCCGCGGGGTAATTCAAAAATTATTGTTGAAAACCGTCATAAAATTGCTCATGGTGATTCCACATTTACAATTACGACCGATGATGCAATTCGTTATCGTGATTCTACGGCCATGATTGCATATGAAATAAATAGAATTTTAGAAATTCATTTACAAAATATACTATTATAATGAAAAATATAAATAATATATTTATATTGGGGGTGATTCTGGCAATGAGCATCCATGGAACAGTCGCGGGCGGAAAGAAGATCCTGATGGTGATCGCTGAAAAAGGGTTCAGGGACGAGGAACTGCTTGTGCCGCAGAAGGAATTTGTGAAGAACGGGCTAAACGTGATCGTTGCCAGCACTTCTGCGGGCGAGGCGGTCGGAAAGATATCGGCAAGGGTCAAACCCGACGCGGAACTGTCCAGGGTCAATTTTTCTGACTATGATGCGATTGTAGTCGTGGGAGGCCCGGGTTCTTCCGAGTATTTATGGGATAATAAGGTCCTGCGCAAGGGCCTGGTTGAAATGCAGGCAAAAGGGAAGGTTGTTACGGCTATCTGTATTTCTACCGTTGTGCTTGCCAGAGCGGGAGTCCTGAAGGGGAAAAAGGCAACCGTATTCCCGGACCCGGAAGGCATAAGCGAGCTGAAAAAAGCAGGTGCGATCTACGTAAACCAGCATGTGATCACGGATGGAAAAATAGTAACTGGCGACGGTCCCGATGCCGCTCTTGAGTTCGCCCGTGCGGTCATAAAGCTTTTGAAATAACGTTCTTCGTACATCGTTCATCGCTTAAAAAGAAATTAATGATATTTTTTTTTGCGAAGCACGATGAACGAAGCACGATGCACGAAGGAGGCCCTGTGGATTTTAAATACTCGATGGCGGAGTTCCTGCCGTTCAGGGACAAAAAAGAGTGTCAGCGTGTCAGGAAGATCAAAAAAGAAGATCTCTGCAAACACCCAAATAAGCAGTTCAAGATCAGGATAATAGAGGACGCGAACGAGTTCTACACGGAATTCGCGCTTGACATTGTAAAGCGCATCCGGGAATCCCGTGACAGGGGCAGGAGATTCGTAGGGATTTTTCCCGTAGGCCCAATGCCGCAGTACCCGATCGCGGCAAGGATAATCAACGAGATGAAGCTTCCGATGAAACACGTCCATACCTTCAACATGGACGAATACGCTGACGAGAACGGAAATACCGCTCCTTTGAATTGGCCAGGTTCGTTCCAGAA
>MNUP01000068.1 GCA_001871075.1 Candidatus Desantisbacteria bacterium CG1_02_49_89
CCTAAAAATCGAGATTGCCACGCTCCCTTTGGTCGCTCGCAATGACAACTCAAAGCAGAATCAAATGTCAAGGGATTTATGTAACACCACACTAGGATCTAACATCCAGCATCCAGGATCTATATGTTAATACTCGGGATTGAAACTTCGTGCGATGAAACCGCGGTAGCGCTTGTCGAAGACGGCAGGAAGATATCGATAGATCTTGTTGCCTCGCAGGTCAGCTTCCATTCCCGCTACGGGGGCGTGATACCCGAGGTTGCGTCAAGAAAGCAGATAGAGCTTATAAACCCGCTGCTACGCGAAGCGCTTACGAAGTCCAAAACCAAATGGAAAAATATCGACGCGGTCGCGGTTACCGCGGAGCCGGGGCTGATCGGTTCCCTGCTTGTGGGGATCAGCACAGCCAGCGTTCTTTCTTATGTGAACAAGATTCCTTTGTATGAAGTAAATCACGTTGAATCGCATCTCTACGCCAACTTCCTTGCGAACGTCGTACATCGCCCTAGCGGGTCGTACGTCGAACGTGAACTGCAGATGCCGTTTATCGGGTTAGTTGCTTCCGGGGGACACACAAGCCTTTTTCTTGTGAAGGACCACCAGCATCTTGAACTGCTGGGTTCAACCCGTGATGACGCGGCAGGCGAAGCATTCGACAAGGTCGCGAAGCTCCTGGGGCTTCCGTATCCCGGAGGGCCCCAGATACAGAAATACGCTAAAATGGGAAACCCGGAAGCAATTAAATTTCCGCGTCCGTACCTGCACGGCTCATACGATTTCAGCTTCAGCGGTCTCAAAACCGCGGTCGCCTATTATTTAAAAAATACGATGCACGATGGACGATGCACGATGGACGGCAAATTAAAGGCGGATGTCGCGGCGGGTTTCCAGGCAGCGGTCGTTGATACGCTTGTTTATAAAACAGTGAAGGCCGCGAAAAAAAATGGAATAAAGCGGATAGCGATTGGCGGCGGGGTTGCCGCGAACAAAGCCCTGCGCTTGATGCTTCGTTCCGAAACCGCAAAGCACGGCATCGAGCTTTTTATCCCGCCGGTCAGGCTCTGCCTTGACAACGCGGCGATGGTGGCGGTAAGAGCGTATTTTAAATATCAATTATGAATTATGAATGATGAGTTATGAATTAGAAACAAGGATTTTATTTAAATTAACTCCTTGCTGTTGATTCATAATTAATAACTCATAACTCATAATTAAACGGAGTGCAAATGATAACTAACACGGAAATGATCATACGGCTGGTGATGGCAATGGTGCTTGGAGGACTGGTAGGCTGGGAAAGGGAAATATATCACAAGCCAGCGGGGTTCCGCACCCATATACTTGTGTGCCTCGGCTCAAGCCTTTTTACCATTCTTTCGTTTTCATTTCCCTGCGGGCCGGGATTTCAGGCGGTAGACCCAAGCAGGATAGCGGCCGGCATCGTGATGGGGATAGGTTTCCTGGGAGCGGGCGCGATCCTGCACGGACAGGGAAGCGTCAGCGGCCTGACTACAGCCGCGAGCATCTGGGTTGTGGCAGCTATCGGCATGGCAGCAGGCAGCGGTTTTTATATGGCAGCGGCTGTGGCAACAGGCCTTGTGGTGCTTGTGCTTTTCGTCCTGAACAAGGTCGAAAAGTATTACATCGAAAAAACCAGCAAACCAAAATAATCACCTCAACAAGTTGAGGCACCCAAAAAGGAAGGAGTAAAAGCAATGCCAGAACTGAGGAAGGATCCGATAATAGGAAGGTGGGTTATTATATCGACAGAAAGGAAAAAAAGACCGTTTGATTACCCTCATGTGCCGCTGGACGACAAGAACGGCGCTTCGTGCCCGTTCTGCCAGGGGAATGAGAGCAAAACCCCTCCAGAGATCATCGCTCTCAGGAACCCGGAGACAAAACCCAACACCCCGGGATGGTGGGTCAGGGTTGTTCCCAATAAATTTCCGGCGCTTCAGATCGAGGGCCAGCTGGACCGCAGGGCGGAAGGAATGTTCGACGTGATGAGCGGGATAGGCGCCCACGAAGTCATTATTGAAACGCCTGACCATACCAAAGAACTCCCGGACCTGGAAGACAAGAATCTTGAGGACGTAATATGGACGTACCGCGACCGAAGCGTGGACCTGCGCAAGGACAGCAGGTTCAGATACATTTTGATCTTCAAAAACAAGGGCGGGGAAGCGGGCGCGTCCCTGGCTCACGCGCACTCCCAGCTCATAGCAACCCCCATTGTGCCCAAAAGGGTCGTGGAGGAAATGGAAGGCGGGAAGGCGCATTACGATCTGAAGGAAAGATGCATTTTCTGCGATATTATACGGCAGGAAATAGAGGAAAATATGCGCGTTGCCTGCGAGAACGAAAACTTTATCACGATCGAGCCGTTCGCGCCAAGGTTCCCGTTCGAGACCTGGATCCTGCCCAAGGTCCACGAGAGCGATTTTACCCGCATCCAGAAACACTCGGCGGCAAGCCTGGCGCAGATACTGAAGCTGACCCTGAAGAAAATGAACAAGATACTGAACAACCCTCCTTATAATTTTATAATACACACCTCGGACTGCCAGTCTCCTTTTCTGCCGCATTACCACTGGCACATAGAAATAATACCCAGGCTCGTGAAGCACGCGGGTTTCGAGTGGGGGAGCGGTTTTTATATAAACCCCACGCCGCCCGAAGAGGCGGCGAAGTTCCTTAAGGAAGCCGAACTTTAACTGCAGTTTACAAAGTTTATATAGTTTACTAGTTTACATAGTCAAGATTCAGAAACTTTGCAAACTGTGTAAACTCTGTAAACTTGTCCCAAGGGGATCCCTTTGGGAGAAACTTTTAAGAAGAAAGGAAGCTAAATGAAAGTGCTTATTGTGGCGTCAGAAGTAGTTCCGTTCGCGAAAACCGGGGGGCTTGCGGATGTGGCGGGCGCCCTGCCCAAAGCGCTGAAGTCGCTTGGGGTGGACGTGCGCGTCGCGATGCCCAGGCACAAGTGCGTAAGCGACGGAAAATTCGGGCTGAAACCTTCCCACATATCGCCGCTTTCCTTTGACGTGCAGACGGGATTATCGACAGAACGCGCGAACCTGCGGACCGGCAGTATTTCCGCCGGGCCGTCCGGAGGGGAGATCCCCGTTTATTTCATCGAGAACAATAAGTATTTCGACAGGGACGCGCTTTACGGGGACCAGCACGGTGATTATCCTGATAACGGCCTGAGGTTTTCGTTCTTCTGCAGGTCGGTGCTGGAAAGCCTGAGGGTTTCCCTGTTCCAGCCGGACGTGATACACTGCAACGACTGGCAGACCGGCCTTATACCGGCGTACCTTAAGACGATCTACGGGGAGGACCTCTACCTTAAAGGCATAAAAACGCTTTACACGATACACAACATCGCCTACCAGGGCCTTTTTGAGCCGGGCATAATGGACTACGCGGGCCTGAACAAATCCCTGTTCAACTTCCGCCAGCTGGAATTTTACGGGAAGATGAATTTCGCGAAGGCAGGGCTTGTTTTTGCGGACGCTATAAATACTGTCAGCGAAAAATACGCCGGCGAGATAATGACTCCCGATTTCGGCTGCAAGCTTGAAGGCGTGCTGAAAGAAAGGAGCGGTGACGTTTACGGGATAATAAACGGGATCGACTACGAAGAGTGGAACCCTTCAACGGACGGCAGCCTTAAGACCGCGTATGATGGAAACATGCTTGAGGGAAAGCTTGAAAATAAAAAAGCGCTCCAGGCTGAAAGCGGCCTGCCCGTTGACAGCGGCGTGCCGCTTTTCGGGTTTGTAGGCAGGCTTGCGGCGCAGAAAGGGCTTGATATCCTCTCGGAAGCGCTTCCCGGGCTTCTGGAAGAGGATGTCCAGGTGGTAATGCTGGGCAAAGGGGATACCTCGTATGAAAAACTGTGCGGCGAGATCGCGGCGAAATATCCGAAAAAAGTAAAGGTTATACTGGGTTTTGACGTTGCCATGTCGCACAGGATCTACGCGGGAAGCGATTTCTTCCTGATGCCTTCGTTTTTTGAGCCCTGCGGCCTGGGGCAGATGATAGCGATGAGATACGGTTCTATACCCGTCGTTCATTATACGGGCGGGCTTGCGGATACCGTGGCGGTTTACAATGAGGTAACCGGGGGCGGTAACGGCTTTGTGTTTAAGCGCTACTCCGCGGCAAAGCTGCTCGCGACCCTTAAGAACGCGCTTGGGGTTTTCCGCAGCAAGGAACGCTGGCTGGGCCTGGTAAGACAGGCAATGGGTTACCGCTTTTCGTGGGAGAAATCAGCGAAGAAATACCTTGAATTATATAATAAAATTATGAGTGCTGAATTATGAATTATGAATCAACAGCAAGGTTTTAATTGAAATAAAATTCCTTCATTCATAATTCATAACTCATAATTCATAATTGAGGTGTAGGATGCAATTGCGGCAGGAGCAAAAACAAGACTTGAGGCAGGAGCAGTGGATGAAACTGCAGTTAGTGCAGTTCATGAAGTTACTGCAGCTGTCAAGCCTTGAGCTTCAGGACGCGGTAGAGCAGGAACTGGAACAGAACCCGGTGCTTGAAGCCAGAGAAACCAAGGAAAACGCCGTAGAAGACATCGAACAGAAGGAGATAGAGGCAAAGCCCGGGTCGGACGAGGAAGTGTCGCCGGAAGAAGGGATGACTGCTGAAACAGCCGATTCAAAGTTTGAATATACGAAAGCCCTTACCGGGTCCACTAAAGGCACCGCCGCGGTGATCGAGAAGGTCGTTTCACGGCATTCCTCTTTGCGCGATTACCTGATGGAACAGCTGGTGCTCAAACAGGCTCAGAGCCCAGCGGATTTCACCAGGTCAAAAATATGCGAATTTCTTATATGCAACATAGACGAAAGGGGGTACCTGAGGGCGGGGATAAAGGAAACCGCGGATATACTTCAGGTGGAAGAAGCCCTGGTAGAAAAAGCGTTAAAAAACGTGCAGGGCCTTGACCCGCCCGGCATCGGAGCCAGAGACCTGAAAGAATGCCTTCTGCTGCAGATTAAGACACTGCGGCTTGAACCTGCCAGAGAGGAACTTTTGAGGCAGGTGGTTGAAGGTCATCTGGACGATATGGCGGTCGGCAGGTTCAACAAGATCGCGAACGCGCTGGGCAGGACAGAGGATGAAATAAGGGAGATAAACGCGCTCATAAAAAAACTTAATCCATACCCCGGCCAGTCATATTCCTCCGAAGAAGCGTGTAAAGTAATACCGGAAATTTTCATTACCAAAAACAGGGATAAGCTTGAGGTTGCCGTTGATTCAAAAAGGATACCCAGGCTTCACCTGAACCCGCTGTACCTCAATATGTCGAGGGAGAAAAGAGCCGAAACAAAGGATTACCTTAAAAAAAAGATAGAATCGGCGAAGATTTTTATGGGCGCTCTTGAAAAAAGGCAGGAGATGATGAGGAAGATATCGGAACTGGCCGCGCACAGGCAGGCGGATTTCATAGAAAAGGGCGTCAGTTACCTGAAACCTTTGACCATGGAGGAGACGGCAGGCATTGCCGGAGTGCATGTTTCCACGGTCAGCAGGGCAATAGCCAATAAATTCGTCCAGAGCCCCAGGGGAATTTTCCCGCTTAAATTCCTGTTTTCCGCGCCGGTAACAAAGGGCGGGCAGATCTCTTCGCGCAGTGTCAAAGAGCGTATTGCACGGCTTATTGAAGGGGAGGACACAACAAATCCCCTGAGCGACGAGCAGGCGGCGCTGCGGCTGAAAAGCGAAGGTATTGATATAAGCCGCCGTGCTGTTGCCAAATACAGGGCCGCGATGAACATATCGTCCACTTTCAAGCGACGCACTACAAAAAAAAGTTTATAGAGTTTACATAGTTTACAAAGTTTACACAGTTTTAAAAACCTTAATCTCAATCTCAATCTTAATCTGTTTTTCAAAGGAGTCAAGATGGCTGAAGAGACGATCGTGAAGGTGAAGGCAGCGGAAAAAGAATCGCAGGAAATCGTAAAAAAGGCGCATTCAGAGGCGGACACGATAATTTTAGAAGCAAGGGAAAAAGCAAAGAAGGATATTGAGAACGAGACCGCAAAAGCCGGGAAAAACGCCGAGGAAACGGTCCTGAAAGCGGTCCGCAAGGGCGAAGAGGAATCCGGCGCGGTAATAAGGGAAAGCGAAGAGCAGAGAAAGAAGATCAGGGAAAAAGCCCGGTCAAACCAGAGAAAAGCGGTTTCTTTCGTTATGGAGCAGGTTAAAAGATCCTGAATACATTTTTGCGACGAACGACGTACGACTTACGACGTACGACGGAATAAGAGGATAAAATGGCTATAGGAAAAGTCAAAAAAATACAGATAATAGGCCATCGCAGCGAACAAAACGAGATCGCCGGTTTCCTGCAGGAGGCGGGCGCGGTCCAGCTGGTAAAACCCGTTATTTCCGAAGAAGAGTATCCTGAAATTTCCGCGGGTGAAGAGGAAGAGATCGGCAAAAAGATCTCGGTGCTTGAGCAGGCGATAAACTACCTGGAGAAGATCGGGGAAAAGAAGGGCCTGCTTGCAGGGCTCATAAAATCCAGGATACTGCTGGATGCCGGGCAGCTCCGCGGCATACTTGGCGCTGACCATGAAAAAACCCAGAGCGATGTCCGGGCGTTGCAGGAGGAATTAAGCGGCCTGGACCAGAGAGAAAAACACCTTGTAGGAGAACTGAAGCTGGTCCTGCCGTGGCTGAAGCTCAATGCGGCGCTTGCGGACCTGGCCGCAGGCAGCGGCAGCGCGGAAGTGATACCGGGTATGCTCCCGTTAAAGAATATGGATGCGTTGCGCGCCTGCCTGGAAAAGGAATTCGGCGAAAGATATTCACTGGAAAACGTGAGCGTCGAAAAGGATGCGGCGTACGTCCTGCTTGTCCTGCTGAAGGAGGATTATCAAAGGTTCAAGCCTGCCGAGACAGGTTTCATCAGGATAGAACTGCCCCGCGTGCCAGGGACCCCTTCGCAGGCGGCGGAAGATACCATGAAGGAGCTGGCGGAGATCTCGAAGCAGAAACTTGCAGCCAGGGAAGGAGCAACCGCTTTACTGAAGGAGAAAGCAAACCTGATGGCGCTGTATGACCACCTTGTGAACCAGAAAAACAAGGAAGGGGCAAAAAAGGAGTTTTTCAATTTTCCGCACGCGTTTGTCCTGGAAGGCTGGATAAGGGCCGCGGACCTGGGAAAACTGCAGGCACAGCTGCGCGATAAATTCAGCGAGATAGAAATAACCGAAGTCGAGCCGGGAAAAGACGAACAGCCGCCTGTCGCGCTGGAAAACCCTGAGGGTTTAAAGCCGTTTGAAATGCTCACAAGGATGTACGGCATGCCGGGTTCGAAAGACATGGACCCCACACCTCTTATAACCCCGTTCTTTGTTCTCTATTTCGGGCTGTGCATAACTGACGCGGCCTACGGCGTCGTGATAATGCTGCTCGCGTATTTCTTCATAAGGCGCTCAAAAACAAAGCCAAGCAGCCTTTTATACATTCTTTTCTGGGGCGGCCTGCTTACGATCTTCGGCGGGGCGATCACAGGCTCCTGGTTCGGGGACGCCATCGACAAGTTCAGGATATTCTCGGTTTTCGGGGGGCTGAAAAAATTCATGATATTTGACCCTATGGTGAACCCGATAATATTCCTGGGACTTGCGTTGGTGCTTGGGTTCACGCAGATATGCTTCGGCCTGTGCGTCAAGATATACAAGCTGGCCAGGAATAAAATGGTGATAGACGCCATATGCGACCCGTTCTGCCTGCTTATGATGATGATGGGCATACCGATGCTTGTTGCTTCATTCATGAAGATCCTTCCGCCTATTTATTTATCCGTATCCGCGGCAATGCTTATATTCGGGGTCCTGACCACGTTCTTCTACGTGTTCGTGAACACCAAAGAAACGTTCTTCATCCGGTTTTTCCTCAGCGCCTACTCCATTTATTCCGCTGTTACGGGGTGTTTTCTGGGAGACACGCTTTCGTTTTCCAGGCTGGTCGCCCTGGGAATGGCGACATCCGGCATAGCCCTGGCAGTGAACGTAATTGCGCAATTTGCCGCCGGGATACCGGTGGTCGGCATCGTGCTTGCCATAATCGTGCTTGTCGGCGGCCATGCCTTCAACATAGTGCTTCAGGCTTTCGGCGCGTTTGTGCATTCCATGCGCCTGCAATACGTTGAATTCTTTACAAAGTTTTATGACAGCGGGGGCAGGGAATTTAAGCCCTTCGCAAAGGAATATAAATATACAGCATTAAGCGAACCTGATAAAATAGTTAAGTCTATGCAGGAGAGAGTTGGTTATTTCCAAAAAACATAAAAATATAACGTGAGGCATACATGGTTAAAATAAAAGCCGGGATAATAGGGTGCGGGGCGATAGGAAGCGAGCTCGCGAAATTCATAGACACCCAGGTGGCGCACATGGAGCTTGCGGCGATCTGCGACGCTGTCCCTCAGAAAGCGAAGGAACTCGCGGATAACCTTGTGAAGCGCCCGGCCATAATTGACATGGACAGGCTTATTGACGGCTCGGAGCTCGTCATAGAGGCCGCCTCGAAGGACGCGGCAAAGGAAATTATCAGGAAGTGCTGCGACAAATCGAGGAATATGCTTGTTATGAGCGCGGGTGCCGTGCTTGAGGACCAGTCAATCCTGGACCACATAAGAAAAAAGGGAATACATCTCTACCTCCCTTCCGGCGCGATAGCCGGGCTTGATGCTTTGAAAGCAGCGCGCGCGGGTGAGATCAGCTCGGTGACGCTTACAACCAGAAAGCCGCTCAAAGCGCTTGAGGGAGCGCCGTTCATAGCCCAGAACAAAATAAAGCTCGAAGACATAAAGGAAGAGACCCTTATCTTTGAGGGAAGCGCTGCAGAGGCGGTTTCCGCGTTCCCGGCAAACATAAACGTGGCGGCGCTTCTGAGCCTTGCCGGCATCGGCCCAAAAAAGACAAGGGTGCGAATATTCGCCAGCCCCCAACTTGAAATTAATATGCACGAGATTGAAGTAGCGGGGGAATTCGGGAAATTCACAACACGAACGGAAAACCTGCCATCGCCGCATAATCCTAAAACAAGTTACCTTGCCGTTCTTTCCGCAATGGCAATGCTCAGGCAGATAGCGGATACAGTGAGGGTCGGCACCTAGCTGCATTGCAAAAGTCAAATTGTAAATTGTAAATTGCAAAAGTTAAAAGAAAACACATTCCGCAACTTTAAAAGCTTAAATTCGTGGAAATTCGTGTTAATTCGTGGTTGCAAATGGGTAAAATAATAAGCTGGTGGCAGCATATTCCGGAGCACATCAACCCCAATCTTTTCGTGATAGGGCAGTTCCAGTTGAGGTATTACGGGTTGATGTATATAGCCGCGTTCGCGGCGGTCTACCTGTTTTCTGTTCACAGGATAGAGAAGGAAAACCAGGGATACACAAAGGAAACGGTGCAGAATTATTTTTTATGGGCTGTGCCGGGGTTGCTGATAGGCGCAAGGCTCGGTTACGTTTTTCTGTACGATTTCGGCTATTTCGCGGCCCGCCCGCTTGAGATAATCCTGCCCCTGGATCTTTCGCGGGGCATACGCTATACGGGCATTTACGGGATGTCATACCACGGCGGTTTTTTAGGTTTATTAATTTCAACAGTGTTATTCTGCGCCAGAAATAAGCTGGATTTCTGGGGCCTTGCCGATCTTTTTGCGGTCGCGGCGCCGCTTGGTTTCACGTTCGGAAGGATAGGCAATTTTATAAACGGCGAGCTTTACGGAAGGATAACGTCCGTTCCCTGGGGCATGTATTTTCCCCTGGCCGGGGATGGAGCCCTGCGCCATCCTTCCCAGCTCTACGCGGCGTTCCTTGAAGGAATCTTGATCTTTCTTATCCTGCGGGCTGCCGAGAAGCGCAAGCTTCGCAGGGGCTTTCTGCTTTCCTTATATATAATACTCTACGGGGCAGCGAGGTTCGCGGGCGAGTTCGCAAGGGAGCCTGATCCCCAGCTGGGGTTCGTGTGGGGAATATTTACCATGGGCCAGGTCCTTTCGCTTGTAATGGCGGCATGCGGCGTGTTTATCATGCTAAGGCCCCGAAAAAAAGAAAATACTTGACAAATTTTGTCGGATATGATATAATGTTACCGATATGCGTTTAATCGGTCGGTGCTTTTGCGCGTCATTGCGACCCGCCAATATTCGTGGCGGGGAAGCAATCCCGCAGTTAAAAGCGAGATTGCTTCGCTATTGCTCGCAAAGACATCTGTAAACAGATAAGGGATAACCATGAATATGGAAACATTGCGCAGGATAAGCTACGGCATGTACATTATAAGCTCAAAAAAGGGCGAAAAGCTGAACGGCCAGATAGCGAATACCGTGTTCCAGATAACATCCGAGCCCCCGACGATAGCCGTGAGCATAAACAAGCAGAACCTGACCCACGACTGCATCAGCGGATCCGGTGTTTTCAGCGTTTCAATACTCGCGAAAGACACGCCCATGAAATTCATAGGGGCATTCGGTTTCAAGAGCGGCAGGGAAACCGATAAGTTTGCCGGGGTTAAATACCTTACGGGAAAGACGGGCGCTCCCGTTGTGCTGGACAATGCCGTGGGTTTCCTTGAAGCGGAAGTGTTGTCAAGGTCCGATGCCGGGACCCACACGATCTTTATTGGCAAGGTTATTGAGGCCGAGATAATCGGTCCCGCGGAGCCAATGACCTACGCCTACTACCACGAGGTGAAAAAGGGCCTTTCTCCGAAAACCGCGCCGACCTATATCAGGGAGGGAGCTATGCCTGAAAAAAACGAGGCAAAAGCAAGCAGTTACAAATGCACCGTATGCGGGTATATATACGATCCTGCAAAAGGAGACCCGGACGGGGGCATCAAGCCCGGAACTCCTTTTGAGCAGATCCCTGATACCTGGGTATGCCCGGTGTGCGGGGCCGACAAATCCGTTTTTGAAAAGGTCAAAGAATAACCACGGAGGCACGGAGACACCGAGAAATACATTTTTGCCACTAAAGGCAATGAATTCACCGAGATAATTTTTTAACTTCCAGCATTCAGCATTCAGCAAACAAACTGGATACTGGATACTGGTCACCGGACACTGTCGTTATTAGGAGGAGAATATGGCTGTAAGGGAGATAAGGCCCGGTGTCAGCTGGGTCGGGGTAATAGACTGGGACAGGAGGCTGTTTGACGAGCTTATACCGCTCCCTGAAGGGACAAGCTACAATTCCTATCTTGTGAAGGGCAGCGAAAAAACCGCTCTTATAGACACCGCGGACCCCAGCAAGGAAAAGGAATATATCGAAAACCTTAAAAACTCAGGTATAAACAGGATAGACTTTGTTATCTCAAACCACGCGGAACAGGATCATTCAGGCGCGATCCCCGCGGTGCTTAAAGCTTATCCTGAAGCAAAGGTCGTTACCAACCCCAAATGCAGGGATATGCTCAAAGACCTGCTCCTGATCCCTGATGAAAAATTTATAACCGTGAATGACGCAGAGACACTTTCGCTGGGAAATAAGACGCTGGAATTTATAACCGCTGCCTGGGTTCACTGGCCAGAGACGATGTTCACATATCTCCGGGAAGACAAGATCCTTTTCTCCTGCGATTTCCTCGGTTCTCACCTGGCATCATCAGGCCTGTTCTCAACCGATGAGCCGCACGTGTACAGGTCCGCTAAACGCTATTACGCGGAAATAATGATGCCTTTCAGGGCGAACATAAAAAAACACCTTGAAAAAATAGGCAGCCTGCAGGCAGACGTGATCGCGCCAAGCCACGGCACAGTCCACAAAAACCCGAAGTTCATACTGGACGCTTACAGGGACTGGGTTTCGGATGAAGTTAAGAACGAGGTTGTGCTGCCCTACGTTTCAATGCACGGCACTACCCTTGCCATGGTCAGCCATTTCACGGACAGGCTTCTTGAAAAGGGGATCGCGGTGAAGCCGTTCAATCTCACGAAAACCGATATCGGCGAGCTTGCGATGGCGCTGGTGGACGCCGCAACGGTTGTCATAGGCTGCCCTACGGTCCTCGCTGGCCCGCATCCCGCGGCTGTTTACGCGGCTTACCTGGCAAACGCGTTAAGGCCGAAAACAAAATTTGCTTCCGTGATCGGTTCGTTTAGCTGGGGAGGCAGGATGCTCGAAACGATCACCGGAATGCTCTCAAACCTGAAGGTTGAACTGATAGAGCCGGTGATCATAAAAGGATTTCCGCGCGATGAGGATTACAAGGCGCTTGACAGGCTGGTTGATACAATTGCTGAAAAACATAAGGAACTTGCTATATTGAAATGAGAGTTCCTATTCACCCTCACCCCACCCTCTCCCCTCGAGGGAGAGGATTAAGGTGAGGGGGTCAAATTTTCTGTGTCCGAGCATTATTTATAAGGGAGGTAAGAATGGCCGACGAAAAATATCTTGAAGCGCTGAAGATGGCGATCGGCATGGAAAGGAAGGGCCAGAAAGCGTATAGTGATATGGCCGCAAGGTCCAGGAACCAGCTGGGCATGAAGGTATTTGCCTATCTCGCGAAGGACGAGATCGCCCATATAGAGGCGATAAAGGAATTCTCGGTAAAGCTCGCAGGCGGCAGAATCCTGCCTGATGTGGAAAAACTTGTAACGCGAGAGCACCATAAAGGGAACGAAACAATATTCAATAGACCCCTGGAAGAGCTGAAGGACAGTGCCGGGATCGGAGCAGGAGACCTGAAAGCATATAAAACAGCCATGCAGACAGAGAAAGACGGGTATGAATTTTATAAGGAGTGCCTTGAAGGCGCGACCGATGAAATGGTAAAGAAATTATTCACGTTCCTGATCGAAGAGGAGAGCTCGCATTACCAGATCCTGCAGGATACCTACCAGTACCTTGCCCACCCGGCAGACTGGTTCGCCAAGCAGGAGCGGCCGATATTTGAGGGCGGATGACGTGAAAAATATAAGTCAAAAGTTAAAAGGCAAAATTTAAAATGCAAAATTTCCATATTGTTACTCTGACACGTTGATACGCTGATACGTTGACACGCATTTGTGAGGTTTTTATGCGTAAAGTTTATTTAGATAACCATTCCTGCACGAAAATCGACGAGCGGGTCCTGGCCGAAATGCTGCCCTTCCTGAAAGAGGAATACGGCAACGCCCAGAGCATGCACGCGCTCGGGGCAAAAGCGAAAGACGCGCTTGAAAAAGCGCGCTCGCAGGCCGCTTCCCTGATCGGCGTGAAGGCCGAGGAGATATATTTTGCGTCCTGCGGCTCAGAGGCGAACAACCTTGCGGTAAAAGGGGTTGCGCAGGCTTACGCGCAGAAAGGCAGGCACGTGGTAGTTTCCGGAATAGAGCACTTTTCCGTTCTTTACGCGGCAAGGCGGCTCAGCCAGCAGGGTTTTGAGGTGACATACATTCCGGTGGACAAATACGGCGCTGTTTCACCGGAAGACGTGAAAAGATCGGTCAGGAAAGACACGGTCCTTGTTTCCGTGCAGCACGCGAACCCGGAGATAGGGACTGTCCAGCTTGTAGAGGAAATATCAAAGATCGTTCACGGGCAGGGAGCGGTTTTCCACACGGATGCCGTGTGCACCGCGGGCATTGTTCCAGTGGACGCGGGCAGGTTCGGGGCAGACCTCCTGACCTTTTCAGGTTCTCAGTTCCACGGGCCCAGGGGAGCAGCTGCGCTTTATGTTAAAAAAGGCGTGAAGATAGTGCCTCAGATCGACGGGGGGATACAGGAAGGCGGAAGGCGGGCCGGCACTGAGAACATTCCGGCAATAGCCGGGTTTGGAAAGGCGTGCGAGATCGCCGCAGCTGAAATGGAAGGGAATATTGAAAAAATGATACTGCTCAGAGACAAGCTTATAAATGGGATGCGGGAAAAAATAGAATATATATACCTGAACGGGCATCCTGAAAAAAGGCTTCCCAACAACGTGAATTTCTCGGTCGAGTTCATTGAGGGGGAAGGAATGATGCTGCTTCTTGACGAGGCAGGGATCTGCGTTTCAAGCGGTTCTGCCTGCGCTTCAAAAGCACTGAAGATGTCCCATATCCTGACCGCGATCTGCGTTGACGCCGCGGTTGGCCAGGGCTCGGTTCTTATGACGCTTTCAAAATACAATACCGCAGAAGATGTCGATTACGTGCTGGCCGAGTTCCCGCCCATCGTGAAAAAGCTGAGGGATATGTCCCCGCTTTACGCCTATTTCAAAAAGACCGGTAACCGGCAGGTTGCGGGTCCGGGTACAGATTACGATCACAAACACAAGGACGAAAATTAACCACAGAGGCCACGCCTTAAAGATTGGCGGGCACGGCACGGAGACATAGAGAATTATTAGAGTCAGAGATTCAAAGAGCCGTAGAGTCAAAGTAGAAACTCTGTGCCTCGGTGTCTCCGTGGTTTATCTTAAATCGGTGTAATCATATCGGAGGTTATATGCCATTTTATTCGGAAAAAGTGCTTGATCATTTCAAGCATCCCAGGAACGTGGGGGAAATAGAGAATGCTGACGGGACAGGGGAGGTCGGGAACCCGGTTTGCGGGGACATGATGACTTTCTACGTCAAGATCAAGGATAACAAGATCGAGGACGTTAAATTCAAAACCTTCGGCTGCGGCGCTGCGATAGCCGTATCGTCTATGGTGTCTGAGATGGCAAAGGGGAAAACGCTTGAAGAAGCGATGAAGCTGACCAACGAGATGGTCGCACAGGAGCTTGGCGGCTTGCCGCCCAACAAGCTTCACTGCTCAAACCTGGGCGCGGACGCCCTTCACAAGGCCATAGAAAACTATCTCACCAAACAAAATAAATAATTTCCACGAAAGCACGAAAGTGTCACGAAAGCACGAAAGTAGATCTATTTTGCTCATGACACATGAC
>MNUP01000069.1 GCA_001871075.1 Candidatus Desantisbacteria bacterium CG1_02_49_89
CACCTGCATTTCACGCCCACATCCAGTTCGTGGGTAAACCTGGTGGAACGGTGGTTCTCCGAGATCACAACAAAAAGAATCCGCCGCGGGTCGTTCAAGAATGTTAAAGAGCTGATTATGGTTATTAAGAAATATATTGAATCGCATAATCAAAACCCGAAAGTATTCGTTTGGACTGCCTCTGTTGAAAGCATTATGAAAAAGATTTCAAATGTAAAGATCTGTTAGAGACACCACACTAGAGTTGAGCGACGCATCTTTCACACAGCTGCGTATGGCTGCTGTTCTTCCCCACGCTTTCGCTATAATTCCAGCACCTTGAACACTTTGCGCCTTCGGCGCGGCCGGCACCTATCTTGTAAGCACCTAACCCTTCTATCGCCGCTTCGGGAATACTCATGCCTCCGTATTCCTTTTTTTCAAGTTTTGCTACATCGGCCTGGGAGACTATTAATATCGCTTTCCAGTCTTCGCATGAATTCAAAAATCCGTATGCGGAATCGTCGAAGACGAACAGTTCAATTTTAGCTTCCAGGGAATTACCTATCTCGCCTTTGTTCCTCAGATTTTCAAGGCATTTATAAACCTCTTTCCTTATAAGGGCTATTTTACCCCATTTTGATTCCAGCCCGCTGTCCGTGAGCCCGGCATCCGCTTCAAGCCAGTCCGCAAGCAAAGGGCTTTCCGGATCGTCGTGTTTCATGTACCCCCATATTTCCTGCGCGGTAAATGAAAGCATGGGCGTGATCATCCTTACCAGGATCGATAGCACCCTTTCAAGCACGGTCTGGGCAGAACGTCTTTCTTTTGAATCAGCCCTGAACGTATAAAGCCTGTCCTTGAGGATATCAAGATAAAAAGAACTAAGGTCCACAACGCAGTAATCATAAATTGTCCTGAATACTCTGTGGAATTCGAAATTCTCGTATGACGAAGTGACCTCTTTCTCCACGCTGTTCAGAAGGCTGAGCATATACCTATCGATCTCGGTAAGCCCGGATAACGGGACCCTGTCTTTCTCCGTGAAATCATAAAGGTTGCCGAGCAGGAACCTTGCGGTGTTCCTGATCTTCCGGTACGCGTCACTGAGATGCTCAAGTATGTCCGGGGATATCCTGACGTCAACAGTATAGTCCTGCGACATGACCCAAAGCCTGAGGATATCGGCGCCGTATTTCTGTATTATCTCTTCCGGGCTTATGACGTTGCCAAGTGATTTTGACATTTTCCTGCCGTCCCCGTCCACCACGAAACCGTGCGTCAGGACCGATTTAAAAGGGCTGGTTCCAAGGAGAGCCGCTGAGGGGATCATACTGTGCTGGAACCACCCCCTGTGCTGGTCGCTGCCTTCCAGATAAAGGTCCGCGGGAAACGACAGGCTGGGATCGCTCCTCACAACCGCTTCATAACTCACGCCTGAATCGAACCACACATCAAGTATGTCTGTTTCTTTGCGGAATTTGCCGCTGCCGCATCCCGCGCATTTTACGTCTTTGGGCAGTATGCTGCCCGCATCGTACCTGAACCAGGCATCCGAACCTTCTTTTTCAAACAGGTCCTGCACAACCCCTATGCTCTCTTTCGTCATAAGGGGCTTGCGGCAGCTTTCACAGTAGAAAATTGGGAGGGGCACGCCCCAGTACCTCTGCCTGGACATGCACCAGTCAGGCCTTGTTTCCATCATTGAAGAGATCCTGTTCTCGCCGGCCGGAGGTACCCATTTCACTTTCTTGATTTCATCGAGGATCCTTTTACGCAGGCCGTTCCTGTCAATATCAAGGAACCACTGCTCGGTTGCGCGGAACACAATGGGGTTTGAACACCTCCAGCAGTGCGGGTAAGAATGGGTTATGAAATCAATATAATCATCGGCGTTTGACATTATTCTATGAAGTAGTTTTTTTTCTTTCAAATACTCGACAACAATACCATTGGCTTCCTTGAGCACGGATCTGCCGACCATAAAATCAGGTGCTTCGTCCGTATATCTGCCGCTGTTATCAACCGGGGAAAAAATCGGCAGGCCGTTTTTCTTCCCCGATTTATAATCCTCCTCTCCGTGCCCGGGCGCCGTATGCACGCAGCCTGTTCCGTCTTCAAGCGTAACGTAATTCTCAAGGATTATTCTCGATACTTTTCCCGGGAAGAAAGGATGTCTGCAGGCTATTCCCGCAAGCTCTTTGCCGGCTTTTGAATCTTTGATTTCAAATTTAATATCGCCGCCCAGCTTAGAATGAAGCTCATTATTCCATCTTTCCCTGGCAACGATCAAAACCTCGCCGTTCATCCCGATAAGATCATAAATGTAATCCGGATGCAGGGTGACAGCTTCATTCGCCACAAGGGTCCAGGGCGTTGTTGTCCAGATCAAAAACGAGACGGGTTCATTTAGGCCGAATATTTTTTTCGGATCGATAACAGGGAATCGGACAAATATCGAAGGCGACTGTTTCTCTTTATATTCAACCTCGGCTTCCGCGAGAGCCGTCTCGCACGTGGCGCACCAGTATACGGGCTTTAAACCCTTGTAGATATACCCCTTGTCCACAAGATCCTTGAAAACTCCTATTATCCTGGCTTCATACGCCGGGTCCAAAGTCAGGTAAGGTTTCCCCCACTCGCCTACCAAGCCCAGCCTTTTAAATTCATCCCTCTGGATATTCATGAACCGCAGCGCGTAATCCTTTGCCTTCTTCCTGAATTCCAGCTGGTTGATCTCCGCCTTGGAAATGCCAAGTTCTTTTAAAAGCTGCAGCTCCACCGGCAGGCCGTGGCAGTCCCACCCGGGCACATACGGGGCATCAAAGCCCTTCATGGACTTATACTTCACAACGACGTCCTTAAGGATCTTGTTGAGCGCCGTCCCGATGTGCACGTGGCCGTTTGCGTAAGGCGGGCCGTCATGCAGCACATATTTAGGCTTCCCTTTGTTTTTCTGCCTCATTTTCTCATACAGGTTGATTTTTTCCCAGAACTCAAGTATCCCCGGCTCTTTTTTTGCCAGGTCAGCCTTCATGGGAAAATCAGTTTTCGGCAGGTTTAAGGTGTCCCTGTATTCCATTTCCACTCCAAATAACCTTTAACCACGAATTAACACGAATTTCCACGAATTCTTACTTTGTAAACTCTGTAAACTATATAAACTTTGTAAACCAGCATGGATTGTATTTATCCGCATACATCCGGTCTTTTCATACGTATGCATCCGCCATATTTATATTTTCTCGATGGTGCGGGCGACCAGTTGCGTCAGGATAGGCTCAGCCTTTGCCGCAGTTTTTAGTATCTCCTCGATATTCGCGGGCGCAAGAGCGTCGGGAAGGCACCTGTCAGTAACGCATGTTATGCCCAGCACCTTCAGGCCGCAATGCTTTGCGACTATGACCTCCGGGACAGTGGACATCCCTACCGCGTCCGCTCCGATCATCCTGAAAAACCTGTATTCAGCAGCAGTCTCAAGGTTCGGGCCGGTAACCCCGACATATACCCCCTTGCATACCTTGATCTTCTCATCCCTTGCCACTTCCTCGGTCAGCCTGATAAGTTCCGTATTGTAGGTATTATACATGTCGGGGAATCGCGGTCCCAGTGAATCGTCGTTAGGCCCAACGAGCGGGTTCATGCCCATAAGATTTATGTGGTCGGTTATTATCATCAGGTCCCCGAGGCTGAACTGCGGGTTCAGGCCTCCTGCAGCGTTGGATTCCACCAGGATCTTTATGCCCAGCGCCTTCATTACCCTTATGGGAAAAGTGATCTGCTCAACGGAAAAACCCTCGTAATAGTGGAACCTGCCTTCCATTGCAACCACTTTTTTACCGCCCAAATTTCCCAGCACAAGCTGTCCCTTGTGCCATTCGATCGTAGTGGACGGAAAATGCGGTATTTCATCGTATGGTATTTTTACGGGTTTTTCGATCCTGCCCGCAAGAGACCCGAGCCCTGTTCCCAGTATTATTCCTATCTGAGGGCCGAAGGTGCCGGACTTTGAAATAATGTGTTTTGCCGCTTCCTCGACTTTGTCTTTTAACTGCGACATTGATGCCTCCTGTAATAGAAATTAATATATTATAACATATTTAATACTTAAAGTCAAGCAAAAAACGTCATTTTTTGTCGTAAAACAACCAAAGATTTCCACGAAAGCACGAAAGTATAACGAAATAAACCACAGAGGCACGGAGGCACAGTCCGCCCGTCTTTCAGCGGGCGAGACCTCGCCCCGATGTTAATCGGGGCGGGAGACTACCTTGTAAATTTTCTGGCTTTTGCTGATAACTGACCGTATAAAACGAGTTCCCCTTTCTGCTTTCTTGAGAAAGCAGGGGAACAACTCATAACTGACAACTGCTTTTGCAACACCGAATTAACACGAATAATGCTTTGGGCGGGCAAGCCCGCCCCTACGCGCACGCAAGCCTAAAGGCTTGCCCTACGAAACCCAACCTGTATAAACTTTGTAGCCTGTGTAAACTTTATAAACTCTGTAAACTATTTTATGCTGACTGCTGGCCACTGGACACTGGACACTGTTTATCAGCCCGGAGGCCACTCCAGCTTCCTGCCTCCGAGCATGTGGTAATGGATATGGTAAACCGCCTGCCCTGCGTTGGGCCCGCAGTTCACAACCACCCTGAACCCGTCAACAAGGTTTTTCTGCTGCGCTATGGTGATCGCGGCTTTGTGCACGCTGTAAACCAGGTCTTTATCCTCATCTTTAAGCCCCAGCAAAGTCGGTATGTGTTTCTTAGGCACGATCAATATGTGGACAGGCGCCTTCGGGTCAACGTCATTAATGGCAAGCACATTGTCGTCCTCATACTCAATTTTGCTCTGGACCTCCTTCTTTGCTATCTTGCAGAATATGCACTCCGCCATGCTTTCCTCCTTGATTACACAGATTTTTAAATATGATTACACTGATTTTAAATTTTGAATCTGTGTAATCAATTTCAAAACTCACGGATGGACTTGAACTCGTTAAACCTTCTTTCCACGTCAACGATGGAAATTTTCTTAAGAACTTCCAGGCCGAACCCCTCCGCGTTGTGGGACGCGATCGCGCTTCCGTATATCATCGCTTTCCTGACGTTCCACTCGCTCACATCATCCGTCTTGGCAAGAAAACCTGTCAATCCCCCTCCGAAACAGTCCCCGCAGCCTGTTGGGTCAACTACGTTCTCCAGCGGGTAGCTTGGAGCGCTGAAATGCGCTGCCCTTGTGAAAAGCAGGGCGCCGTGCTCACCTTTTTTGATGATCACCGCCCTGGGCCCCATGCCCAGCGCCGATTTACCTGCCCTGGAAAGATTGGGCATTTCGAAAAGCTCCCTTGCCTCTCCGTCGTTAAGGAGCAGCACGTCTATCTTCTTTATGACTTCCTTCACTTTTTCCCTTTTGTGCTCTATCCAGAAATTCATCGTATCCGCGATAACAAGATTAGGACTCCTTATCTGGGAAAGGACATCCAGCTGAAGCTGCGGGTCTATGTTCCCCAGAAAAATAAATCTTGCGTCCCTGTATTCCGCGGGCAGGTCCGGTTTGAATGACGCGAGCACGTTCAGTTCGGTTTTGAGGGTCTTTGCCTCGTTCATGTCGTATTCGTAAGATCCCTGCCACCTGAAAGTCTTCGCGTTCTTCTCTTTCTTCAGGCCGTCAAGTGAGATGTTCCTTTTTCCCAGTATCTGGAGCGCGTCCTGCGGGAAATCCTCGCCCACCACCGCGACTATGCCCGGCCTGCAGAAAAAACTCGCGGCGTATGAAGCGTATGTCGCGCTCCCGCCCAGCACACCTTCGGCCTTGCCGAAAGGCGTCTCTATCGAATCGAGTGCCATTGTCCCGACTATAACTGCGTCAACCATTTTCGTCCTCCCGCTCAAATACAGTATCAAAGTGTCAACGTGTCAGAGTATCAGAATTAATTCTAAATCAACTCAAAGGTCAAAGGTTAAAAGTCAAAGGTCAAAACTAATAATGTATTATACTTTTGACTTTTGCGATTTGACATTTGCGATTTGCGATTCGAATTTAATTATCGGACGTGATGGTATTCTTGACCCTGGGCTCGAACTCATAAAGGACTATCGCAGCGGTTACAAGGCCGGCTGTTTCCGTCCTCAGAACATTGGGGCCAAGGCTTACCGGGATCGCGTCATTATAGCGCGCGTGGCCTATTTCATCCCTGGTAAACCCTCCTTCAGGCCCTATGAATATGCCGATGCGGTAGGGGTAGGCTTCGATCCTGCATTTTTTCAGGACATCTTTCAATCCTGTTCCCCTTTCGTCTTCCCAGGGCACTATCTTCAGGTCAAGCTCTGCTTTGAACGCCTCTTTGAACGGTATGATCTTACCTATCTCGGTAACCCTGGTCCTGCCTGATTGCTTGGACGCTTCTTTCGCTATCCTTTCCCACCTGGACCTGCGCTCTTCCATCTTGCCCGTTTCAATATCCGGAACTACGCGCGAAGTAACAATGGGCACTATCCTGTGAATGCCTATCTCGGTGCATTTCTCTACGATCAGGTCCATTTTGGTCGATTTCGGCAGGCCCTGAAAAAGCGTTACCTCAACGTAAGATTCCCTTTCCCTGAATTTTTCGTGTATGACCCTCACGTCCACGCCGGAATCACCCGCGTTTTCAATGATAGCGAAATATTCTTTGCCTGTGCCGTCGAAAATGCTTATGGTATCCCCGCGCTCAAGCCTCAGCACCGTTGAGATATGCCTTGCTTCCCTGCCGCGAATGCTGAATTTATCCCCTTTTATTGTTTTCGGTTCAACGAAAAACCTCGGCATTGCTTTTCTCCGTAAAATCGGTCATTGGTCATTAGTCATTTGTCATTAGTTAGAAATATTTATTTATTAAACTATCTTATATATGATTTTTAACTGGCTAAACTGACATAACTTATTATTATATATCATTTTAAGCGAAAAGTCAACAAAAAAGCGGGGTTTTAACCCCGCTCTTTTTATTTATGTAACTCAAACCTTCAGGTTTGAGCCTGATTGTCTCTGTCCGTTTAACGTTTCAGCATCCCCTCAGGTTCCTTCAGGTTCTGGAATCCCTGGAGATAATCGTCATACCGGAGCGGAGACTCTATGCCGAAACCTGCAAGCATATCTATCGCTTCGCTCATGGAATAACCGAGTTCCTCAGCCATCTTCCCGATGGATGCCTTCCCCGAACGGTACATCTTGAACCAGTAGAAAGTCCAGCCTCCATTCAACGTAATTAAGTATTGTGTCCCCGGAATTACGAATTACGGAATTATGCGGAATTAAAGTCAAGTACTAGACTTGACTTCTTGTCTTATTCCCCGGTCTATCCATTCGCGCATAAGTTTTTGGTAAGGGGCCTTTTTAATTTTAGCGATTTCTTTTGTTTTTTCTATTTCCCAATTTGCCAGGCGAATAGAGACTAATTTTTTAGTTGCTCTTTCTTTGATTTTATGAATTAAGGCAGGCGACAAAAGAAACAAGTCGTTTACTTCCTTAAGTTCCTCTAAATAGTCAGTTATACTATGTGTATCCCAAAACCTTAATTCATCTTCCAAATTTTTGAAATGCGGGATTTTTCTTTTCATAATTTTAATTTCCTCCTGTATAATCTTTTTTCTTCCTCATTCATATCCCTCGCAGTTATTACTTGAACATCCTTAACACCTTCTAAAAATTCAAAAACAACGATTAAATATCGGCCCGAAAATGTTCTGCCAAAAACCAAATATCTGCCTTGCCTTGTTTTTAAAAGAAAATATTTTGATACAAAAACTTCCTCTGTTTCATCTGGTCTGACATCGTGATTCCCGATATGTTCTATATTATTATCATTCCAAACAAACGATTTCATTTTCAAGGGATACTCCTACTACTGTATTTACATTATAGTATATACAAAAAAGAAATTTTGTCAAGAAAAAAATGATTTTTTTATGGAATTAACTGTTGAGGTTGTTGCATTTGGGTTTCCAGTGATTTATTTCCTCGAGTTCAATTTTATCTTGATCGGTGCTCTTTATGTAACTTTGACAGCTTCTCTATCTTGTCAAGTTCTCCCCTATTTAAACGCAGGCTCATTACGCTCATTTTATTTTTCTCCCTTTATCTTCTCTTCCGCGTCACCTACGGTAATCCGCTGGGAAATCCGAGTAATCAAGTATTGTGTCCCCGGAATTATTACTTGATCGCCTCAAAATAATTGATTGTGGGGCGTCTGAACGATCAAATTACACAAAATTATAGTTTTTCTTTATCTTTTTGAGTGCCTTCTTGAATTGTTCGTTGCGAATAAATAATGTCAATTGCAGCTACATTTGAATTAAACCAAGTCTTTGTCATTGTAATTTGGGTCGAACGGAGTAACCAGGTAATATCTAAAGAATTTTTTACTTCCGTGAGCTTACCATATTTGTCTTCTAAAATTTTTACCAAAGAATTCCACACCTCATTCAATTCAATGCTGTTAAAATAGCCTCCGTCCTTTGGTTTTACTGCAAGTGTAACTTCTTTTAATTTTTCATTACTATCAAAGTCAAATAGAACTATAGTAGGGTGATCAAACATTTTGTCTTCATATCTAATAGAATCAACTTTGTTAAAAAACTTTGCCCACTTCTTATTTGTTTCCAATTTTAATGTTAATTCTTCCCACTTAACATCATTTATCGCAAGTTTTACTGCTTCTTTTGTCATTCCCCATTTTGCGTTTCTGTATCCGCCCGGGTCTAAAATGGTTTGAGTATTTAGGTCACCAATTTTTTCGACTATAGTATCAGCAAAACAATTAAGAGTGCAAAACATAATAATTGAGGCAGATAAAAAAATGAGTCTTTTCATGATCAACTCCTGATATAAAAAAAGGGGGTCAGACCTTGAATATTGAATTATTTGTTACGCAGACCTCCCTCCTAACATAACTGGCGGGTCTTCGAAAAGGTCTGCCCTACGAAAGACGTCCCGATAAATCGGGACCGCTACAAAAATACGCAAACCTCCCTCCTAAATAATTGGCAGCTTGCCCGCCAGTTAGTTTGGCGGGGGTCTTCGAAAAGCCTTGCCCTACGAAATTATTCGGGCTCAATCCTCCTTAAAAATTGGCGGACAGGTAAATTGGGCCCCTACGCGCAGGCTGAAGCCTGCGGCTACCAATGTGCGATGAATCGTCCACCAAACTGACTGGCGGACAGGCACCGCTATCCGCCCCGACGAAAAGTCGGAGCGGGCAAAATCCCCTCCGAAGAGTCCGCATACTCCGTCCTTTCGGAGTCATCGGACCTGTGTCCCCCTTTAAAAAGGGGGAAATAGATCGGGCGTCATAAATACCGCCCCTACAGGTCACCTGATAATGATGCTTTTGCACAAAATAAAAGGTGCTTTACCCGCAAACCGGCGGTTCAGCGCCCTGTAATACATAAAATCAGTAAAGCCATATAAGGAATTTATCGGCGACAAAATATCACACGCGGATAGGTTTTTTTTCCACCCGTTTTAATTTTAAGTTTGCTTCTTTGAGAAACTTCTCTGATTCTTCGTGAATCCTTTTGATCCTCTGCTCAGGAGTTAGGTGTTTTTCTTCTTCATAAACCTTTTCCATTATCTCGTGGATTTCTCTCATTACTTTTGATTCTTTCATGGTTCAACCACCTCCAACGGTGAACAGATTTCTATTTCAGAATAGTCCAGTAATTTATTCACTCCGTTTACTTCTGTCCTTGTTTTTAGTTTGACGATATGCTGAAAATTCCAGCTCACTATGACATCCATTTCATTTATTACCGCCACGGCAATATGGATAGCGTCCGCACGGTACTTTTCAGGAATTATACCTTCCCTTATATACCTATCAGCCAATGCTTCTGCTTCAGAATCAATTTCCAGCATCTGAGGAGCAACCCTGCGCACTAAATCCTCCACCTGGGTCTTTCTTGGCTCAGACGCCCTGCCTATTTCTCTGGCGACTTCTTCAGAAATAAAGATTCCTTCAGCTTGCTTGGAAAGAATCTTAAAAAGCTTTTCTGTAACCTCCCTTTTTTCCGGAGCATCATCGGCAAACATAAAGTTAAATATACTGGTATCAAAGTAGTAGTTTTTCTTCTTCAATTATACTCCCGGACATTCCCCCGTTTCCCTTTTATTATAAGGGTAAAACGCGAAAAAGGGGGTCAGACCTTGAATATTGAATTATTTGTTACGCAGACCTAAAGGTTTGCCACTACATTCCGATCTAAGGGTAATGATACTCAAATATTTGTGTTACAGAGCACTAGTTGTTTTTCTTGGTTGTTGTTGTTTGTTATTGTTTTTTAAGAAGAGTAGGTTCTTTCATTCCTTCGCCTTATATAGATGATTTCAATGAGTTTATTTATTAAATCAAACCTGTATCCAATCCTAAAATTACCTTGTCTTATTCTATAATAAAATTCTTTACCTTTTTTAATTTTCTTTACTCCTATTGGTAATGGATTAAATTTAAGAGCCTTAATATTATCAGCAATCCGTTGAAGGTCATCCCTGCTGATATTTTCAATATCTTTTTTAACGCTTTTCTTTACAATAAGATTAAACATTTAGACCTTTATGTTTTAAATGTTTATTCCATTCCGCTTCACTCATTGAGGGTTCATTCTTTCGGGACTCTATAATAACCAAATCTTCTTCATCTTCTTTCATTTCCTCGATCTTCTCGGCAACCGCCTCAGTAACAAAATGAGATATTACGACCCCGTTTTGTTTGCGGATGTTTTGTAATTCTTTAATAAGAGCTTCAGGCATTCTGACAGCCATCAATTTTATCATTTTTATCACCTCCAATATCTAATTATAGCATATTATAACAATTATGTCAAGAAAAAAATGATTTTTTTGTGTAAATTAGAAAATTTTTAAGAGCGTGGAAATTTGTTTATCGTCGGAAAAAACTGAAAATGGTAGGAATGGCATAACTATGTCGGATGAATCCGACCGCTCCAAATATGCGATAAATCGCAGCGGACAAAATCCCCCTATGTCCCCCTTTATTAAAGGAGGAAACGGGAATTATTACGCAAGGCTCCCTCCTAATAAAATTGGCAGCTTGCCCGCCAGTTAGTTTGGCGGGGGTCTTCGAAAAGCCTTGCCCTATCCGCCCCGATGGACATCGGGGCGAGACCTCGCCCCAAAGGGGCGGGCGAAATATTCGGGTTCAATCCTCCTTAAAAATTGGCGGACAGGTAAATTGAGCCCCTACGCGCAGGCTGAAGCCTGCGGCTACCCACAAGGTTACCTTTGGGCGACCAAGGTCGCCCCTACGCGCATCTTCACCCACATCCCGCAAACAACACCCTCACCTCAATCCTCCCCCGTGTAAGGGGGAGGAAGAATTAGGAGTAGTGAATTTTATAGAAAGGGCGCGACAGTATGGCCGCGTATGCCGGTGAACATATCTATCACGACCCAGAGACCCTTGACAAAGAATTCACCCAGGATCAGCCCCAGGAATCCGGGCATAAGCCTGCGGTAAACCTTTATCCCGCCGAACCTCATAACCAGGGACTTGATCGCCCATCCAAGCATTATCGGGAACCATATCTGGACAGTGGGCCATGAATCCCCCATTATGTAACCCAGGGGGTGGAACGGCCACCAGAGAAACATGCGCCGCATCCACAGCAGGAATATCATCGAGCCAACGCCTATGAACATTGACAGGATGTATTTCGGGTTCGCCTTTACGGGATTGTTCAGAAGATTTGCAGAATGCATGCTCCCCCATTCAGGGCCATAAGCCCAGGTGTATCCCGTGCAGTTCACTCCCCCGATCTTATACATCAGCGCGATGTAGGTAGGGTATGAAATAAGGATCGTGACCAGGATGCCCAGTGCTATTACGATCGTGGTATGCCTGGGTTTTAATTTTGCCGCGTCGGTGATCTTCATGCTGTCAAAAAGCGAAGGCATCAGCACGCTTCGCTGGTCCCTCATGAACACGTGCTCCACAGGGCCTATAAGCGTGGCTATGTTGTTCGTGCCCAGCATCGTGCTTCCGGTAAAAGCCATTATCAGGTCAGACGGCCTGAAGGATGCCTGGAAGAAATAAATGCCGCCTTCCGCCGCAAGCCTGGACGCTGAAATGACTATGAGGAAAAAGATGATGAAAATAATGAGGATCAGCCAGAAGGACGCGCCAGCTGCCATGCCCCAGAAACCGATGAAGAGCAGGCCGGCAATAAGGCCGAGCAGCGCGGTCCTGTATGAAACCGGCTCGTTCGCCTCTTCGGGATCCTTCTCCCTGCTGAAAGCCCTTGTGAAGATCCTCTTTATCTCCGCCCTCGCAGCCCAGAAAAGGAACCCTGCGAAAACCATCATACCGCCCGCGATCTGGTACCCGATAAACGCCCTTGTGGGATACGTGAACATCATCGGCATCGGGAAACCCATCGCCGAACCGGCAATAGCCTGGAGCCTGAAGAAAAAGTAGAAAAACCACAGGCTGAATGAAAGCTGGGTGGGTAAAAGGTATGTAAGGCCCAGCGCGCTGAATATCATCGCCAGGTTTATCGGGTTCAAACCGTCCCACGGTTTGGTCTTGATGAACGACGAAAGCCACAGGTTCAGCTGTATCTGCGGCACGAACGGAAAATAATGGTGCAGGCCGTTCAGTGTAAGGATAACAGCCGGTATAGCGAACCCTATCCACATCACTTTGTCCCTAAAGAACGGCGAAAGGGCGTGCCCTTCTTCCTCTTTTGCCATCTCTAACGGAAGCGAAACCAGCGGGAACATAAGTTTCTCGTTCTGGACCCACTGCTTGCGCATGAGCACCACGACGCAGAACATTACAAGGTACATTGAAAGTGCGAGTATGATCCAGGACACAAAAGGCCTTACCCAGTCTCCCCAGGGTATTTTCATCCCCAGGGGCAGCCCTTCCCAGAGGTAAGTTATGGAACTCGGGTTGGCAGGGACCAGCCATTTCACAAGGTACGGATGCAGTATCTGCGCCCACCTGTTAGTCGGGTTGGCAGCGTAAAACTCCTTTGTGGTTATCGGTATGAGTGAATGCACCAGGCCAAGGGACGCGATGCATCCGCTTACGAGCATCATGCTGTATATGAACATGAGCTCGCTCTGGTTAAGCCCTACCTTCATTTTTTTCAGCAGGAAATTCACCACAAGGACAAGCACCGTGAACGTGAATACCACGTTAACGGGCAAAAATTCCGCGCCGCTCCAGACCGTGCCGACAACCAGGTCGCTGAAAGGGCTGAAAATGCTTATGAAAGCAACGCATATCAGGCCCACGATCACGCCTTTCCAGGTCAGGCCGTTCAGCTGACCCCCTCCCTTCTGCTCTTCCATGGTCCCCTCCTTTTTTAAACTGACGATTACGGTGATTTAAAAATAACGATTACGGAATTGAGCACCCACTCCCAAAACACGCAAACCTAAAGGTTTGCCCTACAATAAAATTCCTTGTTGTTGCGCTGACACGTTGATACGTTGACACGCTGACACGCTTTTTATTATTTAATGCGTACTTTGAAGCGGACGCTGCGCGTCTCGCCTGGAACAAGCGTGTTGATGAACCACCGCAGGCCTTTGACATCCGCGCCAACCGGGCCAGGAACACTTCCCCATGCTTCCCAAACCGCAAGCGCCGGGTCCGTGGAATAAGCCCACGAATCAACGGGATTGCCTGTCAGGACATGGGTGTTCAGGGAAACAAAAGCAACCGCGGAAAAAACAGACGTATCAAAAACATCCTTGTCGGTTACGATAACATTTATCGCTGTTTCTGTCCCGGCATTCCTTATCAATAGCTTCCATTCAACCGTGTCTTCCTGCCCCACGGAGATCGGAGATGTTGTCGCGTAATCCGCGGGATCAACCCCGTCCTTTCTCTGGAATTTCTGAACAATGATGACCGGCATAGTGATATATTCCAGCTGGTAACCGGTCAGGTCAGAGGACGCAACGTAGATTGCGGATGTTCCTCCTTTTGCATCCTTATAAAAGAACGTGACCAGCCCGTCTGAAGCGTAGACGACCGTAGTATCGGACCACGGGGTCCTGCTTACGGAGAACCTGGCTTTGACCGAGTTTGAAACAAGTCCTATCGTATCGCTCCACCCCGCATCCGTGTTCCCGAGCTCGTCCTGCATCACAACCGTCACCGTATCGGAAACCTGCGTCGAAGGCATCCTGAACGAAGAAGAAGCGAATACAGCGCGCGACGCTGAAACGATCTCAGCCTGGGTATCCGCTGACAAACCCGCCCGTGAAACCGTTATCACCGGCCTGCCTGAAGCGTAATCCAGGTAATAGAAAGATGCCTGCCCCTTGCTGAAATAAACGGAAGAATCGGACCCGGGCGCCGACCAGTCAATGCCGTTAGAAGAGAACGAGCCGCTCTCAGAACTGGTTGAAAGCAGGGCTGCTTCCCCGAACAGGTCATCCGTATTGCCTGCCGCGTCCGAAGCATTTATGGAAACAGCGGCAGAAACCCCTCCAGATCTTACCCTGAACGGAGCAGAGGCGAATTTTAATTTTCCGGCGCTGAACCTCATCTGCCCGGCCCTGTTCTCATAATCCGCCTTTACCTCGTCACCCGTAAGGCTCTTGTTGTATATTTTCACTTCGTCTATAATTCCCTTGAAACACGCGTTGTGCCCGGTGCCGCTCACGTAGAACGTGGCTGAGTTGCCGAAGCTCTTCATATACGCGGTAGAACCTATAAGGCTGCCGTTCACGTAAAGCCTTATATTGCTGCCGTCGAATGTCCCTGCAAGGTGGTGCCACTGGTTGTTGGTTATGGCACCGCCGGAAATTCCCCTCTGCACCCCGTCCAGGTCCAGGCCGAAATAAGCGGTGCTGTTCATTACCATCAGTATGTACGAACCTTCCGCGTCCCACCCTTTCTCAATTACCCTGTTGAACTGCTTGGCTGAATCAGTCGGGTAGATCCACACCTCGACCGTTATCGCGTCCGTCAGATACATGCCGGGTGAATGGGGAACTGTCATGAACGCGTTCTCCCCGTCCATGTCAAGCCCGTACCCGAACCTGCCTGTTGTCCACCCCGCTCCTGAAAGGGTCCCGATATTATTGTTCCCGGAAAGGTCGGAAGAAGAAGCCCCGGTGCCTTCCTCAAAATTCCAGAACCCGGCAAGCGCGTCCTGATAATAAACCTGCGTTATTGTATCCGGATACCCGGTTACCGTGAACGCGGGGGTCACGCTGCCCAGCACCGACGAAACAACAACAGCAGTGCATTTCCCGCTGGCGTCAGTTGTCTGGCCGAACGGGTAGGCAATGGTATCAAAACCCCGCCCCGTATGCAGGACCGCTTCCATTCCCTGCATGGGGTTGCGCGCCGAATCAGTTACCGAAACGATCATTGTGCAGGGAGTTACGCCGTTGGCCGGAACCGTTGAACTGCTTACCGTAATATACGAAGCTGTGCCTGAGAATGAGCCCTGCGCCACTGAAGCCGTCTGGGTCGCCCCCTGCAGGCCGGCGGATGAAACCGTCAGTGTCGGCGAACCGGGCCTTGAATCCCTGTAGAACACATATGTCTCTCCGTTTTCCATTTTAACGGTGAGCGCCGAGGCCCAGGTATCCCCTGCCTGCGAAGCGCAAAACTTTCCAAGGCCCGAGGAGGTGGAGAACTGGCAGTAGCCGTTGTAACCCGAAGCTTTTGACCCGTCGCCCCACTGCGCCTGCACCGCGATCGAATCCGAAACAAAACCCGGCTGCACGCTCCTCTCCGGGGTGATGAACGCGAGCTTGGAGGCGCCGATGAACCTAACGCTGGATGCCCCGGAAGCGTAGCGCATCGCGACCTCGTCAGCCGAAAGAGCCCGGTTGTAAATGCGCACGTCATCGATCATGCCGTTGAAGTAGTCGGTCCCGTATTCGTATCCT
>MNUP01000012.1 GCA_001871075.1 Candidatus Desantisbacteria bacterium CG1_02_49_89
TACTAGGAGCAGCTCCTCTCAAATATCCTTACGCCCACGACGGATTAGGACCATACTGTCTCACGACGTATTGAACCCAGCTCGCGTACCGCTTTAATGGGCGAACAGCCCAACCCTTGGGACCTACTTCAGCCCCAGGATGCGATGAGCCGACATCGAGGTGCCAAACCTGGTCGTCGATGTGGACTCTTGGACCAGATCAGCCTGTTATCCCCGGGGTAGCTTTTATCCGTTGAGCGACGGCCCTTCCATACGGAACCGCCGGATCACTAAGCCCTGCTTTCGCACCTGCTCGACTTGTTTGTCTCGCAGTCAGGCTCCCTTATGCCTTTGCGCTCATTAATCTGATTTCTAACCAGATCGAGGGAACCTTTGGACACCTCCGTTACTCTTTAGGAGGCGACCGCCCCAGTCAAACTGTCTTTCTGACCTTGTTCCTTATCCCGATATAGGGATAAAGGTTAGAACTTCAAGTGAAAAAGGGTGGTATTACACTGGCGGCTCCGTCCCAACTAGCGTCGGGACTTCAAAGCCTCCCACCTATTCTCTACATTCACACCCAAAATTCAGGATCAAATCACAGTAAAGCTCCACGGGGTCTTTCCGTCCTGTCGTGGGAAACCGGCATCTTCACCGGTAGTACAATTTCGCCGAGTCCATCGTTGAGACAGTCCCCTGATTGTTACGCCATTCATGCGGGTCGGAACTTACCCGACAAGGAATTTCGCTACCATAGGATCGTTATAGTTACGACCGCCGTTTACTGGGGCTTAAATTCAGCGCTTCTCTCCGCCTTACGGCGGAAATAACACCTCCTCATAACCTACCAGCACCGGGCAGGCGTCAGTCCCTATATTTCGGCTTATCGCCTTAGCAGAGACCTGTGTTTTTGATAAACAGTCACCGGGGGCTTGTTTCTGCGACCCAAAAGGGACAGCTTCCGGCAAATAGCTACGAATGAAATTGTATCTTTCGACACTCTTTCACTTTTCACTATCCGCTTTCCACTGTATTCTGGGCACTCCTTCTTCCGAAGTTACGGAGTCAACTTGCCTAGTTCCTTAACGATGGTTCTCTCGAGCGCCTTAGGATTCTCTCCTCATCTACCTGTGTCGGTTTATAGTACGGGCACCTAAAAACTCCCTAGAGGTTTTTCTCGCCAGTGTAGGATAGACCAGTTCATCCCGCTATTAACGGAACTCCCGGTAACTCCTTGGAATTAACGGCCGCCCGGATTTTCCTGGACAGCCTTCCTAAGAGATTCGACCCTGCAAACCGTCGCAGAGCTGATCTTACCTTCCTGGGTCACCCCATTGGTGATAACGTTTTCAGGCGGTATCCGAATATTAACGGATTTGTCCATCGCCTACGCATTCAGTGCCTCGGCTTAGGTCCCGACTTACCCTGAGCGGATTAGCCTTGCTCAAGGAAACCTTAGATTTTCGGCGTTCCCATTTTTCATAGAAATTATCGCTACTCATGCCAGCATCGTCACTCCTGATTCATCCAGCACTCCTCTCGGTATGCCTTCAACCGAATCAGGACGCTCCCCTACCACGCATCCCGTCGTTAAACCCCTTTAGGGGGCGGTAATGCATCCGCGGCTTCGGTGATGAACTTGAGCCCCGTAGATTATCGGCGCAGGACTGCATCGAATAGTGAGCTGTTACGCACTCTTTAAATGATGGCTGCCTCTAAGCCAACATCCTAGTTGTCTATGCAATCCCACATCCTTTTCCACTTAGTCCATTCTTTGGGACCTTATCCGGCGGTCTGGGTTGTTCCCCTTTTGTCCATGAAGATTATCCCTCACAGGCTGACTCCTGCGTTGTAACCATCAGTATTCGGAGTTTGATTGGATTTGCAATCCGGTTAAGGATGCTAGTCCATTCAGTGCTCTACCCCTGATGGTAATTATGCAAGGCTAGCCCTAAAGCTATTTCGGGGAGAACCAGCTATCTCTAAGTTAGATTGGTCTTTCGCCCCTATCCACAGTTCATCACATAGTTTCTCGAGACTAACGTGTTCAGACCTCCATTCCGATTTCTCGGAATTTCATCTTGACCATGGATAGATCACTTAGTTTCGGGTCTACTCGATGCAACTAAACGCCCTATTAAGACTTGCTTTCGCTGCGGCTTCGCCCCATCGGGGCTTAACCTTGCTGCACCGAGTAACTCGCTGGCTCATTCTGCAAAAGGCACGCAGTCAGACCGTTCCGTCTTCCAGACAACAACGAGTGCTGCCTGGAATAGGAACATGGTCCTCCTACTGCTTGTAAGCACACAGTTTCAGGTACTTTTCACTCCCCTTTCGGGGTACTTTTCACCTTTCCCTCGCGGTACTAGTTCACTATCGGTCACAAGATTGTATTTAGCTTTTGCCCATGGTCGGGCAAACTTCCCACAGGGTTTCACGTGCCCCGTGGTACTCAGGAACCCAGCCGGAAGTCCTTTCCTTTTCGCTTACAGGACTTTCACCTTCTTTGGTTAACCATTCCAGTATTATTCTGCTAAGGAAAGAATTTGTAACTTCCTGGTCTGTCTATACACGGACCAGGCCGGGTCCTATAACTTTCCACCATACAACAGGTATAGCCTTTAGGCATATGGTGAAATTTGAGCTGTTCCCCTTTCGCTCGCCACTACTGAGGGAATACCATTCGGTCTTTTTTCCTCGGGTTACTGAGATGTTTCACTTCACCCGGTATAGCTTTCATACGCTATGTATTTACGCATGAATGACCACCTCATCGGTGGACGGGTTGCCCCATTCAGGAATCTGCGGGTCAAAGATTGTTTGCATCTCACCGCAGCTTATCGCAGCTTGCCACGCCTTTCATCGCCATCTTGTGCCAAGGCATCCACTATGCGCTCTTTGTAGCTTAACCACACTTGCAATTGTCAAAGAACCTATTTACTGAAATATATCTACAATTAATTTTCGCTATAGTCAATGGTGGAGATGACCCGATTCGAACGGGCGACCTACTGCTTGCAAAGCAGTCGCTCTACCAGCTGAGCTACATCCCCTTTCAAAATTTAAAATTAGCAATATTAAAAATCCGAAAATAGAAAATTGAGCAATAGACCGCGATTTCGCTTTTTTTCTCTATTGCTCTATTCTCCATTGCTCAATTGCTCTATTTTTTCGCCTTCAGCGAAAAAATGGGCCTATCTGGGCTCGAACCAGAGACCTTACCCTTATCAGGGGTACGCTCTAACCACCTGAGCTATAGGCCCGTGAAGCACAAGGATTATAGCTCGGTGCTATAAAACCAATACATTTTATATACCAAGTGGGCATACTTATCCCACTTAAAACCATTAAATCCGGTCACCGATAACCGGATCCCTCTATAAGGTTTTAGAAAGGAGGTGATCCAGCCGCACCTTCCGATACGGCTACCTTGTTACGACTTCACCCCAATTACTGGTTTTACCCTTGTTCCGATTACTCAGAACTTCAGGTACTCCCAGCTTTCATGGTGTGACGGGCGGTGTGTACAAGGCTCGGGAACGTATTCACCGCGGCCTGCTGATCCGCGATTACTAGCGATTCCTACTTCATGTAGGCGAATTGCAGCCTACAATCTGAACTAAGGGACCGTTTAGAGATTAGCTCCATCTTGCGATCTTGCAACTCTCTGTCGGCCCCATTGTAACACGTGTGTAGCCCGGGACATAAGGGCCATGCGGACTTGACGTCATCCCCGCCTTCCTCCCCATTATCTGAGGCGGTTTCTTTAGAGATTCCCGGAATTAACCGGAACAACTAAAGATAGGGGTTGCGCTCGTTACGGGACTTAACCCAACATCTCACGACACGAACTGACGACAGCCATGCAGCACCTGTGCTGATTCCCGCCAAAGGCGGGTCCTTTCCCTTTCAGGATCGTACTATCAGCATGTCAAACCCCGGTAAGGTTTTTCGCTTAGCATCGAATTAAACCACGTGTTCCACCGCTTGTGCGAGCCCCCGTCAATTCCTTTGAGTTTCGGTCTTGCGACTGTACTCCCCAGGTAGGATACTTAACGCGTTAACTTCGGCGCGGATTCATTAAGAACCCACACCCAGTATCCATAGTTTACAGCTAGGACTACCAGGGTATCTAATCCTGTTTGCTCCCCTAGCTTTCGTGCCTCAGTGTCAGTTTCGAGCTAGAAAGCTGCCTTCGCCATTGGTGTTCCTCCCGATCTCAACGCATTTCACCGCTCCACCGGGAATTCCGCCCTCCTCGCTCGAACTCAAGATAAACAGTATCAAATGCAGTTCCGATGTTAAGCATCGGGATTTCACATTTGACTTATTTAACCACCTACACACATTTTACACCCAGTCATTCCGGATAATGCTTGCTTCCTCTGTCTTACCGCGGCTGCTGGCACAGAGTTGGCCGAAGCTTATTCGTAAAGTACTGTAAGTTCATCCTTTACAAAAGGGTTTTACAATCCGAAGACCTTCATCACCCACGCGGCGTCGCTCCATCACCCTTTCGGGCATTGTGGAAAATTCCTTACTGCTGCCTCCCGTAGGAGTATGGGCCGTATCTCAATCCCATTGTGGCCGTACACCCTCTAAGACCGGCTACCCGTCATAGCCTTGGTGCGCCTTTACCACACCAACTAGCTGATAGGACATGGATCCTTCTTGAAGCGCCACGATTCAACATCGCAGTTTTTAACCACTGAAACATGCGTATCTGTGGTCTTATGGGACATTAGTCCCGATTTCTCGGGATTATTTCCCTCTTTAAGGCAGGTTGTCCATGCATTACTCACCCGTTCGCCACTAAAATCAACCAACATCATACAGCTAAAGTTACCCTTAGCCGCATATTGCCGGTAAACTCCCGTTCGACTTGCATGTATTAGGCACGCCGCCAGCATTAATCCTGAGCCAGGATCAAACTCTCTAATAACAACTACTTTTGAGCTTTTTCACAAGCTTACATATTCAAAGAACAATGATACCTTTACATTATTATTGCAGTAATATATACTATATGAAGCAGCTTTATAAGAGATTTATAGTATATCATAGTTTTGATGCTTTGTCAAGTTTTATTCTATTATAACCGGATATTTGATTATTCAACAAACTCTATGATCGCCGTAGGGGCGCCATCCCCCTTCCTCAGACCCGTTTTGATTATGCGTGTATAACCGCCTTTTCTGTCCTTATATTTATCGGCGATCTGCTGTATTTTCTTGAAAGCTTCAGCGTTCTGCAGAACGCTGGCAAGAACTGAAAGCCTGCCCTTTTTACACAGGGTTATCATCCTTTCTGCTACCCTTCTCAATTCTTTTGAAATAGAAAGAAGGGTCTTTACCTTGCCGCTCATGATGAACGAGCATGATAAATTCCTGAACAAAGCCTTTCTGTGCGAGGACATCCGCCCTAATTTTCTATAGCCTTTGTGGTGATACACTTAATCCTTCCCTTCTATTTTTTTTCCTCGGCAAGAGATAAACTAAATTTCTTAAGCTTTTCCTTTATTTCGTTAAGTGACTTCTTGCCGAAATTCTTCATTTTTAAAAGCTCTTTTTCCGATTTCTGCGTGAGTTCGCTGATGGTGTTCAAGTTCAGCGTCCTTACGCATTTGGATGCGCGGACCGAAAGATCCAGCTCTTCAACGCTCTGGATCAATATTTTTTCTTTCTGTTTTTCTTTTTCATCAGGGATGGTTTTTTCGACTTCTCCCTCTTTCAGATCCGCAAATATCAAAACGTAACCAACGAGTATTCTCGAAGAAGCAATCAGGGCTTCATAAGGTGTTATTCTGCCGTCTGTCCATATCTCCATTATTAATTTATCATAATTGGTAAGCTGCCCCACCCTTGTTTCCTCAACGTTGTAACTGACCCTTTTGACCGGGGAGAACAGCGAATCCATGGGTATCACGCCTATGGGTACGTTATCTTTCTTGTTTGTTTCGCTTGGCACATAACCCCTTCCGTTCGCTATATTTACTTCCATCTGGAGGGAAGCGGACGGGTCAGTCAGGGTCGCGATGTGCATTTCAGGGTTCAATATCTTGATCCTTTTATCGATGATGATATCGCCTGCTTTCACTTCTTTGACTCCCTTGGCTTTTATCTTTACCGCGATGCCAGCCGGTGAGGTTGATTTTATCAACAATCCCTTCAGGTTGAGTATTATATTAAGCACATCTTCCAGGACGCCCGGAATTGTCGAAAACTCATGCAGAACTCCCTCGATTTTCACGGATGTGGGAGCGGATCCGGGCAGCGACGAAAGCAGTATTCTGCGCAGTGCGTTGCCTACGGTTATTCCATACCCCCTTTCTAAAGGTTCAGCGATCAATTTTCCATATGTTGGTGTCTTTTTCTCCCAGATGATCTTCTTTGGCTTCTCCAGCTCCCTTATCAAGACATCTTTTTCCATTTCTCCGTCCTTTTGTTCAGACAATTTTCACTTGGAATAGAATTCGACTATCAACTGCTCTTGAATGGGTATAGCCATCTCTTGCCTTGTGGGAAATGCCCTGACTGTTCCGACAAGATTGTTTTCTTCAAAACTAAGCCACGAAGGCACGCCTCTTTCCTTTGAAGTTTCAACACTTTCCTTTATTTTCAGCAGAAGACCTTCCGAACGACTTCCTATCTTAATAATATCCCCCACTTCCACAAGATATGAGGGTATATCTAACCTTTTATCGTTGACTGTAAAATGACCGTGGCTGACCATCTGCCTTGCGAAACCGCGTGTGGAAGCAAGACCCAGCCTGAAAACAACGTTATCAAGCCTTCTCTCAAGCAACCTCAGGAAATTTTCACCCGTGATGCCCTTCTCTGACTGAGCGCGGCGGAAACATTTCTTGAACTGTCTTTCCATCAGGCCGTATATGCGGCATAATTTCTGCTTTTCCCTTAAATGCAGCCCGTAATCAGAAAGTTTTGTTGGTTTCTGCCAGTGCTGCCCGGGGACCTGCGCTCTTTTATCCAGCGTGCATTTAGCCGTGCACTTCTTCCCTTTAAGAAAAAGCTTAACGCCTTCCCGCCTGCATAACTTGCATCTTGGACCAGTATATCTTCCCACCTTTTCTCCCTCAGATTTCAAATTGTCCCCCTTGGCCTGAATGGGCAAGCAGGGGGATTTCGCTACCAGCTCAACATATTTTAAATTGTCCCGAAGGGATCCCTTTTGGATAAATTTTTAATTTGAAATTAATGGTATTATACCCTTCTTCTCTTGGGCGGCCTGCAGCCATTATGCGGTATCGGGGTAACGTCTTTGATCGAAATGATCACAAGCCCTGCTATCTGCAATGCCCTGATCGCGGTTTCCCTACCCGATCCGGGACCCTTTAGTTCGACATCGACTTCCTTTACTCCTCTTTCCATTGCTTTCTTTGCCGCGGCTTCCGAAGCGAGCTGGGCCGCAAAAGGAGTGCCTTTGCGCGTACCTTTGAATCCCACGCTGCCCGAACTAGCCCATGCTATTGCCCCGCCTTGCGGGTCAATGATCGTAACTATCGTATTATTAAAAGTACAGTGTATGTGGACTATTCCCTTCCTGACCTCTCCCCTTACGGCTTTCTTGGGTTGTATCATTTATCAGAATCCTCCTTTCTGGTCTTTTCTTTTGTCATCCTGACAACTCCTATAGTTTTTTTCGGTCCTTTTCTGGTGCGGGCGTTGGTGCGCGTCCTCTGCCCCCTGACAGGCAGGCTGCGGAGATGCCTCATGCCCCTATATGATTTGATGTCTATCAGTCTCTTGATATTCATGGCAATTTCCTGGCGCAGGTCACCCTCTACCTTGTATTCCTTTTCGATAATGTTCCTCAGGCTGGCTATCTCCGTTTCGGAAAGGGTTTTTGTGCGCTTGTTCGGGTCAACATTCGCCCTTTCAAGTATTTTCCTTGACGAATTCCTGCCCAGGCCGTAAATATAGGTCAGTGATATTTCTATCCTTTTACCTGGCGGTATTTCCACTCCGGCAATTCTTGCCATAAATTTTACTCTCCTGTTATCCCTGGCGCTGTTTGTGCTTGGGATTTGTGCAAATAACCCTTACAACTCCCATCCTTCGGATTACCTTGCATTTCTTACAGATTGGTTTTACAGAGGCTCTGACTTTCATTTTCTATCCCTCTTATTTTGTCCTGTATGTAATCCTGCCCTTTGTAAGGTCGTATGGCGAAAGCTCAACGGTTACTTTGTCCCCGGGCAGTATTTTGATAAAGTTCATCCTCATCTTTCCGCAGACGTGGGCGAGAACCTTATGCCCGCCTTCAATCTCTACCCGAAAAAAAGCATTGGGCAGTGATTCAACGACGATTCCGTTAACCTTCAGTACTTCTTCCTTGGGCATAAACAAAATCCTCCTGTGATGCCGTTAAATACGCGTAAGTATGCGCGGGCCGGCCGAATCAACGGAAATAGTATGCTCAAAATGCGCTGCAAGGCTGCGGTCCCTTGTGACAACTGTCCATCCGTTATCAAGAATCGTTATTTCTTTCCTTCCCTGCGAGACCATCGGCTCTATCGCGAGCACAATGCCTTTTTTCAGAACAGGGCCTTTGCCGGGAGGGCCGAAATTAGGAATTCCGGGTTCTTCATGAAGGTTCCTGCCTATGCCGTGTCCTGTCAGCTCCCTTACGACTGAATAACCCCTTGATTCCACATAAAACTGAACCGCGTGCGATATATCGGAAAGCCTGTTACCTTCTCTTGCTTTCTCTATCCCTTTGTACAGAGCGGCTTCCGTTGCCTCCAGCAGTTTTTTAGCTTCGCTGGAAATACTTTCAACGCCCACAGTTGCAGCGGTGTCCCCGTAAAATCCGTTGCAGCAAACTCCGACATCAATCCCTACTATATCGCCTTTTTCCAAAATCCTTGACGATGGTATTCCGTGCACAACCTCGTCGTTCACAGAGGTGCAGATATTGCCGGGAAAACCCCTGTAGCCTTTGAATGCAAGCCTTGCTTTTTTGTTTGCGCAGATTTTTTGCGCTGCGTCATCAAGGAACTGGGTGCTTTTCCCTGCCCTGGCTTCCCTTTTCAAAATATCGAGTATTTCCGCTGCTATCCTGCATGCCTTTTCTATGCCGGCTATTTCTTCCCTGGATCGTATGTTTATCATTTCTTCAGATGTTTTATCAAGGAACTAAAAACTTCCTTTTCGGTTTTCTCGCCGTTTATTGATACAAGCATCTTCTTTTTGGCGTAATACCTGACAAGCGGCCGGGATTCCTTCTTGTATACTTTTAATCTGTTGCGGATCGCCTGCGGCTTATCATCGTCGCGCTGGTAAAGACTGCCTCCGCAATTGGCGCACTTTTCCATTATTTTAGAGGGATTGTATTCAACGTGGTAATTTGCCCTGCAGGAACCGCAGACCCTGCGCCCGCTTATGCGTTTTACCAGCGTTTTATCGCTTGCTTTTAGGTTAAAAACTTTGGGTTTGTCCTTGACCATCGCGAGTTTTTCAAGGATTTCAGCCTGGTTCAGATTACGCGGGAAACCATCAAGAACGAAACCTTTTTTTGCATCCTTTTCAGCAAGGCGCCCTGAAACAATATCTACGATGATCCTGTCAGGCACGAGTTTCCCGCTGTTCATGTATGATTTGACTCGCTTCGCAAGGAAGGTTTTTCCCTTAACAAGCTGCCGCAGAATGTCTCCGGTTGAAATGTGGGGGACCCTGCAGTATTTGCCCAGCCTTACAGCCTGCGTGCCTTTTCCCGAACCAGGGGGACCAAGAACTATTATTTTCATATGTTTACCGGATAATATATTAGAACCTGGTTGATCTTCCTACAAGCCTTCCTTTTTTCATGAAGCCTTCATAATGGCGCATAAGCAGGTGCGATTCCACCTGTTTCATAGTGTCAAGCGCGACGCCTATGACTATAAGCAGCGCAGTCCCTCCGAAATCGAACGGGACGTTGAACCTGCGCTGGAATATATCAGGAACAACCGCAATTGCCGCGACTGCCAGGGCGCCTATAAGGGTTATCCTCATTATTATCCTGTCGATGTGTTCCGCGGTCGGCTTGCCTGGCCTTACGCCAGGTATAAAGCCTCCGTATTTTTTCATATTCTCCGCAACATCAGTAGGATTAAAAACGATAGCGGTATAGAAATAACAGAAAAATATTATGAGCCCGGCGTATAAAAGCGTATACAGTATCCCTCCGTTCTGGAACCATTTCACAAAACTCTGCAGAAATTTAAACGGAAGGACCTGTGTTATAAAAGCGGGTATCATGAGCACAGATATGGCAAAAATAACGGCGATGACTCCCGACATATCGACCTTTAAAGGGAGGTATGTGCTCTGCCCTCCGTAAACCTTCCTGCCCACAATGTGACGGGCATATTGCACCGGTATCTTACGGACGCCCTGTTCGATGAATATCGCGCCGATAATGGTCACCGCGGCAACCGCAAGCACGAAACCCAGCGTGAATATATTCAACTGCCCGACGCGCAGTAGCCTGAAGGTCCCAACAATCGCCCGCGGTATGCGGTCAACGATGCCCGCAAAAATGATGAACGATATGCCGTTCCCGATCCCGTACTCGGTAATCTGCTCGCCTATCCACATTAAGAAGACGGTTCCGGCCGTGAGCGTAATTATGGCTGTAAGCTGGAAACCGATCCCCGGGTTAAAAACCACGGGTAGGCCTCCCACGTTCTGTTTCTGCAGCCAGAAGCTTGTAAAAAAACCCTGCATCACGCACAGAAAAATAGTTCCGTACCTCGTATACTGGTTTATTTTCTTTCTTCCTGCCTCTCCTTCTCTCTGGAGCTGTTCAAGCTGGGGTATAACGACCGTAAGAAGCGAAATAATGATGGAAGTGCTTATATAAGGCATTATTCCGAGCGCAAATACCGAGAACTTGCTCAGCGCGCCTCCTGAAAACATATCAACCAGGCCCAGCAGGCCTTTTGTCTGCGTTGAGAAAAAGAGACTTAAAGCCCTGGCATCCACTCCAGGCGTAGGGATAAAAGAACCAAGCCTGTATACGATTACCATTACTATAGTGAACAGAATGCGTTTTCTGAGTTCCGGTATTTTAAAAATATTCTGAAAAGTCGAAAGCATTAAATTACCTCCGCCTTGCCGCCGGCTTTTTCAATCTTCTCCCTTGCATGGACGCTGAAAGAATTGGCTTTTATCCTAAGCGGTTTTTCCAGGTTCCCTTCACCTAAAATTTTGATTCTTTCGTTGCCGGTATCCAGCAGGCCGGATTTTTTTAGTTCCTGCGGGTTTACCTCTCCTTCGAACCCACTCAGGGCGGAAAGGTTAAGGACTACGTAATGCTGCTTTGGCAAGGGATTGAATCCCCTTTTGGGGACCCTTTTATAAAGAGGTGTTTGCCCGCCTTCAAAATTAGGCTTTATATTGGCTCCACTCCTTGCTCTCTGGCCTTTATGCCCCCTGCAGCAGGTTTTTCCGTGGCCTGAACCTGGCCCGCGCCCAACCCTTTTCTGCCTGTGCCGCGAACCGGGAACCGGCTTTAATTCATGCAGTCTCATTTGTTCCCTCTTCTATACCCCTTAATTTTTTAACCTGTTCTTCGGTTTTTATCTGTCTTAAACCCTCGAAGGCGGCATATACCAGGTTAAAGGGATTGTTGGAACCAAGAGATTTTGAGATAATATCCTTTATACCGGCGCATTCGAACACAGCCCTCATCGGACCTCCCGCTATCATACCTGTCCCGGGGTACGCGGGCTTCATAAGGATCTTGCTGGCCCCGAAGCGTCCTGTGACAGCGTAAGGTATTGTTGTGCCTATGAGCGGCACGGAGATCATCTCTTTCTTTGCCCTTTCCACGCCCTTCTGTATCGCATCACTGACGTCGTTTGCCTTCCCTATGGCGCTTCCGAGCTTTCCGTTGCCGTCACCTAGTACAATAAGGGCGTTGAAACTGAAGCGTTTCCCGCCCTTCACGACCTTTGAAACACGGTTGATGCATATTACTTTTTCTTTGAATCCCGAATGTGATTCTCTTCTGCCGTACAACTCGTCCCCCTTTGGTTATGGTCAGAACTGCAAACCACCCTCTCTCGCACCGTCTGCCAGGGCTTTTATCCTGCCGTGATAAAGGTATCCGGCGCGGTCGAATACTATCTTTTTTATACCCCTGGCAATAAGTTTGGCGGCAAATTCCCTGCCCACCTGTTTTGCGGCATCGACCTTCTTCGTGTCCTTCAGGTTTTTTGCTATGCCGCTGTCAATGCTTGAAACCGAAACCAACGTCAGGCCCTTGATGTCATCAACAGCCTGGAGATATATATGCCTAAGGCTTCTGAATGCAACAGCCCTTGGTTTATCTGCGGTCCCTGTTAGTTTTTTCCTGCTTCTTACATGCCTGCGTTCCCGCAGGTTTTTGCGGTCTATTATTTTCATTTTATCTGCTCGCTTTTTGCATTATGGTCCGGCTGTTTTTACTACCGCTTTGCCTGCCTTCCTTCTCACGATCTCGTCACTATATCTTATACCCTTGCCTTTGTAGGGTTCCGCGGGCTTGATACTTCTTATAAGACCCGCGACCTGTCCTACCGTTTCTTTATCAACGCCTTTAACGGATATCTTGTTCTCCTGAACAGTTATCTTGATGCCCTGGGGTATCAGGATCGGCACGGGATGAGTGAAACCGATCTGCAATATCAGTTTGTCGGACTGGACCTGGGCTTTATACCCGAGCCCGTTTATCTCTAACTTTCTTTCGAATTCCTTGATCACACCCGTAACCATATTGAGTATAAGCCTGCGCGTAAGCCCGTGAAGGGATTTGTCGATTTTTTCATCTGACTGCCTTTCTACAAGAATGCGGTTGTCCTGTTTTGATATTTTCATGCGCGGTGAAAAAATTCTTTCAATCTTTCCCCTGGGTCCTTCGATCTTGACAAGGCTTCCCTGCACTTCAACTTTAACACCGCCCGGGATATCTACAGGTCTTTTGCCCAACCTCGACATACTTTCTCCTTACCAGACATAACAGATTACTTCGCCGCCCAGGCTTTGCGCCTTGGCATCCTTATCGCTTAAAATACCTTTTGAAGTTGACAGGATCGCGATCCCCAGCCCGCCGCTGACCCTGGGTATTTCGCTGTTGCCGATATACCTGCGCAACCCCGGCCTGCTTATTCTCCTTACACCGTTAATTACCGCTTCGTTTCTGGGCCCGTATTTCAGATATATGCGCAGTATTCCCTGCTTGCGGTCTTCTATGGTCTTATAGCTCTTTACGAATCCCTCTGCCTGGAGTATCTTGGCAATGCCTTCCTTTATCTTGGAGGCAGGAATATCTACCCTTTCATTCCTGACCTTGCTTGCGTTTGAGATCTTTACCAGCATGTCGGCTATTGGATCACTGCTCACAATCCCTCCTGTTTAAAACCGCTGCCTGCATATTCTACCAGCTAGCTTTTATAACGCCGGGGACTTCACCCTTGTGCACCAGGATTCTGAAACAGAGCCTGCAAAGGCCAAACCTTCTCATGTAGCCTCTAGGCCGGCCGCAGAGATGGCACCTGTTTCTTTTCCTTATCTTGAACTTGGGTTCCCTTTTGTTTTTCTCCATCAGCGCTATTCTTGCCATATATCTCTGATACCTCGCATATTATATTTTTTTTGAAAAAGGCATGCCCATCAAAACCAGCATTTCCTTTCCTTCTTCATCTTTGTCGGTAGTGGTAACTATAGTTATGTCCATTCCGCGCATTTTGTAGATCTTATCGTAGTCTATCTCGGGAAATATTATCTGCTCTTTCAGCCCGATGGTAAAGTTACCGTGTCCGTCAGAGATTTTTGACGGTATCCCGCTGAAATCCCTGATCCTGGGCAGAACCGTGTTAACAAGACGGTCGAAAAACTCATACATATAATCTCTACGCAGGGTAACCTTGCAGCCGATGGTAGCACCTTTCCGGAGCTTGAAATTCGATATGGATTTCTTTGCCCTTGTTATAACAGGCTTCTGCCCGGTTATCATCGCAAGATCGTTTACCGCGGCATCTATGGCTTTCTGGTCATCCCCGCCTTCGCCAACCCCGATATTTATGACGATCTTGGTCAACCTTGGAACTTCCAGCGGATTTGAATAATTGAATTTTTTTATAAGCGCCGGAATAACTTCTTTCTGGTAGTATTCAAGAAGCCTTGGTTTCACCCTTGTTTTTTCCGGACTATGCTCTTCTTGCTTCATCTATCACCTCGTTGCACTTCCTGCAAATTCTTAGTTTGGTCTTCTGCTCCGTGATCCTGTCACCGGCGCGCGTTTCCTGCCCGCATTTAGGGCAGACCAGCATGGCGTTGGACATGTGCATAGAAGCTTCTTTCTCCCGTATCCCTCCCTGGGGAAAATCTTGTGTCGGGCGCATGTGGCGTTTTACCATATTAACCCTTTCGACTATCAGTCTGTTTTTGTCACGCAGAACGTGCAGGACCCTGCCTGACTTTCCCTTTTCATCGCCCGATATAACGGTTACGAGATCGCCTTTTCGTATTTTCATGATCCGTCCTGTGTTTGCTAAACTACTTCCGGAGCCAGGGAAAGTATTTTCAGGAATTTCTTTTCCCTGAGTTCCTGTGTTACGGGCCCGAATATTCTCGTGCCCCTTGGATTGCCGTCATCGTCTACCAGAACAGCGGCGTTATCGTCGAACTTTACATACGAACCGTCGCTGCGCCTTAATTCTTTCCTGGTCCGGACGATGACCGCTTTCACAACCTCGCCTTTTTTGACTGCGGACTCAGGTATAGCTTCCTTTACGGATGCCACAATGATATCCCCTATCCTTCCGTATTTCTTATTGGAACCGCCAAGCACTCTTATACACTGTATCAGCCTGGCTCCCGAATTGTCGGCAACATCAAGCATTGTTCTGGGTTGAACCATATCACTCTCTTTCTTTTATTTCATTTCCTGCAGGATTTTCAAAAGCCTCCATCTTTTAAGCTTGCTCATCGGGCGTGTCTCCATGACTTCAACCATGTCGCCCACTTTTGAACTCTCCTGCGGATCATCCACGTATAGCTTTTTCCTGGTCCGCATTACTTTCGAATAAAACGGGTGTCTTTTCAGGCCTTCCCAGAGCACCACCCTGGTCTTTTTCATCTTCGCGCTTATGACCTTGCCCCTGAGTATTTTCCTTATGCTCCTGCTCAAATTTTGCGCTCCTTTTCTCTCAGAACGGTATTGATGACAGCGATCTCACGGCGAAGTCCCCTCAGCAAGAGTGGATTTTTCCCCAACCCCTCTTTCAACTTGATACGGATCTCAAGGAGCTGCGTCTTAAGCTCCTGTGCCCGCAGTTTCAATTCTTGAAAATTCAGGTTCCTTAATTCTCTGAGAAAATCCAGTCTTTTCATCTCTGTCTCGTTATAAATTTAGTTTTTATGGGAAGCTTGTCCGCGGCCAGGCCCATAAGCTCCCTCGCGAACTCTTCATCAATTCCGCCCAGCTCGAAAAGAACCCTGCCCGGCTTTATGACTGCCACCCAGTGGTCCGGCGCTCCCTTGCCTTTGCCCATTCTGGTTTCGGCAGGCTTCTTTGTAACGCATTTATCCGGGAAAATCCTCAGCCAGAGCTTTGCTCCGGTTTTTATTCCCCTTGAAATAGCGACCCTTGCAGCCTCGATCTGTCTGGCAGTCATCCAGCAGCATTCAAGGGCCTTAAGGCCGTATTCTCCTAAGTTAAGATTCTGTCCCCTCGTGGCAACACCCGTCATCCTGCCGCGATGGTGTTTACGGAATTTCACTCTTTTGGGCATCAGCATTTTTCTGCACCCCTTCTTCAGTCTTCCCGCTCTTCGGGGAAGGTATTATTTCACCCTTGAATATCCATGCCTTGATGCCTATCTTGCCGTAGGTTGTATGGCTTTCGGCAAAACCGTAGTCAATATCGGCTCTCAGGGTGTGGAGCGGAATCCTTCCTTCCCTGTACCATTCTGTCCTGGCTATTTCAGATCCGCCGAGTCTTCCTGCGCAGTTTATCTTAACGCCCAGCGCGCCCGAATGAAGGGCATCTGAAACAGCCTGTTTCATCGCGCGCCGGAAAGCGATTCTCCTCTCAAGCTGCAAAGCTACGTTCTCGGCTACCAGCTGCGCGTCTGTCTCGGGGCTCTTGACTTCCATTATATTTATGTATACCTGTTTGCCCGTGAGCTTCTGCAGTTCCTCTTTGATCTTTTCTATCTCCGTGCCCTTGCGTCCTATGATTATTCCCGGGCGCGCGGTATAAATCAAAACGCTGAGGCGCTGCTGTATAGCCTTTCTTTCGATCTCTATCTTGGAAATTCCCGCGTGATACAGTTTTTTCTTTATATAGTCCCTTATGCTTTTATCCTCGAGAAGCAAAGATGCGTAGCCCTTCTGGGCAAACCACTTAGAACTCCAGGTTTTAATGATCCCAAGCCTAAAACCCAAAGGATTGACCTTCTGGCCCATTATGCTCCTCCCCTCTCGGTTACAGTAACTGTCAAATGAGATGTTTTGTGCCTTACGGGTTTTGCCGTGCCCCTGGAACCGGCCCTGAACCTTTTAGTTGTCGGCCCCTGGGTTGCATAGATCTCTTTTATGTATAGTTTTGCGGGATTAAGGTTTGAATGTTTTGCGTTAGCCAGCGCGGAATTAAGCACGCTAAAAACAAGCTTGGATGCCGAAAACGGGGTGAATCTTACAGCATTTATAGATTCATCCAGGCCTTTGCCCCTGACAAGGTCTATCACCCTTTTCACCTTGCGATTGCTGGTATTGGCAAATTTTATCTGAGCTTTTATGTCCACCGTAGGTTCCTCTTTTCCTGATGTTACGTAAGGGACGAGCTGCGTTCAGTTGGCGAGCTGTGGCCCTTGAATGTCCTTGTGGGCGAAAATTCACCGAGTTTATGGCCTATCATGCTTTCAGTGATAAAAACGGGAATAAAATTTCTCCCATTATGGACCATGAACGTATGGCCCACCATTTCAGGAGAAATGGTGGAACGCCTGGACCAGGTTTTTATGGGCTTTTTCTCTCCGCCTTCATTCATAAGCTCGATTTTCTCCATCAGTCTGGGATCAATATAAGGACCTTTTTTCAGCGATCTTCCCATTTATTAGCGCCTCCGTATCGCAGACAATAACTACTTTCTATGCTGTATGATCCATCTTTCGGTTGATTTTCTTCGCCTTGTTTTATAACCTTTGCTCAGTTGCCCCCACGGGCTGACAGGATGCCTGCCGCCTTTGGATTTACCCCTTCCGCCGCCATGGGGGTGATCAACCTTATTCATAGCTACTCCCCTGACAGTCGGCCTGATACCAAGCCATCTGGTGCGGCCGGCTTTCCCTGACATCACGTTTTCATGATCGATGTTGCCGACCTGGCCGACTGTGGCCATACAGTCCTGATGGACAAGCCTGATTTCCCCTGAAGGAAGCCTTAGGTTGGCATATTCTCCCTCTTTTGCCATTATCTGCGCGTAACTGCCGGCTGAACGGGCAAGCTGCCCGCCTTTACCGGATTTCAGTTCCACATTGTGAACGAAAGTCCCAAGCGGGATATTTCTAATGGAAAGGGCGTTCCCGGTCTTGATCTCCGCTTTTTCACCGCTCATCAGCATAGACCCTATGGACAACCCTGATGGCAGCAGAATATACCTTTTTTCACCGTCCGCATATTGCAACAGCGCGATGCGCGAAGAACGGCCGGGGTCATACTCAAAAGCAATCACCCTTGCCGGTATGCCCTTCTTGTCCCTTTTGAAATCTATTATGCGGTAAAGCCTTTTATGCCCGCTTCCACGGTGCCTTACGCTTATATGACCCAGCGCGTCCCTGCAGCTTCTGCCGCCCATAAACATGAGCAATGACTTTTCGGGTTTCTTGGGCGTAAGATTCTCGAATGTTTCGATGGTCATCATTCTTGTACCGGGAGTATTTGGTTTAAATTTTTTCATCTGCCTTTATCCTTACTCCAGCGTTTCGATCCTGTCGCCTACGCGCAGCTGCACCATTGCTTTCTTCCAGTCCGGTTTGTTACCGAGTTGCCAGCGGACCCTTTTCTTTTTTCCGTGAGTTATGGACGTATTGATCTTTATCGTTTTTACCTTGAACATCGTTTCCACAGCGTTCTTAATGTCAACTTTGTTTGCCTTGATATCAACCTCAAAAACATACCTGTTGTTTTTCTGCTTCAACTCGGATGTCTTTTCCGTGGTTATAGCTCTCTTGATCACTGACCTTGGATCCATTTTATCTCCTAATCCGACATCCTCGCATTCAGAACAGACAGCGCCTCTTTTGTTATCAGGACCTTCTCGCAGTTCAATACGTCATAAGTATTAACGCTTCCGGGGTCGGCAACTATTATATTGGGAATATTGCGCCCGGCAATTACCGCGTTTTTGTCCTTTGTTACAAGCAGGGCTTTCTTAAATACAAACTTTTTAAATATAGCGAGCAGTTCTTTTGTCTTTGGCTGGCTGATATTCATATTGTCAACAACCGCCATCATACCTTTAGAGACCTTTGCCGATAAAGCACCCTTAAGCGCGAGCCTTTTTACCTTGTTCGGCACATTATAAGAATAATCCCTTGGTTTTGGGCCGAATATGACGCTCCCGCCCCTCCACAGCGGCGAACGTATGGTTCCTGCCCTTGCCCTTCCTGTTCCCTTCTGCCGCCAGGGTTTCCTGCCGCCTCCCCTGACTTCCGACCGGGATTTCGATGAACTTGTGCCCATTCTTCTGTTGGCAAGATGATTTACCGCCACAGAATACATGATGCCGCGGTCAACTTTCTTGCAGTATATATCCTCGGGAACGGCGATTTTCTCTATTTCCTTTCCTTCAATATCAAATACCGGGATTTCCTTCATTTTCCTGCCTTTTTCTTGATCGCTTTCCTTATTATAAGATAGCCTCCATTAAAACCTGTAACAGCTCCCCTGATAACAAGAAGATTTCTATCCTTGTCTACCTTGATCACTTTTAAGCTCTGGGTTGTGACCCTTTCATTGCCCATACGGCCTGGCAGGGTCTTGCCTTTAAAAACCCTTCCAGGGGTTGCGCGGTTCCCTATTGAACCCACTCTCCTGTGGGACATGGACCCGTGCGATGCCGGTCCGCCTTTCCAGCCATGGCGTTTCATGCCGCCCGCAAAACCCTTGCCTTTGGAAGTACCCGTTATATCGACGAAATCGCCTTCTTTGAAGATCTCTACCGTGACGGTATTGCCCGGGACCTGTTCAGTGGCCCCGCGTATCTCCCTTATAAACCTCAGGGGTTTTGCATTTACTTTTTTCAGGTATTCGCCCAGCGGTTTGTTCAGCAATCGTTCAGGCATGCTTTCAAAACCAAGCTGGACAGATTCATATCCGTCTTTTTCTTTGGTTTTCTGAGCAAGGACCGTGCACGGCCCAGCCTGCACCAGAGTCACGGGCACAGTATTGTTTTTTTCGTCAAAAACCTGTGACATCCCCAATTTTTTTCCAAGAATGCCTTCTAGCATACAGTCCTCTGCCGGGTAACTGCGGCGGTCAGCGCACCTGACCGCAGGCCCGATCCCGAAATTTATGTCTTTATCTGGACTTCGACGCCCGCAGGAAGGTCCAGGCTCATAAGGGCTTCTATTGTCTGTTGTGTCGGCGAAAGGATGTCTATCAGCCTTTTATGGACCTGCATCTCGAACTGTTCTCTCGAATTCTTGTCTATATTCGGCGATCTCAGTATCGTGTACCTGCTCTTCCTCGTGGGAAGCGGCACGGGTCCGGATACCAGGGCCCCGGTACTTTTGGCTATCTGGACTATTTCCCTTGCCGAACGGTCAAGGATGCCGTGGTCGTAAGCCTTTAACCTTATCCTTATTTTACCTTCGTCAGCCATTTTTCATTTTCTCCGGAACTTCGATTTGTATTACTCTATTATCTGGGTTACTGCGCCCGCGCCTATCGTATGACCGCCCTCGCGTATTGCAAATCTCTGACCAACCTCCATGGCAACAGGTGTTCCCAGCTCGACGTCAATGGACGTGTTGTCTCCCGGCATAACCATCTCAACCCCTTCTTTCAGCTTTACGCTGCCGGTTACATCCGCGGTGCGCATATAGAACTGGGGCTTATAACCTGTGAAGAAAGGAGTGTGCCTGCCGCCCTCTTCCTTCGTAAGAACAAAAACTTCCGCCTTGAATTTCTTGTGCGGGGTAATCGTTCCCGGCTTCGCAATAACCTGCCCTCTCTGAACCTGGTCTTTGTCAATGCCCCTTAAAAGGATCCCTACGTTATCGCCAGCCTCTGCCTCGTCAAGGAGTTTCCTGAACATTTCCAGCCCTGTGACAACGCTTTTCTTAGGCTCGGTTATGCCCACTATTTCTATTTCTTCGCCGACCTTTATCTTCCCTCTTTCAACCCTCCCTGTGGCAACGGTTCCTCTTCCGGTTATGCTGAACACGTCTTCAACAGCCATAAGGAAAGGTTTATCTATTTCGCGTTTGGGGAGCGGGATATACTCGTCAACCGAATCCATGAGCTGCAGGATGGGCCCGCACTTCGGGCATTCCTTTTTCCCGCAGCCGCATTCCAGGCACTGCAGAGCCGACCCCTTGATCATCGGTATCTGGTCTCCGGGGAAATTATATTCCGAAAGGATCTCCTTCAGCTCAAGCTTTACCAGATCGATAAGCTCTTTGTCGTCCACCATGTCGCACTTATTAAGGAACACAACAATATAGGGAACGCCGACCTGCCTTGCCAGAAGGATATGCTCCCTTGTCTGAGGCATAGGCCCGTCCGCCGCCGATACAACCAGTATCGCGCCGTCCATCTGCGCAGCTCCGGTTATCATGTTTTTTATGTAATCAGCATGCCCCGGGCAGTCTATGTGAGCATAATGCCTCTTGGCTGTTTCATATTCGGCATGATATATCGCTATCGTTATGCCTCTTTCCTTTTCCTCGGGCGCATTATCGATCTCGTCGACCTTTTTTGCCGTAGCCAGCCCCTGTTTTGAAAGCACGCCTGTAATGGCGGCAGTCAGGGTTGTTTTCCCGTGGTCCACGTGACCGATTGTACCCACGTTTACGTGGGGCTTCTTCCTCTCAAACTTTTCCTTTGCCATAAACCCTCCTTGAATGTGATTTTTTAGAATTCCTGTCCCGGTCTATTTCCCTTTGCTTTTTGCCACTATAGCCTGGGTAATGGACTCGGGCACCTCTGAATATTTCAGAGGCTCCAGTGAAAAAATACCGCGGCCTTTTGTAAGCGACCTGAGCGCTGTCGCGTAGCCGAACATGTCGGCAAGAGGCACAAATCCGTTTATTATCTGCATATTCAGCTTTTTATTCATATCCGTAAGCGAAGCTCTCCTTGAATTAAGGTCACCTATGACATCGCCCATATATTCCTCCGGAATGATCACCTGCAACTTCATTATGGGTTCGAGCAGGACAGGCAGACTTTTCCTCATTCCTTCCCTGAACGCCATCGCGGCTGCGATTTTAAAAGCAATTTCCGAGGAATCAACATCATGGTAAGATCCGTCAAATAAAGCAACTGATATGTCAACAACCGGATAACCGGCAAGTATCCCGGATTCCAAAGCTTCCTTTATTCCTTTCTCGACTGCGGGTATGTATTCCCTTGGTATCGAGCCGCCCTTGATCTCATCCACGAATTCGAAGCCTTCTCCCCTTTTTCTTGGGTATACCTTGATCCAGACGTGCCCGTATTGGCCCCTGCCGCCTGACTGCCTTATGAATTTGCCTTCTGCCTCAGACTCTTTTTTAACTGTTTCTTTGTAAGCCACCTCAGGCTTTCCCACAGTGCCTTCAACCTTGAACTCGCGCAGCATCCTGTCCACGAGAACCTCAAGGTGCAGCTCGCCCATGCCTGAAATTATGGTCTGCCCGGTCTCTTTGTTTGAACTCACCACAAACGTAGGGTCCTCGCTGGAAAGCTTGTTGAGCGCCATGCCCATTTTTTCCTGGTCAGCCTTGGTTTTTGGCTCTATGGCAACAGAAATGACGGGCAGGGGGAAAGCCATAGTTTCCAGGATTATGGGATGCTCTTCGCTGCACAGGGTATCCCCGGTAAATGTGTTTTTAAGACCCACGGCGGCGCCGATCTCTCCCGCGTTGAGAGTTTCTATATCTTCTTTCTTATTAGCATGCATTTCAAGCAGCCTGCCTATCCTTTCTCTTGTCTGCCTTGATATATTGTAAACATATGAGCCGCTTTTTAACATTCCCGAGTAACACCTTACGTAAGTAAGCCTTCCCACAAAGGGATCGGACATTATTTTAAATGCCAGGCATGAAAGCGGTTCATCATCGCTGGGTTTCCTGATCTCTTCTTCATCCTTTTCGTTTTTGCCGCTTACTGGAGGGATGTCCAGCGGTGAAGGAAGGTAATCTACGATCGCGTCCAGCAGCGGCTGCACACCCTTATTCCTGACGGAAGCCCCGCAGAACACAGGCACCAAAGCCCCGCTGATCACCGCATGCCTTATTCCTTTTTTAAATTCCTCAGCGGGTATCTCATGCCCTCCGAGGTATTTGTCTGCAAGCTCGTCGGTGAACCCTGCCACGGATTCCACCATCTGGCTGCGGTATTTTTTTGCGTCTTCCAGCAGTTCTTCTGGTATCTCCTGCTCCTCAAAAGTGGCTCCGAGATCTTCCGCGTGCCAGATAATCGCCTTCATTTTAATAAGGTCCACTACTCCTTTGAACGTGTCTTCCGCGCCGATAGGCAGCTGCACGGGGATCGCGTTGGCCCCAAGCTGATCTCTCATTTCCTTTACTGCCTTGTGAAAATCCGCACCTATGCGGTCCATTTTGTTGATATAGGCGATCCTGGGTATGTCGTAGCGGTCTGACTGCCGCCAGACTGTTTCAGACTGCGGTTCCACGCCTCCAACAGCGCAGAACACTCCCACAACGCCGTCCAGCACCCTTAAAGACCGCTCAACCTCCGCGGTAAAATCCACGTGCCCCGGAGTGTCTATTATATTGATCTGGCAGTCCCTCCAGTAGGAAGTTGTGGCCGCGCTGGTAATTGTTATCCCGCGTTCCCTTTCCTGCGCCATCCAGTCCATCTGGGTGGTACCGTCGTCTATATCCCCGATCTTGTAGATCTTTCCGGTATAATACAGGATCCTTTCGGTCGTGGTAGTTTTACCGGCGTCGATATGGGCTACGATCCCGATATTCCTGAATTTCTCTAAAGGTATTCTTCTGGCCATTTTATTTACCCGATCTCGACACTGATTGTCACTGTTTTATCCTTTTTCTGTGCAAATCTGCATCTAATATTATTTACCAGCGATAGTGTGCAAATGCCCTGTTGGCGTCAGCCATCTTGTGCGTGTCTTCCCTCTTTTTGACAGCGGCTCCCTTGTTATTGGAAGCGTCCAGGAGTTCTTCGGCAAGTCCTGCAGCCATAGGCTTTCCCTTTTTCTGCTTTGCCGCTGTTATTATCCATCTTATCGCCAGGCTCATTCCTCTTGATTCATTTACTTCAATGGGAACCTGGTAGGTTGCGCCTCCCACCCGCCTGGGTTTTACCTCAAGCATGGGCTTTGTGTTTGCTATGGCTTTTCTGAACGACTCTTCCGGCGGCTTGCCGGTTTTCTGCTTGATTATTTCAAGGCTTTTGTAAAAGATCTTCTGTGCCAACCCCTTCTTGCCCTGCTTCATAAGCATGTTTATGAACTTGCCTATCAATATATCGCCGTATACGGGATCGGCCTCATATTTCCTTTTGAAAAAAACTCTCCTTCTAGGCATTTTTTATTCCTTTTGTTTCGGAGTCTTTGCGCCGTAAAGTGAGCGCCCCTGTTTTCTGTCCTGTACCCCGGCAGTATCATATACTCCCCTGACGATGTGATACCTTACTCCGGGCAGATCCTTCACGCGCCCGCCGCGGATCAATACTATCGAGTGTTCCTGGAGGTTGTGGCCTACCCCGGGTATGTAAGCCATTACCTCTTCTCCGTTTACAAGCCTTACCCTTGCTACTTTCCTTAGGGCCGAATTAGGTTTTTTCGGTGTGACGGTCTTGACAACCAGGCAAACACCCCTTTTAAAAGGAGAAGAATGCAAAGCCGGAGTTTTAGACTGCTTTCTGTAATCCTTTCTGCACCCTCTTATCAACTGGTTCACTGTAGGCATATTTCCACCTTAATCTTCCTTTTTTTCTTCCGGTCCGGCAGTCTTTACAGGCTGTGATACTTCCATCTGGACGTTTCTGTAGATCGGCAATCCGGTGCCTGCGGGAATCAGCCTTCCTATTATAACGTTTTCCTTCAGACCAAGCAGTTCATCATACCTGCCGTTTATTGCCGCTTCTGTAAGAATATGGGTTGTCTCCTGGAAAGAAGCCGCTGCTATGAAGCTGTCGCTGTTAAGAGCCGCTTTTGTGATACCGAGCAGAATAGGCCTGCCCTGAGCCGGCTTGCCTCCCTTGCTTACCACTCTTTCATTCTCATGCATGAACCTGAACTTGTCGATCTGCTCACCTGAAAGGAACCTGGTGTCCCCGGGATCGGTCACTTCCACGCGCCTGAGCATCTGCCTGACTATTATTTCAATATGCTTGTCGTTTATGTCAACCCCCTGCAGCCTGTAAACAGCCTGGATTTCGTTCACCAGGTATTCCTGCAGCGCCCTTTCTCCTTTTACTGCAAGTATGTCATGGGGATCAACCGAGCCGCTGGTAAGCGGTTCACCGACAATGACTTCGTCACCATCCCGGGCCTTAAGGTGCTTGCCCTCCGGGATCGAATATTCCCTTGTGCCGCGCTCTCCTTTTATCACAACTTTCCTTGTGCCGCGCATAAACGGGGAAAATTCCACTTTTCCGTCCACTTCGCTTATTATGGCTTTATCGCGGACATGCCTTGCCTCGAACAGCTCCTCAACCCTGGGAAGGCCTCCTGTGATATCCTTGGTTTTAATGCTCTGGTGGGGTATCTTGACCAGTATTTCTCCGGCAGACACCCTGCGGCCGTCCACTACAACCAGGTGCGCCCCCACAGGGATCGAATACGTTATCTCCTTTTCCTTATTCTTAACCACTATCCTGGGATGTTTCCCCTCTTTATGCTCTATGACCACTCTTTCAAGAAGCCCGGTTGTTTTATCCGTTTCTTCCCTGACCGTTTCGCCCTTGATCAAATCATATTCCTTGATATCGCCTGAAATTTCTGTGAGGATAGGTTCGTTGTATGGGTCAAACTCGGCAAGGGACTTATTGGGTTCCACTACATCACCCGGATTTACCTTGATTTCTGCGCCGGCCTGGATCGGAAGAGGATATTCCTCGCCGGTTATGAAAATATTATGGTTTTTTTCGTCTATCTTTACTATTCCCGTCACTTCGCTGGCAATCGACTCACTGCCATGCTGGGCAAGCCTTTCCCCCGCGGTAACCCACAACCCGTCAAAAACCGCGGTTTTTGCTTTCAGTGGTATTTTGTGCGTTTTTAATATCCTTCTTACGACAATTTCTCCGTGGCGGTTGGCAACAATGATTCCATCTTTTTCTCTCGTGATCAAATTCTTGGGAACCTCGACAACCTCGACTTTAAATTTCAGCCTGATATCCTTTTCTTCAACTGCTGCATATGCGGTTCCGCCGATATGGAAAGTTCTCAGGGTAAGCTGGGTGCCCGGCTCACCTATGCTTTCCGCGGCAATAACTCCCGCGGCCTCTCCCAGGTTAACAAGTTTTCCGGTCGCAAGATCCCTGCCGTAGCACTTCCTGCAGACCCCTCTTTCCGCCTCGCAGGTCAGCACTGTGCGGATCCTTACTTTTTCTATTCCGGCTCTTTCTATGCGCAGCGCGTCATCCTCGGTAATTTCCTGGTTATCCTTCACTATGACTTCGCCTGAAAGGGGATCAAGAATATCCCCAAGCGCTACCCTTCCCAGGATCCTGTCAGCAAGCAATTCTATGGTTTCCCCGCCCTCTTTGAGCACCGATACGTTTATTCCGTTAACTGTACCGCAGTCCTCCTCGCTGACAATGACATCGTGGGATACGTCCACAAGCCTGCGCGTCAGGTATCCGGCATCCGCGGTTTTCAATGCGGTATCGGCAAGGCCCTTCCTCCCCCCGTGAGTGGATATGAAATATTCCAGCACGTTCAGGCCTTCCCTGAAATTAGTGGTGATCGGAAGCTCTATTATTTCTCCTGAAGGCTTGGTCATCAGCCCGCGCATGCCGGCAAGCTGCCTGATCTGCTGCTCGCTCCCCCTTGCCCCGGAATCAAACATGAGGTAAAGCGGGTTGAACCCTTTCTGGTCTTCTTTCATATTGGCAAGCATAGCGTCGGTCAGTTTGTTGGTTGCCCTGGTCCAGATGTCAATAACGCGGTTATACCTTTCGCCGTCTGTTATGAGGCCGCGCCTGTATTGCGCGAAAACCTTGTCCTCTTCCTCCTGGGCTTCTTTTATTATGGCTGGTTTTTCTTTGGGCACCTTGATGTCCAGAATGCCTATGGAAAGCCCGGACTTTGTCGCAAATTCAAAACCAAGATCTTTTATTTTGTCAAGCAGTTCGACTGCTAAAGAACTCCCGTATTTTTTGTGGCAGTCCAGTATCAAACTGCTGACAGCCTTTTTATTCAGGGTTTTATTGACAAATACAAGGTCCTCGGGCAGGATATCATTGAAAATGACCCTTCCGACAGTCGTGCCTATGATCTTTTTTTCTCCTTTTCCCAGAGAAAGCTGCAGTCTTATAGAGGCGTGCAGGCCCATGATCCCCAGGGAATAGGCAGTGATGACCTCATCGGCGTTGGCGAAATATTTGCCCTCGCCCTTTTCGCCGTTGCTTTCCTTGGTAAGATAATGGCAGCCTATGACTATGTCCTGGCTTGGCGTTGCGATAGGCCTTCCGTTTGCCGGGGAAAGAAGGTTGTTCGAAGAAAGCATCAGGAACCTTGCTTCCAGCTGAGATTCTATGGAAAGCGGCACGTGCACAGCCATCTGGTCGCCGTCAAAATCAGCGTTGAATCCCACGCAGACAAGGGGGTGGAGCTGTATAGCCTTGCTTTCAACAAGCAGGGGCATAAACGCCTGTATGCCCAGCCTGTGAAGCGTGGGTGCCCTGTTAAGAAGAATGGGGTGGTCCTTTACGACGTCCTCCAGAATGCTCCATACTTCCTCGCTACCTTCCTCTATCATGCGCTTTGCGCTTTTTATATTTGAAAGCATTTCCTGCTTGGCAAGTCTTTCAAGTATAAAAGGCTTGAAGAGCTCCAGCGCCATTTTCTTGGGAAGGCCGCACTGGTTGAACTTAAGGTGCGGGCCCACTACGATAACTGACCTGCCTGAATAATCTACGCGCTTGCCAAGAAGGTTCTGTCTGAACCTGCCCTGTTTACCCCCAAGAAGGTCTGACAGGGACCTCAGGACCCTGTTACCCATAACAACGGGCGCGCCGTGGCGGCCGTTATTAAAAAGGGCATCAACAGCCTCCTGCAGCATCCGCTTCTCGTTCTGAATGATTATTTCGGGTGCTTCTATCTCAAGGAGCCTGCGGAGCCTGTTATTCCTGTTAATTACCCTTCTGTACAGGTCATTTATGTCTGATGTAGCGAAACGCCCGCTTTCCAGCTGAACCATAGGCCGCAGGTCAGGTGGTATCACGGGAACTATATCCAAAACCATCCATTCAGGTTTGTTGCCGGACTTAAGGAACGTCTGGGCAAGTTCGATCTTCCTCATGAATTTTTTATTTTTCTGAAGCGCAGGATCTTTTTTAATGCGGTCTTGTAAATCCTTGACTATTAATTTCAGATCCACCTCTGAAAGGAGGTCCTTAATCGCCTCAGCTCCCATTTTTGCCTTGAATGTATCCCCGTGTTTTTCTTCCTTATATTTTCTGTATTCATCCTCGTCTATCAGTTCTTTCTTCTTGAACGATGACTTACCGGGGTCTATGACTATGTATTTTTCAAAATAAAGCACGCTTTCAAGATCGTGGCCTGTTATATCCAGAAGCACTGCGACAGGAGAAGGTATTTCCTTAATATACCATATGTGGCTGACAGGGCAGGCAAGCGCGATGTGGCCCATACGAACTTTTCTCACGCTTGATTCAGTGACTTCCACATCGCATCTGTCGCACGTAATACCTTTATACCTAAGGCCTTCGTATTTCCCGCAGAAACATCTCCAGTCCCGTGTCGGGCCGAAAATCTTCTCGCAGAAAAGCCCTTCGCGCTCCGGTCTGAACGTTCTGTAATTGATAGTTTCCGGTTTCTTGACTTCGCCGTGCGACCAGCCGCTGATAACTTCGGGAGAAGCCAGGCATATCCTTATGGAAACTATATCTTCAAGGACAGCCCCGTCTCCTTCCTCATCCCTTTTTGACAGGTTTTCTATATTCAGGAGCCTGCCTTTTTTATCCAGGAAGGAAATGTTCAGCGAAAGGCCCTGCAGTTCCCTTACAAGAACGTTAAAAGATTCCGGTATTCCGATCTTGGGCGAGATCTTTCCTTTTACAATGGCTTCATAAAGATTGGACCTGCCAATAGTATCGTCGCTCTTGACGGTCAGCATTTCCTGCAGGGTATACGCAGCTCCGTATGCTTCAAGTGCCCAAACCTCCATTTCCCCAAGCCTCTGCCCTCCGAATTGCGCTTTCCCCCCAAGGGGTTGCTGCGTTACAAGAGAGTAAGGGCCTATCGAACGGGCGTGCATTTTGTCATCGACCATGTGATATAATTTCATCATATAGATATTACCGACCGTGCACTCACTATCGAAAGGCTCTCCTGTCCTGCCGTTGTATATCTTCATCTTGCCGCTTTCAGGAAGTTTCGCCTTTCTGAGCAATGATCTGATCTCTTCCTCTGAAGCTCCTTCAAAGACAGGGCTCATAACCCTCAAGCCAAGAGCCTTGGCTGCAAGTCCAAGGTGCACTTCAAGTAACTGGCCTATGTTCATCCTGGAAGGAACACCCAGGGGGTTGAGCACCACCTCAATAGGCGTGCCGTCCTCAAGATAAGGCATTGATTCTTCCGGAAGTATCTTGGCCACAACACCCTTGTTCCCGTGGCGGCCTGCCATTTTGTCACCTTCCGATACCTTCCTTTTTTGTGCAACAAATATCTTGATCAGTTTGCTCACACCGAGGGGCAGTTCGTCCCCGTCAGCGCGTGAAAAAACCTTTGTTTCTATGACTTTGCCGTTGTAGCCCGGGGGCACGCGCAGGGATGTATCCCTTACCTTCTTGGCTTTTTCTCCGAATATAGCCCTGAGAAGCTTCTCCTCCGCTGAAAGCCATATTTCCTCTCTGGGAGTGACCTTTCCAACGAGTATATCGCCGTCTTTTACGTCAGCCCCTATTCTGACTATACCGTTCTCGTCAAGGTCTTTCAGGCTTTCTTCGCTCACATTGGGAATATCCCTGGTGATCTCCTCCTCGCCCATTTTGGTGTCCCTGACTTCAACCTTGTTCTCCTCAATGTGTATCGAGGAAAAAGCGTCTTCCTTCACAAGTTTTTCATTTAAGAGTATCGCGTCTTCAAAGTTATATCCTTCCCACGGCAGGTACGCGACCAGCACATTGCGCCCCATGGAAAGCTCACCTGCGACAATGCTGGGGCCGTCACTTACAATCTGTCCCGCACTAACTTTCTGGCCTCTCATGACCGTTGGCCTCTGGTTAAGGCATGTGCTCTGGTTTGAACGGAGATATTTATCCATAATATAGGTGCTGGTTTCCTTCCTGCCCTTCTTATTCCTGCTCTCAATTACTATTTTTCTGGCATCGACATACTTCACTGTTCCGCTCTTCTTGGCAATTACCGCCCTGCCTGAATTCTTGGCTACGACCTTCTCCATACCGGTTATGACTATCGGGGGTTCGGGAAGTATGAGCGGGACGCTCTGCCTCTGCATATTACATCCCATAAGCGCCCTGTTTGCGTCATCGTGTTCAAGGAACGGTATAAGGCCCGCGGAAATACTAATGAGCTGCTTTGGCGATACATCCATAAAATCAACTTTGGCTGCATCCACCAGAATAAAATTCGACTTCGTCCTTGCAGATACCTGCTTCTCCTTGAACCTGCCGTTTGCTTCCAGCGGGGCGTTTGCCTGGGCTATGACATGCTCGTCTTCTATATCGGCGGTCAAGTATTCGATCTTGTTGGTCACCCTGCCGTTCACCACCTTACGGTAAGGGCTTTCCAGAAGTCCTAAGGAATTTGTGCGGGCGTAAGTGCTCAGGGAAACTATAAGGCCGATGTTGGGCCCTTCGGGCGTTTCAACCGGGCAGACCCTGCCGTAATGGCTGAGGTGAACGTCCCGGACCTCAAATCCGGCCCTGTCCCTTGTTAATCCGCCTGGTCCCAGCGCGCTCAGCCTGCGCTTATGCGTAAGTTCCGCAAGCGGGTTAGTCTGGTCCATGAACTGAGAAAGCTGGCTCATGCCGAAGAAATTATTTATGCCTTCGACAACGGGCTTTGTCACGATAAGCGAGTGAGGCATTGCGGAATCTATATCCAGGGTACTCATCCTTTCGCGCATGATCCTTGCAAGCTGAAGCATTATCTTCCTGAACTGGTTTTCCAGCAGTTCACCCACCGACGCAACCTTTCTGTTGCCCAGGTGGTCAACGTCATCCCCTGCTCCCCTGTTCTTTTTAAGGTTAAGAAGGCCCTTTATCACCGCTACGATATCTTCTTTGCTCAGGGTCTTCATGTTCGGGGGAGTTTCCAGTCCTAGTCTTTTATTGAGCCTGTATCTGCCGATTTCGCCCAGGCTGTACCTTCTTGGATCTGTGAAAAACATCATGTCCAGCAATATCTTTCCGTTTTCATGCGTTGCAGGTTCGTTAGGCCTGAGCCTGCGATAGATTTCTGTAAGCGCTTCTTCCTGGTTTGCGATACGATCTCTTTTCAAGGTATTGGGGAACACGGCATCGGTTTCTTCGTTACCCAGCAGCTTGATCCTCTCTATATCCTTTTTCTTCAATAATTTCAGGGTATCCTGATTTATCGGTTCGTCGTTCCTGGCATCTACGATAACCGTTCCGTCTTTGTCGCGGATATCTTCTCCCACCCTTCTTCCTATCAGTTCTTCAGGGCTATGTTCGCCAATGTTGATTTCCTTAAGCCCGCTAAAAATCCTCATGATTTTTTCTTCGGTATATCCAAGAGCCTTAAGCAGGATTGTCGCTGGCATTTTACGCTTTCTATCAATTGACATCTGTATAGTATTATTTGATTCAAGCTTAAATTCAAGCCATGCTCCCCAGTACGGGATGATCTTGGTTGAATACTGCCTTTCGCCCCGGGGAAAGATCTCTACGCCGTAAAAAACACCCGGCGCCCTGTGCAGCTGGTTGACCACTATGCGTTCCACGCCGTTTATTATGAAAGTTCCCTGGTCAGTCATGAACGGAAGGTCGCCAAGCAGGACCTCTTCTTCCTTTACTTCTCCCGAAAGCTTGTTGTGCAGGCGCACACTAATTTTAATTGGCACGGAATAGCTGACCCCTCTTTCGATGCACTCGGAAGGAGCATACCTTGGTTCACCGATCGAATAGTCAACAAACTCAAGCGTGGCCCTTTCATTCGGGTCAGTTATCGGGAATATTTCTTTTAATATCGAATTCAGGCCCTGAACCCCGACCTTGGGAACTGAGCCTTCCTTTGCTATGAACTGGTTGTAAGAGGTTTTTTGTATCTCAACAAGGTCGGGAAATTCCATTATTTCCGGGTTCTTGCTGAAATTTTTCAAAGGTATCTCATCAACGATTTTTTTAGCAGCGCTTCTGCGCTTCATCTAAACACCCTCCGACTGCTGTCCTGCTATTTAACCTCTACCTTTGCTCCAACTGCTTCCAGTTTTGCCTTGATTTCGGCTGCTTCTTTCTTGGAGATACCTTCTTTTATTGTCTGCGGGGTACCTTCCACCATATCTTTCGACTCTTTAAGCCCCAGCCCCAACAGGGCCCTTACTTCTTTTATTACCTGGATCTTGTTATCGCCGCTCCCCGTAAGGATTACTTTAAATTCGGTCTGCTCACCTGCTCCTTCCTTGCCAGCTCCGCCCTGTTCAGCCTGTGCGGGAGCCGCTGCTGCGAAAGCAGCTGCTTTAACCCCGAACTTATCTTCCAGCGCCTTGACTAGTTCAGACAGCTCAAGGACGCTCAGTTTAGCTATGCCTTCGATTATTTCTTCCTTGGAAATATTAGCCATTTTTCCCCCCTTCATCTTTTTTTATTTTCGCATGTAATAGATTAATCAGTAGATTAATCAGTGCCTGCAAAGGACCGTTCAGCACCAATACAAGGCTTCCGGTGCATGAATATAATATTCCAGCCAGCTTGGTTAAAAGTATTTCTTTTGATGGTATGGTGGAAATAGATCTCAGATCATCGGCACTGAGGATTTTGCCGCTTACTAAACCGATTTTTATTTTAAGTTTTTCATTTTCTTTGATGAATTTCGTAAGTGTTTTGCATATGAGTATCTCGTCACCCATGCCAAAAACTACGGCGGTTGGGCCAAGAAACTGGGGCAGGAATGAATCCAGGTTCAGGTTTTTTGAAGCTATGGATAACAGCGTGTTTTTTAGTATCCTGTATTCAGCATTGTTCTGTTTCAGCTGTTTTCTCAGAAGAGCCATTTTGTTTACGCTTAATCCCTGGAAGTTAGTGAGGATAACGCAATTGGCTTTCTTAAATTTATCTTCAATATCACGGACTATTTCTATATTTTTTTCCTTCACTTTATTCCCCGTTTAGACCTGTTCTATTTTTAAGCTCGACGGATCTACTTTCACGCCCGGCCCCATAGTTGTGGCAACAACTATTGTTGAAAATTTAACCAGCTGTTTAGCCTTCAATATTCCCTCGAATATGGCGGTGCAGTTCTCCCTAACCTGCTGGATTGGCTGGGAAACCTTGGCAACGCCGGTCCTTACTATGCCATGTTCATCGCTCTTGATCTCGTTTCTTCCGCCTCTGATTTCTTTTATGACCCTTGTTATATCTGATGTAACTGTCTCGTTTTTTGGATTGGGCATCAGGCCTCTCGGACCAAGTATGCGTGCAAGTTTTGCCACGATCGACATAGTCTCGGGAGTGGCTATCGCTACGTCAAAATCAAGCCAACCACCCAGTATTTTCTCGGAAAGATCTTCGGCTCCCACATAATCTGCGCCCGCGTCTTTTGCTTCTTTTGTTTTTTCGCCTTTGACAAAAACAAGTATTTTCTTTTTGCTTGAACCGTATTGATGGGGCAGTATGACAGTGGTCCTTACAACTTCTTTGGCAGCAAGCGATCCCAGCCTTATTGAAAGCTCGACAGTCTCATCAAATTTGGCTGGAGGAAAACTTTTAAGAATCGCAAGCGCCTCTTCCAGCGGATATAGTTTCACTCTATCGACCAGTTCTCTTGACTTTTTGTACCTTTTACTTCTTCTCATTGATCTCTCCGGAAGATTCTACATCAATCCCCATGCTCCTGGCAGTGCCTTCAACTATGCGGATGGCAGATTGCAGGTCATCAGTGTTAAAATCAGGCAATTTTAATTTGGCTATTTCCATTATCTTATCTTTCGTTATTACGCCGACTTTTGCTTTGTTTGGAGTTCCGGAACCTTTTTCCGCACCGACCGCCTTTTTAAGCAGTTCGGCGACCGGCGGGCTCTTTATCACGAAAGTAAATGACTTGTCATCGTAAATGGTTATTACCACGGGAACAACAGTGCCTTCCTGTTTGGCGGTTTGCTCATTGAATTTCTTGCAGAATTCCATGATATTGATCTGAAACGGCCCCAGCGCATTACCTACTGGCGGCGCAGGATTGGCTTTTCCTCCCGGGATTTGAAGCTTGATTTCTCTAAGTAATTTCTTTGCCATATAATACCTCGGAAGATACAATCAAATTTAAAGCTTTTCTACTTGCGTGAATTCAATTTCCACCGGGGTCGCCCTGCCGAAAATAGTCACAAACACTTTGATCTTTCCTCTTGAAAGGTTTATTTCTTCGACCGTTCCCGTAAAATTAGTAAATGGTCCGTCGGTAATTCTTACTGTTTCTCCTTTTTCAAACTGTATCCTCGGAACGGGCTGTGTAGCTTCCTTCTCTTTTCTCTGAAGTATTCCCTCGACTTCCTCGGGATTCAGGGTAATAGGGCGTTTTCCTGGACCGACAAAACCGGTCACGCCCGGTGTGCTTCTTACTACGTGCCATATTTTATTGTCCATATCCATTTCTACCAACAGGTAACCTGGATAGATTTTTCTGGTCATAACAACTTTCTTCTTGTTTTTTATATCAATGACTTCTTCGGTCGGGATGACTATCTGCATGATTTTTTCTTCCAGACCCAGCGCTTTACGCTTGTTTTCAAGAGCTTCTTTTACCTTCTCTTCATATTGCGAATAAGTGTGTATAACAAACCAGCCTTTTGCCATTTTCCTATCCTAGGATTAACTTCATAAGAAGCGACAGTAAAAAATCAATCAACCAGATAAAACCGGCGACCACAAAAACCATTGCAGCAATCACTACGGTTGAAGCGATCAATTCCTTTCTTGTTGACCATGTGACCTTTTTTGCCTCTATCCTTACTTCACCCAAGAATGTTTTTATTCTATTAAAAATACTTGGTTTCAGATTATCCATATACACCTTTGTATGCGGGACTGGGGTGATTCGAACACCCAAAAGCGGTTTTGGAGACCGCCAGTTTACCATTAGCTTACAGTCCCCTTCAAGCCACCCTGAACTTCCGCGCAATGCCAGGCAAGGTCTTGCGTTTTGATTTTTATCCTACTTCTCTTTATGTTTAGAATACTTCCTGCAGAACTTGCAAAATTTCTGCAACTCCAGTTTTGCGGTCTTTTTCTTCTTATTCCTGGTCGTGGTATAATTATACCTGCCACAACCCCCACAAACCATTATCACTATTTCTCTCATATATTATACTATTATATTAATATATTGTAGTAAAACTATTATTATAATTGAAAAAAATGGATTTGTCAAGCTTTTTTAACTTTTTTCGCATTTTTTTTTAAAATTCGGTTTTTTGCGGTTGGCTTAAACAAAGGTGTGGATCAAAGGAATAACCGGATTTTAGGCATGATCGCTGTAAATGGTTTGTGGAGCCCACGACCGGAATTGAACCGGTGACCTCGTCCTTACCAAGGACGCGCTCTAACCATCTGAGCTACATGGGCTTATATATAAATATTATAATACCTTATATAGTGTCTTGCCCTGAACCACTCATGCATTCGGGTTCAGGACTATGCTTTGCCATGCGACCCGAGTTTAACTAGCGTAACGAGTGATTTATGGCTTGAAAATGGAAAATAGAGCAATAGACCGTCCCGATGTTACATCGGGACGTTCGGGTCGGCTTCGAATCCCTGCTGAAAATTGAGCAATAGATAATAGATCGCAATCTCCTTAAGTTTTTATCTATTGCTCTATTCTCTATTTTCGATTGCTCTATTTTTTCGCTCTGCGAAAAAATGAGCGGGAGACGGGATTCGAACCCGCGACCCTCGGCTTGGAAGGCTGATGCTCTACCGCTGAGCTACTCCCGCATAAGCATTCCGAAGGAACTGAGCATATTGCGGCATGCCCACGACGTTTATTCCGCAAGCAACAAGGTTCTCTCCGATACTAATCGGAGAGGTTCTTACTACGTCAAACCCACGACTTGGCCCGAAAGTAGCAAGGTTCTCTGATGCTAATCAGAGGTTCTTACCCCGCATAAGCATTCCGATTACTTTATGAATTTGAAAATAGAAAATGGAACAATAGACCGCATTTTCGCTGTTCCTTAATCTATTGTTCTATTCTCTATTGCTCTAGTCCCGATTTTATATCGGGACTGGGGAGAGAAGGATTCGAACCTTCGAAAGCCTACGGCTAATGGGTTTACAGCCCATTCCCTTTAACCTCTCGGGCATCTCCCCGTGCATACAAATGTCGGTTCCTGGATGATCTGTGTAAATGAGAGCCCGTCACTCTGTTCTTCCATCCGTCGAAGACATAAGTGATGTCTTCGACCCTCTCGGGCATCTCCCCGTGTATTAAAAATGAATACGAAAATAGAGCAATGGATAATAGACCGCAATTTCGCTGTCTTTGTCTATTTTCCATTTTCTATTGCTCAATTGCTCCAATTTTTCGCTTTTGCGAAAAATTAGCTGGCGGGGGGATTCGAACCCACGACCTGAGGTTTACAAAACCCCTGCTCTGGCCTCTGAGCTACGCCAGCACACAGTACAGTGATAAGTGTATAGTGAGAAGTGAATAGTCAAATTTTTAACATATATTCATGGTTTCTGACTTTTCACTCATCACTCCTCCCGCCTGAACGGCGGGTCGCCGAAGTGGCGACACTATTCGCTACATTGATGGTCTGAGAGCGTCTTGGTCCAACAGAAACAATGGAAATCCTTGTATTAACCAACAGCGATATTCTTTTTAGATACTTCTTTGCATTTATAGGTAAAGACCTGTAATTCTTTATATCTGTGATATCCTGACGCCACCCTTTTAATTCTTCATAGACAGGTTTCAACGCTCTGACCTCGTCTGTACCGGTAGGGAAATCCCTGATAATCCTATTTTTATACAAATATCCTGTGCATATTTTTATCATGGGTAAGTCATCAAGGACATCAAGCTTGGTGATCGCGAGGCTGTCAAATCCATTAATTCTTGCTGCATATCGGACAGCCACGGCATCAAACCAACCGCACCTTCTGGGCCTGCCTGTTGTGGCACCATATTCCTTACCCTTCATTCTGATCGCTTCCTGTTTGGTTACGCTGAGTTCCGTGGGGAAAGGACCATCACCTACTCTTGTAGTATAGGCTTTAGCCACTCCAATCACTTTTCCTATTTTAGTGGGACCAACACCGGTTCCGATACAAGCCCCTCCTGCGATAGTATGCGATGACGTCACGTAGGGATATGTCCCGAAATCCACATCAAGCATTGTTCCCTGCGCTCCTTCAAAAAGTACGAACTTGCCCTTTGCGATCGCTGCGTTTATAATACTGGAAGTATCTGAAACATAATCTGAAAAAAATCTGCTGTATCGCATATATTCTTTTAATATTTCATCGAGTTTAAATCCTCTTTTGCCGTATATTCTGGTTAGTAAGGAATTCACGTCTTTCAGGCGTTCTTTTAGTTTTTCCTTCAGGATCTTGCCATTAATAAGATCGCCCATTTTTATTCCTACACGCGCCATTTTATCAACATAGGCTGGCCCGATCCCCTTTCTTGTTGTACCTATCCTGCTGCTCTTTCTTTCCTCAGACAGCTGCTCAAAGAGCTTATGATAGGGCATTACAATATGCGCATCCCTGCTTACGAATAGATTCCTCTGTGTTATGCTGACGCCCTTTGATCTCAGGAGATGTATTTCTTCTATCAGACTCCTGGGATCTATAACAACACCGGAACCCAGGATGCATTCTTTGTTTCTTATTATTCCCGAAGGTATAAGGTGAAAAATAAATTGTTCGTTTCCGATCATCACGGTATGTCCGGCATTATTCCCGCCCTGGTACCGCACGATCATGTCGGCTTTTTCAGAAAGAAGATCAATGACTTTTCCCTTTCCTTCATCTCCCCATTGCGCGCCAACAATTACTGTAGCTGACATTCTTTCTCCTAATACCAGTTTTTCCATGCAGTTGATTCATACTTTTTTTTAAGAATTATCGCCAGTTCTTTTTCGCTTTCCAGTAAATCCCCTTTTTTAAATATTATGCCGAAACATGCAGACAGGCTATTTTCCAGCGCTGCCTCAATGGTGCGCCTGCAAGTTGCTGCTTTTGAAATATTCTTAACTGTTCCCTGATGAAGCAGCGTATCCTTGATTCGCCTTTGAGCAGCTCCGTAAATCTTGCTTTTATTCGATACTATGTCGTATTTCTGAGGGCAAGGAAAGCATTCGGGTAATTTCTCAGAATGGTCCGTATATACTTCAGCTTTAATACCAGACTTTATTAAGCCATTTGCAACTGCTTTTGAAATTATATTGTATGATTCGTGCACTCCCAGTGAATTAACAAAACTGTCTTTAACCGTTATGCTGAAGCTTAAATCAAGATCGTGATATACAATACCTCCGCCAGTAATCCTCCTTACTAAATCCGCTCTTTCGTTTAAAAAATTCCTTATTCCCTTAATTTTTTGAAGGTATCCTATCGAAATTATCGGATTTTCCCAACCGTAGAACCTAAGAGTTGAAACTGACCGGTCCGAAAAAACACTGTCCAGAATCGCTTCGTCCAGAGCCATATTAAAATATCCGTCAGATTTACCGGTCCTGATCAGCCTCCATTCGTTTTGACTCATAGACCCCTATTATGTAGTTGAAGGAACCGGGGGCAGTGAAGGACTTTGTGCGGCCTGTTCTTGTGCGGCCCGATGTTTTTCTTTGTCGATCATGCTCTGGGCAAAATGTTTTTTTGCATTCTTGTTTGGCCTTTTTCTTCCCCAGAATTGTGCGCCACGCCTTACTCTCATGTGTGCCATTATTGATCCTCCTAATAATTATTCACCGAAACACCTTAATATCTACAAAAAACTGAAAATAGAACAATAGAAAATAGAACAATGGAAAATAGACCGCAATTTCGCAATTTGCCTATCTATTTTCTATTTTCAATTGCTCCATTGCTCTGTTCGCCCAAAAGGCGAACTCCCCGGGCTGGATTCGGACCAGCGACCCTCCGGTTAACAGCCGGATGCTCTACCGCTGAGCTACCAGGGAATCCATTAGTTCATTGGACGATTTGATAACTGGACGATTGGCTTGAACTAACATCTACTGATTATTGCATAATAGCTTGACAGTTGTCTTTGCGAGCAATAGCGAAGCAATCTCGTTTTAACGACGGGATTGCCGCGGGCTTTGCCCTCGCAATGACATAGAAAAGCGTCAATCAATTAAGCGAACATCAGTAATTATCTAATTATCCAGTTATCCAGTAATCTACAAGGTTTCCAGTTTTTCCAATCTTTCCCAGCTTGCGTCTACTTTTTTCTGAACTTCCTCAATAAATCCTGAATTTTCGGGTTTGAACAAATGCCTGAATCGTCCCTGGCTTTTAAACCAGTCTGAAACAGGGATCTTTTCTTTTGGCCTGTAGGTTATCCGGTATTTTCCATTTTCAACTTCATAAAGAGGCCAAACATATGTTTGAACAGCCAGCCTTGCCATAGATATGGTATCTTCCGGGTTATATCTCCATCCCCTGTGGCAGGGAGCAATAATATTCATAAACGAAGCTCCCCCGCAGTTTAGAGCTTTATCAACCTTTGTTATCAGGTCATTCCAGTATGCGGGGCTAGCCTGGGCCACATAAGGAACACCATGAGCGGCACAGATCGCGGTAAGGTCCTTTTTCTCCTGTATCTTTCCTATTGCAGCCGCTTTTCCAACAGGATTTGTCGTTGTATCAGCACCCCTGGGAGTTGCGCTTGAACGCTGTATCCCCGTATTCATATAAGCTTCGTTGTTATAGCAAATATAAAGGCATTTGTGGCCTCTTTCCAGCATACCTGACAGGGCCTGCATGCCGATGTCATACGTTCCCCCATCGCCGCCGATGGCTATGAAACTGTAATCATCGGTAACCTTTCCCTGTTTTTTAAGAGAACGGTACATTGTTTCGACTCCGGAAATCACGGCCGCAGCATTTTCAAAAGCAACATGTATCCACGAACAATTCCATGCGGTATAAGGGTAAATAGTGGTTGAAACCTCGACACAGCCCGTGGCATTTGATATGACTATGGGATTTTTTACCGCGGAAAGGACCTGGCGGATAGCTATTGGGGCACCGCAACCCGCGCAGAGCCTGTGCCCTCCCGTAAGCAGTTCCGGTTTCCTTGCAAGCTCTTTTATATTAGCCATTCTTCCTCCGATCTTCCGGTGTTATTCTCTGACACCAAGATACTGTATCAGATTATTGATCTTACCTGTCCGCGATATCCCTTCGAGATCCCTGTAAACTTTTTCAATATGGTCAAGGGTTACATCCCTGCCGCCAAGCCCGTATATATAATTGACCGCCGGTATCTTATGGCCGTCCGGAAACTGGTAATTATAAAGACTGGCGCAGACCTCCTCAAAAACCGGCCCTCCCAGCCCGCCGAATGTATCAGAACGGTCCAGTACCGCCAAAGCCTTCAGATGAGAAAGCGAATTAGCGAGTTCTGCGGCAGGGAAAGGCCTGAAAAGCCTTATCTTCAACACCCCGGCTCTAAGCCCCTGTTCGCGCAGCTTGTCAGCAACGGTTTTAGCTGTTCCCGAAGCAGAGCCAAGAACCACTATGCCGATATCGGCGTCATCCATCCTGTATTCCTCGAATAGTTCGTATTTGCGCTTTGAAATCTTCTCAAACTCCGAAGCAATTTGAAGAACAACGCTGGAAGCAGACTTGATAACTTCATGCTGCTGTTTTTTTTGTTCCATATAATAATCGAAAAGCTGCAGCGGTCCGTAGGTTATCGGGTGCTTTGCGTCAAGGAGCGAGTATTCAGGCTTGTATTCACCAACGAATTTTTGCACGGTATCGTCATCCAGTATTTCAAACTGCTCCATCGCATGGCTGATAATGAATCCGTCCAGGGTCACAATAACAGGAAGCAGCAGGTTCGCATGCTCTGCTATCCGGACTGCCTGTATAGTGTTATCATAAGCCTCCTGAATGTTCTCAGAAAATATCTGGACCCAGCCTGAATCCCGCGCGCCCATTGAATCAGAATGGTCGCAGTGAATATTTATCGGCCCTGAAAGAGCCCGGTTTACTACAGGCATCACTATAGGAAGACGGTATGAAGCGGCAATATAAACAAGCTCCCACATATAAGCCAGGCCTTGCGAGGAAGTAGCTGTCATAACCCTTCCTCCCGCAGCGGAAGCCCCTATGCAAGCGCTCATGGCTGAATGCTCTGACTCGGGGCACAGAAGCTCTGTTTTTACCTTTCCGTTCGCGACGAAATCGCTGAAAAATTGGACTATTTCTGTTTGCGGAGTTATCGGATATGCCGCCACAACATCCGGGTTGATCTGGCGCATTGCTTCCGCTACCGCATCATCACCTGTTCTTGCTATTATTTTGGGCATTTCTTTCCTCCCTGTTCGGTCAAAGGTCTAATCTTTAGCCATTTCTATGGCCTTTTTGGGGCATTCCTTTGCGCATATGCCGCAACCCTTGCAGTATTTAAGGTTAAATCCTTCCATCTTATCATCTTTAACGATAACTGCGGATTCCGGGCAGAATATCCAGCAGAACATGCAGTTAATGCATTTTTCGCGATCCACCACGGGCTTGAAGGTCCTCCACGAGCCTGTTTCATAATCCCTTGCGTTGCCGGGCTCCAGTATAACCCCTCCCCTGGAAAGACTCTTCCATCCTTTTTCCTGAGGCATTTTATTCTCCCTTTACTTCATCAAATGCGCGTTTTACGGCGTTTAGATTGCCCTGTATGAGCTCTTCTTTCAATTTACCCGCAAACTTACCCCTGATCTCCTCAAGCACTTTTTCAACGCTTACCAGGCCCGTGGCTTTTACAAGAGCGCCCAGCATTGGTGTGTTCGGCATAAACCTGCCCAGGACCTCCAGCGAGATCTTTGTGGCGTCCACTGTATATACTTTTCCGGATTTAAGGTTTAACTCTGATCTGATCTCGGAAGGGTTCTTCGGGCTGTTAATAATAAGCAACCCGTCGTCAGCCAGACCTTCCGTAATGTTTGCGGTTTGTATCAAGGTCGGGTCAATCACTACTACAACATTCGGATAATAAACCTGCGAATGAAGCGACAAGGGCTTGTTGCTCAGCCTGTCGAATGCCTTGATGGGCGCACCCATCCTTTCCGGGCCGTATTCAGGAAAAGCCTGGATATATTTGCCTTCAGCAAGCGCTGCTTCGGCAAATATCTTAGCCGCGGTAACAGCTCCCTGGCCTCCTCTGCCATGCCATCTTATTTCAACAAGGTCTTGCATTTAGACTCCTCCGGCATTCCCTGGGTTTGCTGCACGGTCTGCCATCTTGATCTAATGTCAATACAGAAATAAATATTTAAACAACTATATTATTATATATTAAATTTATGAAATTGCAAGTTTTAAATAAAAAAACCGCTTTTAAGCGGATTTTATTTATTTTGTGCAAGTATACCAAAATTTTCTTCCGTTTTTTACATCTCCCGCCTTCCTTCAAGGGATTTGAGAAGCGTAATCTCGTCTGCAAACTCTAAATCACCTCCGACAGGCAATCCATGCGCTATGCGCATGACTTTTATGCCGCTGGGTTTTATGAGCTTGGCGATAAAAAGAGCGGTTGCTTCACCTGCAGCGTTTGGATTTGTTGCAATAACTACTTCTTTTATGCCGTCTTTTAGCCTTGAAAGAAGAGCTTCTATCCGCAAGTCCTCAGGATTTATTCCCTCCAGGGGTGAGATAGCGCCGCCCAGTATGTGATACAATCCCTTATATTGCCTGATTTTTTCAAAAGCCATGAGATCACTGGGCTGTTCTACAACGCAGATAATTGAACGGTCTCTTCCGGGATCCCGGCATATAAAACAGGGATCTTCTTCAGTAAGGTTAAAGCACACTGAACAGTTTTTTATTTTTTCTTTAGCTTCTTTTATCGCCGCGGAAAGTTCCCTTGCATCTTCTCCTGGACTGTTTAAAATATGAATTGCGAGCCTTTGCGCCGTCTTAGGGCCTATTCCGGGCAATTTATTCAGTTGTTCGATCAATTTTTGAAGGATTTTTGAATATATCATTCTACCTTTTTTAATATACCTGTTATTTCACCGACATTTGTGCCTATCTGTATCTTTACAGGCAACCTGCTTTCATCGTTTGCTATCCAAACCGTGATTTTTTCTGTTTTTTCGACCACCCTGTACGCCTTGAACTTCATCAGGGGTGTTTTTATCTGATCCAGGGATTCAACAACGGCGGCATATTTCTTTATTCCCCCGTCGGTTATTATATCCATGCTTATTACCTGGCCAATCTTTAAATCCAGCTCTCGCAGATAATACGGGATTGAAGCTATATCAAGTACGGCAGGCGGAATGTTAATTGTCTCGGCATAACCGTCTCTCTGTATGAATCCCCTGCCTGATTCCAGGTCAAACAGCATAATATCTTTACGGTGAAAACTTCCCTCGTTAATCTCTTTTGTCATTTTTCTGATTGAAAAGGTTTCGCAATCTATCAATGTTTCGATATGGTTATCCATCCTGTAAAATATTGAAAAAAAAGGAGTTGTTGTAGTGTGGCTTGTTATTCGGTATGTTTCGTGATCACTTATTTTTACTTTATCTGCGACGCAAACAACCTGTGTTCCTGCAGAAATCATTCCCAGCTTCACATCATAAATTAATTTTTCTCCGATCCTTGGTTCTCCCGAAGTAATTTTAAAACATAAACATGAAAAAATCAGAAGCACGCAGACTGCTCTCGCTGCTCTCGCTACGCTCGTTACACTCGGAAAAATCCATGATTTTTTTATTTGTTGGTCCTTCCGGATCATCATTTTATACCTTTCTGAATATTCAACTTATCCCATCTATTGTACATCCAGTTCCAGTGATCGGGATAGAGGGAAATATATTTTTCAAGAACGTTGCTGACCCTTTGAGAAACAGCGGCTATTTTTTCTTCCCTGCTTATTTCCTGTATATCATCCAGGCATATCTCTTTCTCGATTATTATATCGTGAGAATCATCCCGGTTACGTATTATAAACACGGGAACCACTGGTGAACCGATAAGCGCAAAAAGCACTCCCGGACCTTCTTGAAGAGAAACCCTGTGGCCAAAAAAAGTCCCGAAAACCTTCAATGATTCACCATGCTGGTCTGCTATCATACCGACAATATAATTCTCTCTCAGCATTTTGATCAGTACCCTTAAATCTGCATATCGCGATATAATTTTAATACCTTTGCTTTTCCTTCGATGGTTCAGGAAACTATTTGCGGTCGGATTGCTCTGGTCCTGTATGACTGTAGCCAGCCTGTATCCTGACAATGTAATGGCAGCTCCGGCAAGCTCCCAGTTACCGAAGTGTCCGCTGACAAGAATAATTCCTTTACCTTTCTCTAGTGCCTTGTCAAGATTTTCTCTCCCCCTTATCGTAACCTTTTTATGCAGATTCCCTTTGTTTAAGAGTGGGAACCTGAAAACTTCAACAAGGGATTTACCTATTTTTTCAAGACCTTGTCTTGCTATGCATCCCTTTTCTTGTTCGTTGAATCTATCGCCGAATGTCAGATCTACATTGTTTGTCAGATAATTACGGTATGGAGTGAATTTCACGAGAAAAAACAGCAAGTCCCCGAATCTTGCTCCGAGGTATAAAGCATATTCTTCTGGGATGATAATAAGAAAAACTGTCAGGATCTTTTCCAGTATGGCCAGGATTACAGCAATAAGGATGCGCATTGAGTTAAATAATGCTACCGGTTTATTGACCAAAACCGTCCTTCAACAATATTTTATTATAAATATGCTGTGCTATTCTATATGCGGAGCCGGGCACCCCCATTCTTTCGGTCCCGACAATGCAGCAACGGTCCAGTACTGATCGGTCATTCAGCAAGGAAAAAAATTTCTCCGCAACAGCTTTCCCGTCCGGCCTGACAATGAAAACCATCCCCCCCAGCAATCTGCTCTGGTCTTTCAAGAATTTAGAAGTCATCTGAGGTCCGCCTGCAGGAAAGGCAATTACAGGTTTACCGAGTCCCACAGCCTGTTCGTTACCCGTGCCTGACAGACCTATACAAAGGTCTGAACGGTTTAAAATGTCGGCAAATCTACTGGAAATGATAATAGATATACTGTTTTTTTCAAGAAAACCCGCTATTTTTCTTTCAGGTTTTTCGGATCCATTATGCCTAAAAACCCATCCTTTTCTTTCCGATACTTCTGCAACCGACTCTATCTTTAAAGACGGAGCAAGCGCAAGAATAAACTCAGGTATATCCTTTTTTTGCTCTTCTGATTGTTTGCAGATTTCCTCAACAGCATCAAGAATGTATCTTATGTTAGAGTATGCTTCCTCCCTGCTTCCAGGCAGTAAGGCGCAGACTTTCCTGGAAGGGTTGATGCCGAAATCTTCCCCTGTGACTTCCAGACAGTCCATCATTACATTGCCCATGTAAAACGCCGGTATCCCGAACGCTCCCATATCCAATGCCGTCTTCACATCTCGCGGGAATATTATTTTTGAATAATGTTTCATGAGCCACTTGTCTATCCAGAGGAATTTGCCTATATATACGGACTGGGCGGTTGAAATGAAGATAACCTTCTTGCCTGAAAAAAAACCGCACAGGGTGCATAAGAATGTGTCACCGACAGCTATAATAAAATCTGAGGACCTTCCTTCTTTTTTGATCGTGTTTACCTGCTCCCGGAACAGGTTCAACAAACCCTTACTGATGTCTTTAAGCAGATATCGCAGATCCAGCCGCACAAAATCTCCGCTGGGCATCTGCTTGTCCGGCCCTATTACCTTGACTCCGTTTTCACGGTACGACCCTCCAGAACCGTTCAGTGTAAGCGCTGAAAATGAAAAATCATTGGATATTTTTTTTAATTCCCTGATTATCTGGCAGGCTATTATATCCTCGCCATGGCCATTGCTCGAAAAAAATATTTTTGTAGTGTTCATTTCAGTTTTTCTTGTTTTCTTCTGAAAGGTACCGCAGGTATCTTATATAGAAATAAAAATCAACGACTGCGGGATAAAACGTTCTTTTATGGTATTTTCTAAAAAATGAAAAGCATTGCTCTTTTTTTGGCAGAAGGAACCTAACAGAAGATAACGCTTTTTCAAGCATAAAAAAAACGGGCAGATTCTGCGTCATTAACTTTACTTCGAATGAAGGATTCTTGTTGCAGAACAATACAGCGCCGGCCGCCCTGTTTCTTTCCTTATTCTCGCGCGCTTCCAGATCCGCGGGAACAAATAAACTCTGAAAATGGTATCCGACCGCTGAAGGGTTTTTCTTAAGCTTTATCCCCTGTTTCTTTAACCTTAAGCCAAGTTCAAGGTCTTCCCAGCCATAAAAAGTAAATTCCTCGTCAAAATAACCCGCCTTTTCAAGGTGCTTTTTTCTTATTGAAACGTTACACGTGTCAAAAAAAGCTGAGGAAGAATCAGTAAGCACGTTTCTGCCGGGCCTGAAAGGATCTTCAATATCATATGTCCTGATTACCGGCCCCTGTACAATTACGTTAATATATTTCTGATGATACGCAAAATGCTCTCTAAGGAAGTTCTTTTTCACAAATACGTCGCTGTCAACAAAAAAAATAATTTCACCCCGTGATTTTTTTACGCCCTCATTCCTCGCGAAAGCTGCCCCTCTTTTTGGGAGCCTGAGATATTCTATTTTACACTGTATCCCGCTTCTGCGGTTGACCGAACGCGCGGTTTCCTCGGTTATAAAAGAAGTTGAATCAGTTGAACCGTCATCCGCAATAATAATTTCATAATTAAAATCGCAGTCCTGGTCGATAAGGCAACTCAATATTCTGTTTATTATGCCTGCCCTGTTATAAGTTGGAACGATCACGCTTCCCGTAGGTTCCATTGCCTTTAATCCCTGCCGTGGCTATCCCTTTTGCTCCATGCCTTCTTCAAGGGGCTTGAATTGTGTCTGGTATAACTTATAATATAATCCCTTCCCTGCCATCAGTTCCGCATGTTTACCGGTTTCTACAATCCTGCCGCTGTCCATAACAACTATCCTGTCCGCGTGCCTTACAGTTGAAAGGCGGTGAGCTATTATTATGGTGGTACGGCCTTCTATAAGCCTTGCCATGGCTACCTGCACCAGGGATTCGGATTCTGAATCCATTGAAGAAGTTGCCTCGTCCAGTAAAATTATCCTCGGATTTTTCAGGATAACCCTGGCTACTGCAAGGCATTGCCTTTGCCCGCCTGAAAGCTTTATGCCCCTTTCGCCGATGTGCGTGTCAAACCCTCCTGAAAAACGCATAATAAAATCAAGCGCGTTTGCAGATTCGGCGGCGTGCAGGATCTCTTCTTCCGAAGCATTGACTTTACCGTAAGCGATATTTTCTTTTATAGTTCTGTTGAACAGCACGACTTCCTGGGGAACTATCCCGATCTGCTGGCGCAGGGAAATAATATCTACCGACCTCAGGTCGTATCCGTCTATGGCTATCAACCCCGAAGCCGGGTCATAGAACCTTGGGATCAGGCTGGTCAGGGTGCTCTTGCCCGCGCCGACAGGCCCAACAAGCGCTATTATTTCACCCGGCATAATATCCAGGCTTATATCGCTGAGCACGGTTTTTCCTTCTTCGTAATGGAATGAAACGCCTTCCATCTTTATTGCGCCCTTTATCGAAGGTATTTTTACAGGGCCGCTTTTTTCAATTGTTTCAACCGATTTATCAAGTATCTCGAATACCCTGTTGCTTGATACAAAGGCCTGCTGCCATTGGCTGTAGGCGCGGCTGAACCCCACAACAGGTTCGCGTATGAACAGGATCACCGTGACAAACGCCACAGCCCTGCTCAGGTCCATTGTGCCGTTCATCATGCATCTTGCACCATACCATACAACCACAAGAATACCCAGGAAAGCAAGCACTTCTACAACAGGCTCCTGGATCGCCTCGACCCTCGCCCGTTTCATCGAAGTTAAAAAGTTCCTTTCATTTTCCTTATTGAAACGCCCGATCTCATGCTCTTCCCTTGAAAATGCCTTTACCGTCCTGATCCCTGATATGGTCTCCTGGATAAGCGAAGAAATATCGGCAACCTTTGCCTGTACTATGCTTGTTATCCTTTTTATCCTTTCACCGAACCAGCTCATCGCGAAGCCAACCACGGGCGCAACCGCGCCTATTATAAGCGCGAGCCTCCAGTTCAGGTCAAACATCTTTAATGTTAAACCGAGTGACATCAGGACATATAACAACAGGTTGGAGAAATTATGCAGAAGAACGTTTTGTATTATATCTATATCGCTGACTGTCCTGGAGATCAGTTCCCCTGTCCGCCACTTGGCATGGAAGGAAAAAGACATTTTCAGAAGGTGCTCGTATATACCATTCCTCAGATCAGTTATTGCCCTCTGGCATACGTAGGCATTGAAATATGTCTGGCCGTAAAGAGAAATAAATCTGAGAAAAAGAAGCGCCATGCCCTGCCTGAAAAAAATACCCAGATATTTAAAATCCCTTAATTTCATATGTATGGTAAGGTTCTGGAACAAACCAGGCAGCAAAAGAATGCTGACCGCGGCAATAACAGTGCAGCCGAAAGCTCCCAGCAGCTGCGGCCAGTAAGGTTTAATATATTTCATAATCCTGAAACCGGTTTTTTCAGCCACGAAGATCCCCTTTCAATAATAAAAGCCTCGTTAGCTTTTACGGAATACGAGGCTTATTTTTCCATGTATTCCAATAATCAATGCCGAAAATAGAACAATGGAAAATTGACCACAATCTCCTTTAGTTCTTCCTCTATTGCTCTATTCTCTATTTTCTATTGTTCCAGATTTTCCCGCAAGGAAAATCTGGAGCTGGGGGGGATTGAACCCCCGGCCTTCTCGATGCCATCGAGACGCGCTACCGCTGCGCCACAGCCCCATGAACTGAACAAATAAACAAATGGGCTTAAGCCTGCTTTAAGGCTGGAGCGTCTGCCCATAATAACTCCAGACTGTAAAATTCTCTGATCTCTTTTAAAAAAATATGCACTATTATAGTCCCGTAATCCAAAAGAACCCAGCTGGCTGAATCGCGGCCTTCCTCGTGCAGAAGCCTTGCACCACTTTCTTCCATTCTTTCGGATATTGCGTCTGCTATGGCTTTGGCCTGGACGGTTGATTCAGCCGTGCATATAAAAAAATAGTCAGTTATCGAAGTAAGACCCTGAAGGCAGAGGATTGAAATATCGGAAGCGAACTTTTCCGAGGCAGCGCTTTGTATTGCGGTCAGTCTATCATTCACAGGCGGGCCTGTATCCTCGTTATTTAACAATATGAGGTGTTATGAATATAACGAGGTTAACTTTTGTTTTTGATTTTGAAGTATAACGGAACAGGGCTCCCAGGAGCGGGATATCACCCAGGAGCGGAACCTTGTATTCAGATGACCTGATCTCGTCCCTTATCAGGCCGCCGACTATCAGCGTCTGGCCGTCATTGATAAGAACGCGGCTCTTCAGCTGGCGCGTGTTTATGATGGGAACACCCGGAACATCGGCCCCGTATTCATACGTGCTGATCTGGGGATCCAGCTCAAGAATAACAGAACTTGCTCCGCTAATATGGGGGGTAACATTAAGCAACACCCCGACGTCCAAATATACTATTTGCTCGGAACTTGTTATGCTTCCGCCTGCACCCGTGGTAGTTGAGATTTGTTTATACGGAATCTTCGAGCCAACCTGAATGGAAGCCTGCTGGTTATCCAGGCATACGATCTGAGGCTGCGAAAGTATGTTGAAATCCGTCTTTGACCTGAATACGTTTATAACAGCTTCCAGGTCCGCGGTGGAGATCGTTATGCCGACACCTGTGCCTTTTTCGGGCGTGAACATTATCTTGCCGGTCACCGGGCTTCCGCTTTTCCCTATCCGGTTCCATATGGTATTTATATCTTCGCCGCTTGAATTGGAAACTTCAGCAAATTTAACCTCGATTGACACCTGTTTCGGAGCAAGGTCCAGCTCTTCTATCATCCTGCTTATCACTTCGATATTATCAGGCGCGTCGATCAGGATCAGGGTATTTGAGGGCTCGTCTGCCTGGATCATCCCGTCCTTCGAAAGCATTTTTGATATCGTTGTGCTTATCTGGGCAGCCTTGGCATACTTGATCACAAAACTCTTGGTCACATACACCTTTTCATCCTTGGTTATTTCTCCCGTTTTACCCTTTGCCTCGATCTTCACTATGCGGAATATATTTTCCGCCTGTTTTTCGTAATCATAACCGTATAGTTTCAAAATGATGTCCAGGGCATCTTTCGGGTCAACGTCATCCAGGTGTATTGTCACCTTGCCCTTCACCTCTTCTGTCCCTATAATATTGATCTTCGCCTTTTTTGCGAGAATTCTTATGATATCTCCGATCTCTGCTTCCCTGAAATCAAGCGATACGGCTTCTTTTTTTGGCACTGCGGGAACTACCTGCGGGGCAGCTTCAGGTATCGTGCCCTCTTCAGCTTTCAGCTGGCCTGCAGCCTCCTGTTTCCCTGCATCCGGAACTTTTTTTTCTTCTGCCGGTGCTGCCTCTGCCCGGACTGATCCTGCAGGCTCTTCAGTTTTTTTATACGTAGTATACGCGGTATCGGAAAGACTGACAATTATCGAGCTGTTCTCTTTTGTCACGTTTACTTTCTGGGGTATTTTTGTAAGCTCAAAAACGATCCTTGTTTCCGGATTTGGCCTGCCTTCATACTGCGCGGCCCTTATTTCCCTGAGCATCTGACGGTTGACCTGCACAGTCCTTTTTTCAGAAACAACAGTGCCGGACAGATCTATTACAAGCCTTGGCGGATTGTTCAGCGTAAAATTCTTGTATGAAACAGGGTTGCTCAGATTTATCCTTACTGTCACGCCTTCCGCCGTTTCGCTTACCAGCAGCCCGCGCAGCATACTCTCGCCTTTTTTAAGCGGGATGTAAGGAAACTTCACGGATATATCCTCTCCTGTAACAGCACTTCCCTTCGTTTCAAGAGGAAGGACCTGCGCTGCTTCCACAGGCGCAACCGCTTCAACCACGGGCGGAACCTCCTGCACTTTTTCAGCGGGAACCTCTTCTTTCTTAACCTCTATCTGTGGTGTTTCCGCTACGGCAACCGGCGGAACGACTTCTTTGGGTTCGGCTTCAGCAACTGTGGCTACCGGAGTAACTTCCGCGGTTGCGGCTGCGGCCGCATTCTGCACTTCGGCAGGAACGGACTCAGCGGACGCTACCGCCTGGGTAACAACGGCAGCAGGCTCCACGGCCATGTTTTCCTTCGGTTGTTCTGTAATTTCAACAGGTGGATTTTCCGCTTCAGGGACCTGGGGCTCCACTTCTACGGCTTCTGCCGGGGCTGCCTCAACCTCTACCACCGCTTCTTCAACAGCCTGTTTTACCGCAAAACTAACAGAAATGCTGGTGCCGCTTTGGGAAGCCTTGATATCCTGAGGCGAAGCTGCAAGTTCAGCGGCGATCTGCGCTATTAGCTTGGGGCGTGTTGAGAACTGCGAGACCTTCATTGATTTTATCTCGGGCACATCAACCGAAATCTGCTTTTCGTCGGTTTTGACTTCGAATAGATTTATTATAATACGCGGCGGGTTTTCAAGAGGGAAATATTTGTAGCTGACGGATTTATCCAGCATTATCTCGATTTTAATCGTCCCGTTCTCCTGAACGGCTTTAACCGTCTTGATCTCAACCGCTCCGGATGACCCGGAAAAAATAAATTCCATAAATATTGTAATTATTGCTGAACGCAATGAAATCAATAAAAAAGCTGCTTTACCGTACTTCTTCATTTTAATCCTCCTTAATATTTAATACTTAAAAAGATTTCTTTATTTTTCCACAAAAGCTTGATATAATCCTTTCCTATCTCGGTTACTCTCGCACCTGCGATCTCCTCGCCTTTCTTTACGATCTTATCCTGTTTTATCTCCTTAGTACTCACATTTATTATTGCAAGCGAACTTTCACTTTCCGTATATATTATACCGAGGAGAATAAAAGGATAGAGGTTCTTGATCTCCCTTATACTC
>MNUP01000019.1 GCA_001871075.1 Candidatus Desantisbacteria bacterium CG1_02_49_89
TAAATTGTAAAAGTCAAATTTTTAAAAGTTTTAAAATTTAAAATTAAAAATTTGCAATTTGAGATTTGCAATGTTTTAAGGAGTAGAAACATGTTCTGGTGGGCGATAGGCAGCACGATATTAGTAAGCCTGATCTCGCTTGTGGGAGTGTTTACGCTCGCGATAAGCGACAAAGTCCTAAAAAAGCTTGTGTTCCTGCTGATGGGTTTCTCAGCGGGGGCTCTGCTCGGGGGCGCGTTCCTGCACCTGATCCCGGAGGCTGCCGAAAAAGCAGGCGGGATAAATATTTATCTCTGGGTGATAGTAGGCCTGGTTGCCTTCTCAATCCTTGAAAGATATTTCTACTGGCGCCACTGCCATGAGGGCGTATGCGACGTGCACGCGTTCACCTACCTTAACCTTATCGGTGACGGGTTCCATAACCTGATCGACGGTATGGTCATAGCGGCAAGTTACGCCGCGGGAATTAAAGTGGGGATAATCACGACGATCGCGGTCATTTCGCACGAGATCCCGCAGGAAATGGGAGATTTCGGTGTGCTTGTATACGGAGGGTTCACAAAAACAAAAGCGCTGTTCTTCAATTTTCTCTCCGCGCTGACAGCGGTTGCAGGCGCGTTCATAGGGTTCTATTTTTACAGGCATATTGAAGGCTCGGTCCCGGCCCTTCTCGCGTTTACCGCGGGCGGGTTCATATACGTTGCGGCTTCTGACCTTATACCGGAGCTGCAGCACCAGAAGGATACAAAAAGAGGCAACATCGCGTTCGTGTTCTTCCTGGGCGGCCTTGTTTTCATGTGGGCTGCCAGGTTTCTCGGCCATTAAATACAGTTGAACGTCGTAAGTTATAATCCCCCTGCCATCCCCCTTTGGAAAAGGGGGAAAGAGGGGGATTTGAAAACGCACGACGCACGACGCACGACTAATATAGAGGAAGCATGAAAGCGACTTTGCAATTCCTGGGCGGGGCAGGCGGGGAAGTCACGGGTTCAATGCACCTGCTTGAGCTTGGCGGCAAAAAAATACTCATTGACTGCGGTTTCTTCCAGGGCAGAAGGGAAGAGTCCATGAAAAGGAACCGCGTTTTTCCGTTTGACCCCAGGACAATAGATGCCCTTGTCCTGTCCCACGCCCACATAGACCACTCAGGCAACATACCCAACCTTGTCAAGCAGGGGTTCAGGGGAAATATCTATTCAACCGTGGCGACCAGGAACCTGTGCGCGGTGATGCTGAAAGACGCGGCCCACATACAGGAACAGGACTCTGAATACATAAATAAAAAACACCATCTTGAGTATATGTCAGCCGTGGAACCGATCTACGGCATTAAAGATGTCGAAGACAGCATGCAGCTTTTTATAGGCATCCCTTATAACAGAAGCATAAACGTGTATGAAAACCTTACAGTTACTTTCAGCGACGCGGGTCATATACTCGGCGCCGGGTTGTCCGCTTTTGACATAAGGCAGGACAACAGGACCCTGCGCCTGGGCTACATCGTGGACCTGGGTAGAAAAAGGCTCCCGATACTGTCAGACCCGGTTGTGATACCCGGCATGGACCACGTGATCATTGAAAGCACTTACGGCGACAAGCTGCACGATGATATCGGGGACAGCCTGAACGAGCTGCGCGACGCGATAAACCGCACCGCGGGGCGCGGGGGTAAGGTGATTATCCCGGCATTTTCTCTTGAAAGGACGCAGGAAGTCCTTTTTTTCATACGCAAACTTATAGATGAAAAGCAGATCCCCGCGCTTCCCGTGTACGTGGACAGCCCGCTTGCCGTGAACGTAACCGAGGTTTTCAGGTTCCACTCGGAATATTTCGACGAGGAAACAAGGGATATGCTTGCGCGCGGGGAAGACCCGTTCAGCTTTGAAGGCCTGCATTTCGTGCGCAGCGTGGCCGACTCGAAGGCGATCCAGTTTAACCCAAACCCCATGATAATTATCTCCGCGTCAGGCATGTGCGAAACAGGCAGGATCCTGCACCATCTGAAAAATAACGCCGAAGACCCGCGTTCCACTATACTGATCATAAGCTTCATGGCGCAGCACACCCTGGGAAGAAGGATAGTTGAGAGGCAGCCGAGAATAAAGATATTCGGAAAAGAATACAGCCTGAAGGCAGAGGTCGTGATCCTTAACACCTTCTCCGCTCACGCTGACCAGAAAGAGCTGATGGAATACGTAAACAGCGTCAGGGAAAAAGACCCGCGGTTCTACGTGGTCCACGGCGAAGAGAAGCAGAGCCAGGCCCTGCTTGAAAAGATGATAGGAGCGGGTATTACGAAGGTTGCGGTCCCGCAGCGCGGCGATAAGGTAGAGCTTGGCTGAACGCGAAGATTGTCGTACGTCGTACGTCTTGCGTCGTGCGCATGAATCTTTTAAACGTATGACCTACGACATACGACGGTATTTACGTAAGACGCGCGACGTATGACGCATGACGGCATAACAGGAGGCAAAATGAAAAAGGCGTTGATCGTATGGGGAGGATGGGACGGGCATGAGCCGAAGCAGTGCGCGGATATATTCGAGCCTTATCTGAAAAGCCAGGGGTATGAAGTTATTGTGTCCAATACCCTGGCCGCATACACGGACCAGGAACTGATGAAGTCCCTGAACCTTATCGTGCCGATATGGACAATGAGCTCGGTTACCGCGGATGCCGAGGTTAAACTTCTCCTTGAAACAGTTAAAAACGGCGTTGGGCTGGCAGGGTGGCACGGTGGGATGGCTGATTCTTTCCGCATGAACACGGAATACCAGTGGATGGTAGGCGGCCAGTGGGTCGCGCACCCCGGCGGCCTTGTGGAATATGAAGTGAATATAATTGATCACAATGACCCCATCACAAAAGGCCTGAAAGACTTCAAGATGAAGTCAGAGCAGTATTACATGCACGTAGACCCCTCGAACGAAGTGCTTGCGACCACCACGTTTTCAGGCCTTGACGCTCCCTGGACAAAGGGATGCGTGATGCCGGCTGTTTGGAAAAGGATGTGGGGCAAAGGACGGATATTTTATACTTCTCTGGGACACGTTGCGGCGGATTTCAATGTGCCGGAAGCGCTCGAGATAGTTAAGCGCGGGATGCTCTGGGCGAGCTTGTAAAACAGTGGTGAGTGGCCAGTGGTCAGTTGTTAGTGAAGGAAAACAGCTTTTTTTAACTTTGACACGTTGATACGTTGATACGTTGACACGTTTTTGGGAGGTGAGCATGGCTAGGCCGCGTTGCGTTATAAAACACCACGAGGACAGGGAGCTCCTTACTCACGTTAAAAAGAAAACCCCGGATTTTCCGTACAGGGATTCCTGGAGGACTTTCAGGATTTTGGGCGAATTCGTAGAGGGCTTCGACTCCCTTTACAAAATAGACAAGGGCGTTACGATATTCGGCGGCACGCGCGCCCCCAGGACCAGCCCCTACTACAAGGCGGCCGAGAAGGTGGCATACGGGCTTGCAAAGAACGGTTTTGCGGTGATCACAGGCGGGGGCCCGGGCATCATGGAGGCGGCAAACAAGGGCGCGTATGACGCTGGCGGCATATCGGTTGGGTGCAACATAGAGCTTCCCTGCGAGCAGATCCCCAACAAATACCAGACCATAAAACTGAATTTCCGCTACTTCTTTGTAAGGAAAATGATGTTCGTGAAATACGCGCGGGCGTTCATAATTTTCCCGGGCGGCCTGGGTTCAATGGACGAGTTCTTTGAGTCCTTCGTGCTGGCGCAGACAGGGAAAACCCAGCATTTCCCCATAATCCTTTTTGGTTCCGAATACTGGGATGGCCTGCTCGCGTGGATGCGCAGCAAGATGCTGAAAGAGGGCTATATAGATAAAAAAGACCTTTCTCTGCTGACCGTTACTGACAGCCCCAGGCAATGCGTAGACATTGTCGTGAGGAAGTCGGCCCGGAAATAAATACAGTTTATCCCAAAGGGATCCCTTCGGGACAAGTTTACAAGTCAATAAGTTTACAAAGTTTTATTTTAACTTTATAAACTCTGTAAACTCTGTAAACCAAATTCATTCTTAATTTTTCAGGGAGTTTACTATGCTTAAGCTGGATGCGGAAACCGGAAGACTTTTTTCAGGCAAACTGGATCTGGAGTTCGCTGACAGGCAGTATTGCCGCGCGATCACGGGCTTTGCCGAGCACAAAAGGATGATCATCAATGCCGGGCTTGCAAGCAGGAAAATCGTCAACAAAGGCAGCGGCATAACAATAACGGGGATTTTTGAGCACACCATGGTTGAACTGGTGCAGGAATTCAGGCAGAACAACGGTGTGCTTGAAGAGACAATAACCCTGCGCAACAGGGGTTCAGTGCCGGTGGACCTTGAGAAAGCGGATTTCGGTTTTACCGCAGATCTGGCAAGCAGGCAGGGCTGGCGCCTGTGCGCGATCCCTTTCAGGGTGCAGCTGGACGGAAGCGCGCATGATTATAGCGGCGAAGCGCTTTCAGCGGGTAAGTTCCGGAACGCCGTATACTCTGACACCACCCGGCCTGAGCCGGCGCTGAAAGAACAGGGTATCCTTCGTTCTGAAGCATGGGCATGGGGTCCGGGGGACAAGGGCCTGGTGATCATTAAATACAACAACAACGCGTTCGAACTGTCTGTTGCCTGCCCGCAAAAGCCAGGCATTCTACGTTTCGGAGGCGCCGGATTCTGTTTATACGGAGAACCGTCAACCTGCAGGCAGATACCCGCTGGCAAAACCATAGTTTTCGGGACCACGTATTACATGGAGTTTGAAGGCGGCCTGGACAAGGCGTTTTATCTATACCGCGATTTCCTGGAAGGAAAAGGGCACGGGTTCCCGGAAAACTATGACCCGCCTGTGAACTGGAACGAGCTTTATGACGTGGGCTGGTACCATTCAAACACAGAAGAGCTGAAAAAGCATTACACCCGCGAAGCTCTGCTGAAAGAAGCTCAGAAAGCCAAAGATTGCGGGTGCGAGCTTCTGTACCTGGACCCGGGATGGGAAGTTACGGAAGGCACGACCCTGTGGGATGAATCCAGGCTTGGGTCTGTTTCAGAGCTCGTAAAGACCCTGAAGGACAAATTCGGGCTGGGCCTGGGTTACCGCACCATACTCCGCACCTACAAGGATCTTTGGGACCATAAATATCTGGTAAAGCACTCTTCTGACGCGGTTCCGTCTTCCGTTTCCTTCGGGGGAACTCCTATGTGGGAACCCTGCCTGTGCAGCCCGGAATTCTTCAGGGAAAAATTGAAGCGCATACTCGCGATCTCAGGCAAGGGTGTTAAATTCATGATGTTTGACGAGATGGACTGGAGAGGGCCCTGCCTTGATCCTTCCCACGGACACCCTGTGCCGGCAACGCCGCTTGACCACGCGCTCGCGGTCTACAAACTGTGCAGTGAAGTCAGGAAAAAATGCCCCGGGCTTGTCATAGAGGCGCACGACCCTGTCTGGCCATGGAGCACCTGCGTGTACGTGCCGCTGTATTTCAGGCAGGGGTTCGGCAGAAAAGGAAGTTACGACGAGAACTGGGGATTCGAATACATGTGGAACTGCATTGATGACCTGAGAACCGGCAGGGCGCTTGCCCTGTATTATTACGCGCTTGGCTGCGGCATACCTTTATACCTGCACATAACCATGGCCGCGGACAACGATACCTGCGTGTTCTTTTGGTGGGCGGCGTCAACCGTAAGGCACCTCGGCATAGGCGGCAAACAGAGCAACCCGACAGTAGAGGGGGCGGGGAAACTGCCTTCGTTTGACCCCGAGAAGCGGTTTTCCGCGTATAAAGAGCAGATGAGAATATACAGGAGCCTTAAACCTTATTTTGTCAGGGGAAAATTCTTCGGCATTGACGAAAAGATCCACCTTCACGTGCTTCTGGGCAAAAAAGGCGGGGTGGTCAGCGTTTTTAATCTCGAAGAAACAGAAAAAGAGATCAGGTTCAGCATACCGCTCGAGCTTCTGAATACGGATTCAGCGCTTGAGGTCCGGGGCGCCGCGGCGCAGTGGTCGGAAAAAAACGTTGAGCTGAAGCTTAAGCTGGGACCGATGAGCCCCGCTGTCATATGCATCGGCTCCGCGATAAAACCTTAAACCTTTTAACCACGAATTTTCACGGATTCCCACGAATTTCTGTAACTCAAACCTTCAGGTTTGATATCAGGGCTGAAGCCCTGAGTTACGATAAAACTCCTTGTTGTTGCTCTGACACGTTGATACGTTGACACGTTGACACGCTTTTAAATCTATGACTTACGGCGGAATTAACATGATAGACACCCATGCTCATTTAACGGATGCTGACTTTGACGCTGATCGCGCGGAAGTCATTGAGCGGGCAAAAGAAGCGGGAGTTGAAAAGATAATCTGCATTCTCTGCGAATTCAATGAAAAGAACCTGGCGATTTTCAAAGAACTGCTAAGCCGGGATTTTATTTTCGGCGCTGCGGCAATACACCCGCATGACGCAAAAGACTTCGAAAACAGAAAAAGCGAATTTTTGAAAACATTGGGGTTTCCGAAAGTAGTTGCGGTTGGCGAAATAGGGCTGGACTATCATTATATGTATTCCCCGAAAGAGATCCAGGTGAAAGTTTTTGAAGAGCAGCTGCTGATCGCAAAGGAAAAGAACCTTCCTGTTGTTATACACTCAAGGGAAGCTCCAGCGGATACCCTTGATATCATAAAGAAGCAAAAGCCGCGCAGGGGAGTAATGCACTGTTTTTCCGGGGATGAAAAAGAAGCGAAGGAATACCTGGGACTGGGTTTTTATATTTCGTTCGCAGGGCCGCTCACTTTCAGGAACGCGGCAAAGCCCAAGGAAGTGATAAAAATGATCCCCGATAACAGGCTTTTGCTTGAAACAGACTGCCCGTGGCTCGCGCCCCAGGCGTTCCGCGGCAAGCGCAACGAGCCGGCGTATATTAAAAGCACGTACGAAGAAGCCGCACGCCTGCGCAACACTACAGTTGAAAAACTTTCAGACACTGTTACTACAAATACAAAGGAACTATTTAACATATAAAATATTACTTTGACACTGATTTGCACAGATTGCCGCGGATTTTCACATTCAGCTTTCAGCACCTTCGGGCATTCAGCAATCAGGGCTGAAGCCCTGAGTTACAATAAAATTCCTTGCCGTTGATTCATAACTCATAACTCATAATTCATAATTAAAGGAATAACCCAATGACCGAAATGACTTCTCACGAAAGATTTAAACGAATGTACGAGCACAGGGAGGCTGACCGGGTCCCGATAATTGACGGGCCGTGGGGCGCCACGATCGAAAGGTGGCAGGCAGAAGGAATGCCGAAGGACATGGATTTCACGGATTTCTTCAAGCTTGACCACGTTGCGGGCATTGGGGTTGACAACAGCCCCAGGTATGAATCGAAGGTAATAGAGGAAACAGACAAATACGCGATCTACACGACAAACTGGGGCGCAACCCTTAAGAACTGGAAGCACGCGGCTTCAACCCCTGAATTCCTGGACTTCAGGGTAAAGGACAAAATAAGCTGGGCTGACGCGAAAGAAAGGATGAGGCCGGATAAAGACAGGATCCCCTGGGACCATTTGAAGGCGAACTATAAAACCTGGAGGGAGAAGGGATGGTGGATACAGGCAGGCCTGTGGTTCGGGTTTGACGTGACACACGCCTGGACAGTTGGCACAGAGCGTCTGCTTATGGCGCTCATCGAAGACCCTGAATGGTGCGCGGACATGTTCAACCACTACTTAGACGTGAATATCGCGCTGCTGGATATGGTATGGGACGCGGGATACACATTCGATTGCGCGGGCTGGCCTGATGACATGGGTTACAAGTATAACCAGTTCTTCTCCCTGAACACTTACCGGAAAGTATTAAAGCCGGTGCACAAGCGCGCGATAGACTGGATACATTCCAAAGGGGCAAAGGCGCATTTGCATTCCTGCGGCGACGTGAATCCTTTCATGCCTGAATTTATCGAGATGGGCCTGGACGCGCTGAACCCGCTTGAGGTCAAGGCAGGGATGAACCCTGTTGAGCTTAAAAAGAAATATGGAAGCAAGCTTGTCCTGCACGGCGGCATTAACGCGGTTTTGTGGGATGATATTGACGCGATCGAAGCGGAGATGAAAAGGGTTGTGCCTGTCCTGAAACAGGGCGGCGGTTATATATTCTCGTCCGACCACTCTGTTCCCTCGAGCGTGAGCCTGGAGAACTTCAGGCGCATCACAGCCCTGGCGAAGCAACTTGGCAGATATTAAATAACGTTCATCGTGCATCGTTCTTCGTTCATCGCTAAAGCTTTAACGAGCAACCAGCAACCAGTAACGAGTAACCGCTCTTGCGATGCACGACCCGCAAGGGCGAAGCACGAAGCACGAGATGAAGGAGGTAAGGAATGATCACAAAGTCAGAGAGGAAGAAGGCGCAGGACAAGGCGGCGCAGTACCTGAAAAGAGCGGGTATAGTATTAACGCCGAAGGAAAAGAAGAGCATTGAGGTCGCGGACCTGGGCTTGGGCGATTTCAGGAACACAGGGCTTGAACTGGTTGTTTACGTGAACACTCGAAGATGCTGCGCGAAGGAGCTTATCCTGTTCCCGAAGCAGACCTGCCCCGAGCACAGGCACCCCAGGATCAGCAAGGACAACCCCGGCAAGGAAGAGACTTTCCGCTGCAGGTGGGGCAGGATCTATCTTTATGTGCCGGGCAAAAAAACAAAGAACCCGCACGCCACTCCGCCCAAAGGCACGGAGAAATATTACACTGTATGGCACGAGGTAGTGCTGAACCCCGGCGACCAGTATACGCTTTCGCCCAACACCCGCCACTGGTTCCAGCCAGGCCCGAAAGGCGCGGTTGTTTCCGAATTCTCTACAGCAAGCGTTGATGAAAAAGACTGGTTCCCCAATCCCAATATCAACAGGATAACAAAAGTCACGAAATAAAATGACGTTCATCGTTCTTCGTTCATCGTCTTAACACATGACCCATGACACATGACACATGACTGTTTCTGCGATGCACGATGCACGATGCACGACGGACGAAATGAAAGTAACACTAGTTAACACCAACCTGATGAAGCCGCCTGTGGTGCCGGTCGGCCTTGATTACCTTGCGACTGCCCTCAAGCAGAAAGGGCATGATGTGGGCCTTCTTGACCTGTGCATGGCGGATGACTGGAAAAAGGCGTGCGACGGATATTTTGAGAAAAATCAGCCTGACGCCATAGGCGTAACTGTCCGCAACACGGATGACTGCTATTTCGCGAGCCGCGATTTTATTATGCCAGGCATAAAGCGGATCGTGAATTATATCAAGACAAAAAGCCCGGCACCGATGATCGCAGGCGGGGTGGGTTTTTCCCTGATGCCGGAAAAAGCTCTGGATCACCTGGACATAAAACTCGGCATAGCGGGCGAGGGCGAGGAGTCTTTGCCAGCTCTTCTTGATGTTCTGGGAAAGACCGACGAATACCGGAAGATCCCGGGGCTTGTGCGCAAGGTGTCCGGGAACTTCGTCAGGAACCCGCCCAGATACATCGACCTTTCGACCATAAAGCTTTCCGCAAGGGATACAGTTGACAACCTTTGGTATTTTAACGAAGGCGGGATGGGAGCCGTTGAAACAAAGCGCGGGTGCGACCAGAACTGCATATACTGCGCCGACCCTCTTGCGAAAGGCAGGATATGCCGCGCGCGCCCTCCGGAAGACATTGCGGATGAATTTGAGAACCTGCTGAAACTCGGGATAACCCACTTCCATCTCTGCGACAGCGAGTTCAACCTGCCTTACGAACACGCGGTTGCTGTCAGCAGGGAACTGGCAGACCGGGGACTGGGAGACAGGATCCGATGGTACATTTACGCAAGCCCTGTGCCGTTTGACGTGAACCTTGCGCGCCTGATGAAAAGCGCGGGGTGCGCGGGAATAAATTTCGGCGTTGACAGCGCGAACTACTCTATGCTCAAGACCCTTGGCAGGAATTTTATGCCCTCAGACCTGCTCTACGCGGCGAAGACATGCAGGAAACAGGGCATAGCCGTGATGTTCGACCTCCTTATAGGGGGGCCGGGGGAAACCAGGAAGACCGTTAGCGACACGATAAAGTTCGCGTCGGATTGCGATCCTGACAGGATCGGGGTCGCTATGGGGATAAGGGTGTACCCGGGCACGCCTTTCGCTGACTGGGTGAAAAGCGAAGGCGACAGGAAAAAGCTGCACTGGGGTAAAACAAAGGACAGCGGTTTCTTCGCGCCCGTCTTCTACCTTGAGAGCGATTTCACAAGCTGCATACAGAACCTGATAGCAGGGGATGAAAGGTTCTTCTTCCCCCACGCCAGGAACAAGAGCTATAACTACAACAACAACAAGGCCCTGGTTGACGCCATAAAAGGCGGCGAGCGCGGAGCGTTCTGGGACATAATGAGACGTACCCCTGTGCCGAAGCGCGGCTCGGAAATAGAGTTGTGATTATTATTCCTCTTGTTTCTCCTCTCCCCTAAGGGGAGAGGATGCAAGGTGAGGGGGGGAATGAGTTGTAATGAAAATAAAATATATTTTGTCAGCCTGCGTTCTTTACACGGCAACCGCGATGATAAACTTAAACGCCAAGACACTATTTGACGCTGCGGACCTTCACAGCGACGTCCTTTTAAATATCCTGGAGGATCCCGGGTACCTGGATAAGGATAAACCGGGCCAGCATACAAGTTTCAGGACGATAAAACAGGGGAATTACAGGCTTATCGTTGTGATAGTGTCCGGAGACTTCTTCTTTGACAGGAACATGGAAAAGCCGGGCTGGATAAGCCGCAGGCTGTGGAAGGAACTCGGGAAATACAGGCTAAAGAAAAGAGAATTTGCCGGACACTGCATCGATCTTGTTAAAAAAACATTTAAGGATAAAAAGGATTTTGTGCTGGTGACAGGCCGCAAAGACCTGGATACTGTCGAGAAAGAGAAAAAGACAGGCATACTGCTCGGTGTCGAGGGAATGCGGGTGGCGGAAAATCCCGGGGACGTAGAGTGGCTTTATGAAAACGGCGTCAGGGTGTTCGGGCTTGTCTGGAACAGCGATAACAAGTTCGCGCATTCCCACAAAAGCAAATCCGGCCTGACAGAGGAAGGGAAAGAGCTTGTCAGGGCTATCGCAAAGGCAGGCGGGATAATAGACCTGTCGCATGCCTCGGAAAGGACGGTCCTCGACGCGATAGAAACGGCAGGCAGGGACTGTCCGTTCATGGCAAGCCATTCGGGGGTAAGGCAGATATCAGATGTATCCCGCAACCCGTCCGATGAAGCGATAAAAGCGATTGCGGGGACCGGGGGCATAATAGGCGCGACTTTCTACAGGACGCTCATAAAGAACAGGAACAACAAAAGTCCTGTCTACGCTACAACAGATGACGTGCTGGACACGATTGACTGTATGGCAAAGATGATCCCGATCTCTAATGTGGCGATTGGGACGGATTACGGCTCAATTATACCGCCGAAAGGCCTTGAGAACGCCGGATGCATCCAGAAAATAGGCGCGGGCATGCTTAAAAGAGGGTACACTCAGGAAGAAGCCAACAAGGTTATGGGTGCAAACGCGCTTAAATTTTTAAGGAAAGCTCTGAAGTAGTGCCTCCGTCCCTTGCATAATCTCTTTAAATATGATATAATGTATGTTTAGTATAATAGTTTAAAGGTTTCGCGGCTTAAGGGTTTGAAGGTTTTAAAACCTCGAAACCGCTAAACCCGAAACCTCGAAACAAATAGTTCACGTACGACGTAAGACGCTCGACGACCGACGGAGGTTTACATGAGCAATATCTGGAAAACAGGCATACTGATGGCAGCGCTGACAGCGCTGATGATCCTGATCGGAAAGGTTTTAGGCGGGACTGACGGGATGTTCTTCGCGTTCGCGTTCGCTCTTCTGATTAATTTCGCCTCGTACTGGTTCTCTGATAAGATCATCCTTTCGATATACAGGGCAAAAGAAGTGGATGCCGTTAAATCACCCCAGCTTTACAGCACTGTCCAGCACCTTGCGAACACCATGCAGCTCCCGATGCCAAAGGTATATATAGTCCCGAGCCCTTCGCCCAACGCCTTTGCAACAGGCCGGGACCCAAAGCACTCCGCGGTCGCTGTTACAGAAGGGAACTTGCAGCTTTTAAACAGGGATGAGCTTGAAGCTGTTATGGCCCACGAAATGACGCACATAAAGAACCGCGATACCCTTATATCCACGGTTGCGGCTTCGCTTGCAGGCGCGGTCACAATGCTTGCAAGGTTCGCGGGGATGTCCGCGTTTTTCGGGGGGAGCAGGGATGATGACAGGGGCGGGGGAGGGCTTGCGATCCTGATATACCTGCTTGCGCCTCTTGCAGCGCTTCTTATCCAGCTTGCGATCTCCAGGTCAAGGGAATTCATGGCTGATGAAGGCAGCGGCAGGGTGACCAGAAGGCCTGCAAGCCTTGCGAGCGCTTTGCAGAAACTGGTTGCCTCAGTAAAACAGGCGCCTATGGCGGCAGAACCAGCTACGGCCCACCTTTTTATAGTCAGCCCGTTTGCCGGAACCGGCTTTATACAGCTGTTCAGCACCCACCCGCCGGTCGAGCAGAGGGTTGAGAAACTGCAGGAGCTGGACAAACTTATAAGGGCAGGAAAGTAAAACTCAGTTTACAGAGTTTATAAAGTTTACAAGTAGCGCTGTGCCCGCCAATTGGTTTGGCGGGGTGCGACGTTTCGTCGCACGACGTAGGGGCGGGCTTGCCCGCACCGTCTGTCATTGCGACACGCCAATATTCGTGGCGGGGAAGCAATCTCGTGTGGAAGGTCTATTTCGAAAACAGATCCAAAAGGAACTCCAATATGAATATAAAAGGGAAGGTAGTTATCGTAACAGGCGGAAGCCGCGGCATAGGCAGGGGGATCTCCCTTAGCCTGGCCAAAGAAGGCGCGAAGGTGGCTGTTAATTATCACAGGCACCCGGAAAACGCGAAGGATACCGCGAAGAAGATCGAATCCCTTGGCGGGGAAGCTATGATCGCCAGCGCTGACGTGACAAGCTCTTCCCAGGTCAAACACATGGTAGCTTCTGTTATTGACAAATGGGGAAGGATAGACGTTTTGGTGAACAATGCCGGGCACATCGCAGGCGGGGGATTATTAGATATCACGGAAGAAGAGTGGGATAAAATGATGGCGGTCCACCTGAAAGGCCCTTTCCTGTGCTGCAAGGAAGTCGTGCCGCACATGATAAAACAAAGGAAAGATGAAAAGGGCTGGGCAGGGAAGATCATCAACATCAGCTCGGTCGGAGGGGTGGCAGGCCAGTCAGTCATGCATTACTGCACGGCAAAAGGAGGGCTGATCACCCTCACGCAGTCCCTTGCCAGGCATCTGGCAAAATTCAACATAATGGTGAACGTCATCGCTCCGGGGCCTACGGTCTCAGACCTTGGGAGTTCCGAGCCCAACACAGAGGAGAAACACGAGCAGAAGAGGAAATGGGCAAGGGAAAGCGGAAAATTCCCGCTGGGCAGGATCGGGGAGCCGGAAGACATAGCCAACGCGGTATTATTCCTTATTTCAAACGACTACATTACCGGGGAGACCATCAGCATCTCCGGCGGCTGGGGCACGCTTTACAACGAGCTTCTTATGTAGCGGTGCCTGCCCGCCAGTTTTTGTGGAGGGCGATTTATCGCACATAAAAATAGGGACACACGGTAGGTTAATACCCCCCCAATAATTTGCAACCTAGTATGGTGTCTCTAACAGATCTTTACATTTGGGCTGTCATTGCGAGGAGTGTTAACGACGAAGCAATCTTGACCTAAAAATCGAGATTGCCACGCTCCCTTTGGTCGCTCGCAATGACAACTCAAAGCAGAATCAAATGTCAAGGGATTTATGCGACACCATACTAGTGTGGTGTCTCTAACAGATCTTTACATTTGGGCTGTCATTGCGAGGAGTGTTAACGACGAA
>MNUP01000109.1 GCA_001871075.1 Candidatus Desantisbacteria bacterium CG1_02_49_89
TGATTACGGTGATTATAATTAAAATTATGGTGATTTAAAAATAATCACTGTAATCATATTTTGATTACATGGCCATTCCGCCGTCTATCCTGATGACCTGCCCCGTTATGTAATCCGAATCCCCGCTTGCGAGGAACAGGACAAGCCTTGCGACGTCCTGCGGCATTCCGAGCTTTTTCAGCGGTATCAGGCCCAGAAGCTCCTGCCTCTGCTTTTCGTCAAGGGCCTGCGTCATCTTCGTGTCAATGAAACCCGGCGCTATCGCGTTCACGTTTATGTTCCACGCGGAAAGCTCTTTCGCGGATGTTTTTGTGAGCGCTATGACCCCTCCCTTGCTTGCGGCGTAGTTTGCCTGCCCCACGTTCCCTATAATGCCTATTATGGATGCCATGTTTACGATCTTGCCGCTGTGCTGCTTCATCATGACTTTTGCCGCTGCCTGGGTGCAGTTAAAAACACCTTTCAGGTTTATCGCCAGCACCTTGTCCCACGCATCCTCTTTCATGCGGACAAGCAGGGCATCCCGCGTGATCCCCGCGTTATTGACAAGTATGTCTATCCTCCCGTATTTATCAGTGACCTCTTTCGCCATCCTTTCGGCATCCGCGGCGCTGGAAACGTCGATCTGCATCGCCATCGAATCCCTGCCTGTTCCGGAGCGCAGTTCCTTCGCGGTATTTTCAGCCTCGTTTATGTCCACGTCGACAACAACGGGGTTCGCGCCTTCTCCGGCCAGCATCTCCGCTATTGCTCTTCCAATGCCCCTTGCCCCGCCGGTAATGATCGCTACTTTATTCTCGAGTTTCATATTTTCTCCTGAAGATGATTACGGTGATTATTAACTGATGATTACGGTGATTATTTAATCGTGCGTAATCGTGTGGTTATTTCCTGTCGTTAAGCGGTAACCAGTTTTTCTAAAGATTCAATGTCTTCCACGTTGAGGACCTGCTTTGTCCTGTCGAAACGCCCCCAAAGGCCTGAAAGCACCTTTCCCGGCCCGACCTCAACGATCCTGTCTATCCCGCTGTCCAGCATCCGCTGCATTATATCCGTCCACCTGACCGGATTATTTACCTGCCTGACAAGGAACTCTTTTATATTCGCGGGGTCTTTTTCGAAATCTCCCGAATAATTCGAAAGGAAAGAAACATTGGGGATCTTTATGCTCACGGGCTCCAGCTCAGCTGCCAGCCTTCCGGAAGCCTCATCCATTAACCTTGAATGGAATCCGCCGCTGACCTGAAGCGGAACACACATCCTCGCACCCTTCTCTCCTGCGAGTCTCAACGCCTCTTCAAGCGCAGTGAGTTCCCCGGATATTACTATCTGACCGGGGCAGTTGTAATTCGCAACGTCAATTATACCTTTGTTAGAAACCTGTTTCAGGACCTCTTCAACCGCCGCCTTCTCAAGCCCGATCACCGCGGTCATTCCGGAACGGGCCTTCTGGCCCGCATCTTCCATGAAAAGCGCCCGTTTCTGGACGATCCCCAGCGCCGCGTCAAAATCCAGGGAGCCTGCCGCCACCAGGGCCGAATACTCGCCGAGGCTGTGACCGGCGCACACCTGGGGTAGGAACCCCTTTTCCTCCAGCACCCTGAAAATAGCGGTCTCAACCGTGAGTAACGCGACCTGCGTAATGCTTGTTTTCTTTAGCTCTTCCCCGGTTCCTTCGAATATCGTTTTTGAAAGCGGGAACCCCAGGACCTTATCCGCCCTGTCAAAAACCTTTCTGGCAGCCGCGTACGACCCGGAAAGATCCTTTCCCATGCCCGGCTTCTGCGAGCCCTGCCCGGGAAAAACAAAAGCAGTTTTCATGTTCGGCTCTCTTTGCCAGGCCCCAGGACTTCCCTTTTGAAATATTCTATCGTATTGCGGTTCAGGCTGTGCGACACCGATTCCGACGCGACCCTTATCGCGTTCTTTATCGCCTTGGGAGACGACCTTCCGTGGCCGATGACACATACGCCGTTCACTCCCAGAAGCGGCATCCCGCCGTATTCGGCGTAATCCACCCTTTTCCTGAAATTCTCAAAAGCTTCCTGGAAGACCGAAGGCACTATTCTCTGCCGCACAAATTCCCGCCTTACCAGCAGTTCCGCGGCCCTGAAAAGGTTCTCGGCGAATTTTAAGACTATGTTGCCCACAAACCCGTCGCAGACAAGAACATCGACCTTGTTGCCCACTATGTCATTTCCCTCTATGTTGCCGATGAAATTCAACTTGCTCTGCTGTATCAGTTCGTGGGCCGCGACGGTCAGCTCATTTCCTTTTGTTGGTTCCGAGCCGACGCTGAGCAACCCTACGCGCGGCTTTTTGTATCCGTAAACGTATTCCATTAAAACACTGCCCATCATGGCGAACTGCAGGAGGTTTTTAGGTTTGCAGTCTACAGTGGCGCCTCCGTCAACAAGGAGGAAGAAACCCTTTAGTGTGGGAAGCATGACCCCTATCGCCGGCCTGTCTATCCCCTCAAGCTTTCCCAGCGTGAAAAGCGATGACACGACAACAGCGCCGGTGTTGCCGGCAGAAAAGAAAGCGTCCGCCCTGCCTTCTTTCACAAGGCGCGCGCATACCATAATGGAGGATTCCGGCTTCTCCTTGCATGATGCCACAGGATGCTCTTCCATGCCGATAACCTGCGGCGAAGCAACAACAGTAAGCCTGGAGGCATCAAATTTATATTTTGACAACTCGGAGTTAATCATGCTTACGGTGCCTACGAGCAGAATGTGCAGGTTTTCCTGCTGCAGCGCCTGGACAGACCCCTCAACAACCACGCGCGGGGCGTCGTCCCCTCCCATAGCATCAACAGCTACACGGATTATGTTCCCCATATTCTATCAGCCTATTTTTTTTCCTCTTTCTTTTTCTTTTTTTCTTCTTCTGATTTCATCACCTTGCGCCCCTTGTAATATCCGCACTTGGGGCACGCGTTATAAGAAAGCTTGGGCTGATGGCACTGCGGGCACAAGCCAAGCGTAGGCGACACAGCTTTCCAGTGGCTCGCTCTCATATCGCGCTTTGATTTTGAAGTCCTGCGTTTCGGAACCGGAACCGGCATATTTCCTCCTTGAATGATGATTACGGTGATTTCTAAATGATGATTACGGTGATTATTTTTAGTATCAAGAGTCAAGCAGAAAATTAAACTGTGCTAATCTGCGTTAATCTGCGTCTGATTTTTACGTGTTTTAACGGAGTTCTTTAACGTTATCCTTGATCTTCCGGACCGCGGTAACAATGTCCTTCATGTCTGACTTCGTTCCCAGAAGGACGGATTGAAAGATCCATGCCGCATCTCCGCAGATCTTTTCCGTATTTGGGCAGAAAACCGAGCTGTAATCTGTTTTCCCGCCGTAATAAGGGCAGGATAACGGGCAGTATCTGGGTCCTTTGCCTTTGCGCTGGAAAAGGGGATTTTTATACAGCGGAAAAGGATAACCCTGGCTTCCCGGAACGCCCTCGGCGCTGAGCGCTTCCAGAAATTTTTCCCTTGTTACCCCGAATTCTTTCGGTTCGATCCTGAATATATAAAGATGGTACGAACGCCTTGTGACCCTTCGATCATTCCTCATAAGCTTTATTCCGGGTATGCCCTTTAAGCCTTTGTCCAGAATTGCCGCGTTCTCTTCCCTCTTCTCGGTCTGGGCTTTCAGCCTGGTAAGCTGCGCCAGGAGTATCGCTGCCTGCAGTTCCGTCATGCGGTAGTTGCCCGCAAGTATATAGTGCTCGTACCACGGCTTGTCTTTGCCCCTTCCAACGTTTGTGTAAGAGCGCGCTGCATCGGCTATTTCCCGGCTGTCAGTCAGGATTATTCCGCCTTCGCCTGACGTAATGTTCTTGCTCATCTGGAAACTGAAAACGCCGGCGTCGCCAAGCGCCCCTGTGCCCTTGCCCCTCCACCTGGAACCCCATGAATGGCAGGCGTCTTCGATGATCCTGAGGCGGTGCTTCTTCGCTATCCTGCCTATCGCATCCATATCCGAAGGCAGTCCCGCGAAATGAACCGGTATCACTGCCTTTGTCCTTCTGGTTATCTTGGCTTCTATGTCGCGGGGGTCTATATTGCACGTGTCGGGCTCGATGTCCGCAAACACAGGGATCGCGTTTACCTTAAGCACCGCCGTGGAAGTAGCAACAAAAGTATAAGCGGGCACTATGACTTCGTCTCCCGCTCCTACCCCGCAGGAAATAAGCGATATCTCAAGCCCTGCTGTTCCGTTGGTGCAGGTAATACCGTATTTCGCGTCCTGAAATCCGGCGTATTTTTCCTCGAATTCCCTTACCTTCTCCCCGTACCACCACCTGCCGCTCTCGAACACTTTCAGCAGCATGCGCTTCTCAGGTTCTCCTGTTACGGGCCATGAAGGAAATCCTTTTGTCCTTACGGGCTTCCCGCCCTTTAAAGCAAGCTTTGCCATTGACACCTTCAAAGCGTGTCAGAGTATCAGCGTATCAGCGTGTCAAAGTAAAAACAAGGAATTTATTTTCAAAAATTTATCTAATAATTTTAACTTGTTTTTTTACTCTGATACGTTGACACGTTGACACGTTATTTTGTGGGGCAGGAGCATTCCTCTTTATTCAGGTTTGCCCCGCACCGGGAACAAAGGCCCTTACAATCGTCCCTGCATATATGTTTCATGGACATCCCCAGCAGAAGCTGCTGCCTTATAAGGTCTGTCAGGTCGATTATCCCGCTTGCAGGCAGAATGTCCTCATCAAGCTCGCCCGGCTCCAGCTCTGCTGCCGCATCCCTGCGGGATCTGCGGCCGCAGTACCTGGCCGAAAAAACCCGCCTTACCTTTAAAACATAGTTCTCAAGGCACCTCGTGCAGGAAAGCCTTATTTCAACCGCAACATCGCAGTCCAGCCCGATCGTGCCGTCGCTGTAACTCAAAGAGCATTTCACCCTGGCTGGTTTTTCCAGTTCGATCTCAGGCGCAAAAGCCTGAGTGTCTTCTTCATAATCAAGTTCTTTTGAAATTACATTTTTTTCAAGATCGCTTATGCTTATCTTCATCTGGGCGCTCCCGGAAAGAAATTACGGCGCGAAGCGTGTCTTACTTTACGGGTTGCGCCTCCGGGGGAGCTGCCAGGTCCTGAAGTCCTGATATGGCGCCGCGGAGAACCATAAGAGTCGCCCTGTCGTCTATCCTGAGTATGACCTTATCTCCCTTGAAATCAAGAACGGTTCCGCATATGCCGCCGCTTGTTACCACGTTATCGCCCTTTTTGATCTCAGACCTCATCTTTTCCATTGCCTTTTCTTTCTTCATCTGCGGGCGTATGAGGATGAAGTAAAAAATTACGATGATCAGGATAAAAGGCATCAAACCCGTAAGTCCCATCAACGCGCTGTTTCCCTGCATGGTTCCCTCCTGTAATAAAAGTGTCAACGTGTCAAAGTATCAACGTGTCAAAGTTTAAAGCAGTAACTCTGATACTCTGATACTCTGATACTGTGATACTGTATTCAAAAACGGGGGAGGTCATAAGCCGGGTCCTGTCCTCTTAAAACAGTGAGTAGTGATGAGTGAAGAGCGAAAAGTCAAAGACTTCCCACTTTTCACTTTACACTTTACACTGTATCTTGAGGTGCGATCATTTATCTACGCGACCTACCCGGAACCCTGCGATAAGCAGATGGCGAGCGGCCTTAAGTTCCTTTTTTGGTCTTGCTCCGGATGGGGTTTGCCGTGCCTCCGATGTTGCCATCGGAGCGGTAGGCTCTTAACCTCCGCCCCGACTTTCGTCGGGGCGAGACCTCGCCTCGCTTGCCCTGCCTTATCGGCAAGGATGGCGGGCGGGTGCCTTTTCACCCTTACCGGAAAAAGGAAGCGGAAAATTGGGACTGTCCCTTTTTTTCCGCCGTTTTTTCCGGCGGTATTTTTTCTGTGGCACTTTCCATTCCCGGCGTTCTGCCGGGATCCCTGATTGTTCAGGGCACCCTGCTCTTTGGAGCCCGGACTTTCCTCCCCGATGTTACATCGGAGCGACCGCAACCTCCCCCGTTTAACACTCTATTGCTCTATTGCTCTATTGTTCATTAGTATAAGGAATCAGGGCTCCCACCTTAAGGATTTGCACCTTAGATATTGGCGCATCCGCCAATTCTTAAGGCGGAGGCGGGTCTTCGAGAAGCCCTGAGTTATCCGCCCCGATGTCCATCGGGGCGAGACCTCGCCCCAAAGGGGCGGGCAATAAATTCCTTGTTGTTGCGTTGACACTTTGATGCGTTGTCCGATGACTCCGAAAGGACGTCGCATACGGACTCTTCGGAGACACTTTGACACGCAGTTTGCGTCAGGTAGTTACTTTGAATCTTTCTCTGCATTCTGCGGCCAGAGGGCCTGGTCCGCAAGGTTATCCGCGTATTTGTTATTTTCCCTGTCGATATGACGCACCCTTATATCATTGAAGTTATGCATAAGGCCTTTTGCTTTAAGGAAAAGGTTTCTCAGGTTTTCGTCTTTTACTTTATAAAATCCGTTTATCTGGCGGGCGAGGAGCTCGCTGTCCGTGTTGACATAAAGCACTTCGCATTTCAGTTCCACTGCTTTTTCAAGCGCGTGTATAAGGGCTTCATATTCGGCAATATTGTTTGTTGCTTCACCGATCGGCTTGCCTGTTTCGTATACTATTGCACCCGTTTCGTCGTAGATCACAACGCCTATGCCGGCCGGGCCGGGATTCCCCTTACAGGCCCCATCAATGTTAGCAGTCATTTTTTTCATATTTTTAATTTAGAATTTTTAATTGTCAGCCGGAATAGTGTCCGGGTAATAAAGAATGCGCGCGCAGTTCTCGCATCTGTTTATCTGGTCGTTCTTTTTTACCTCATTGGCAAGTTTAGGGGGCACAGCCATATGGCAGCCGCCGCATATGCCGTCCCTCATGGCTGCGACAGCGCAGTCTCCCTTGCTTTTCGCGATCCTTCTGTATTCCGTAAGCAGGGAGGCATCAACGCCTTTAAGTGCTTCTTCTTTCTTTACCGCCAGAGACTCAAGCTTCTTGCTTGCTTCGGAGAATATCTTCTCTGATTCAGCCAGCTTGCCGACCGCGTCCTTTGATTCCTGGCTTATCTCTTTCTCCTTGGTATTAACACCTTTGGATGACGTGTCTATCCTTTCCATTATTGCCAGCAGCTCTTCTTCATACGATGCTTTTTTCTTTTTGGCTTCTTTTATTTCCTCATCGATCGCGGCAAGCTCCTTCTGGTTGGTTATCTTGTAGATCTTTTCCCTGCACTTCGCCATCTGGGCGTTGACGTCTTCCAGCTGCCTTTCCTTGCTTCTCAGATCTTTTTCGGTTGATGCAAGTAAATTCTTTTCTTCGGCAAACGTGTTTTCTTTTGCGCTCAGGTTTCCCCTGATGCCGTTTACGGCATCGGTTGTCTCCTTGATGATAATTTCTTCTTTTCTTATCTCGGTATCTATTTTCTGCAGATTTACAAGCGACAACAATGACTGGTTCATTTTAACACTCGCTTTCTTTGATCCTGGATTATCTCAAAGGGATCCCTTTGAGAATGGAGCAATAGAACAATAGACCACAATTTCGCCCGCCAATATTTGCGGCGGGCTCAATTGTTCTGATTTTTCGCTTTGCGAAAAATCTGGGTGGAACAGGATTTGAACCTGTGATCCCCGCCGTGTAAGGGCGATGCTCTGCCGCTGAGCTATCCACCCAATAATAATCTATTTTCTATTGCTCTATTTTCTGTCTTTCTTCTTTTTTACGTCCTGTGTCTTTGTATCGGGCGCGACGAATTTAACCCTGAGCTCTCCCTTTTTAACCCAGCCCAGTTTCCTCGCTATCTCTTCAATGGCTGCGGGATCTTTTTCAAGCCTTTCTATTTCAACACGCAGTTTTTCGTTCTCTTCACGCAGCCTGCTTAAATCCTTTTCCAGCAGGGCAAGGCTTTTCTTCAGCTTTGCAACCCTCATGTATCCCGGAAGGAGCACTATACAGCATGCGGCGCAGAAAACAACGGCGATTTTCCAGAACACGCCTGTTTTTCCCGAAGGTTCATTCTTTTTTATCATTTATCTTCTTGAAGCGAGCCTGTTAAGCGCGTTTAAGTATGCAAGAGCGCTTGCCTCTATTATGTCCGTGCTGATGCCCCTGCCGCTCATGATCCTGCCTTTTCGGTCCGCGATCTTAACGCTAACCTCTCCCAGCGCGTCCTTGCCCCTTGTAACCGCCTTGAGCGAATAATCAACAAGCCCGGCGGAAATTTTAGTGATCCTGTCGATCGCCTTGTATGCGGCGTCAACCGGGCCGTCCCCGCAGGAAGCCTCCTGGACAGTCGCTCCCTTTGTCTTTATCCTCACAGTCGCGGTGGGAACAGTGTTATTACCCGTTGTTACCTGGATGTATTCAAGACGGAACGCCTGGGGCGATTCCTTTACATGCTCTTCGATAAGCGCTTCCACATCTTCGTCAAACACCTCTTTTTTCTTGTCAGCAAGGTTCTTGAAACTGGTAAAAGCCTTTTCGAACTCTGCGCCCCTGACAGCGCACCCGAGTTCCCGCAGTTTCTTCATAAACGCGTGCCTGCCCGAATGTTTTCCAAGCACTATGCGGCCTGATTTCAAGCCTATGGTCCTGGGAGACATGATCTCGAACGTGCTGCTTTTTTTAAGCACACCGTCCTGGTGGATCCCGGACTCATGCGCGAAGGCATTTGCCCCCACAATGGCCTTGTTGGGCTGGACAGGGATACCGGTAAGAGCGCTGACAAGCCTGCTTGTGCGGTATATCTCCTCCGTCTTCACACCCACTGTCTTACCGAAGAAATCTTTTCTGGTCTTGACCGCCATTACCACTTCTTCAAGAGAAGTATTGCCTGCCCGTTCTCCTATGCCGTTCACGGAACATTCTATCTGCCCGGCGCCGGCCTTTACCGCGGCAAGCGAATTCGCAACTGCCAGGCCAAGGTCATTATGGCAGTGGACGCTTATTACCGCCCTTGCTGCGCCGGGAATATTCGCTTTTATATCGCTGATGAGCGCGGCGAACTCATCGGGGGTCGTATAGCCTACGGTATCCGGTATGTTGACAACATTAGCCCCGGCTTTTATAGCGCCTTCCACCACCCTGAAAAGAAAATCTCTTTTGCTGCGGGTAGCGTCCATTGGCGAGAATTCCACGTCATCCGTGAACCTGCGGCAGTATTTCACAGCCCAAACAGCCCTGCTGAAAACTTCGTTTTCCGTCATGCGGAGCTGGTATTTCATGTGGATCGGTGATGTCCCTACGAACACGTGGATCCTGGGGCGCCCTGCTTTTTTAAGCGCAAGCGCTGCCTGGTCTATGTCTTTCTGCATCACGCGCGCAAGCCCTGTTATGACCACGCCTTTTATCTTTCCGGCTATGAGCCTGACAGATTCGAACTGCTCCGGGGAAGAAACGGGAAAACCTGCCTCGATAACGTCAACCCTGAGCCTTGCAAGCGCAGCGGCTATTTCAAGCTTCTCGTTTATATTAAGGCTTGCTCCGGGAGACTGCTCCCCGTCCCTTAAGGTGGTGTCGAAAATAATTATCCTGTCTTTGCTTTTCACTCTTCACTCCTCACTTTTCTCTGTCTTTTTGCATCCACGGCATCATGGACCTGAGTTTCCTGCCCACGATCTCAACCGGGTGGTTCTCGTCCTTCCTGACAAGGGCGTTGAAAACCGGACGCCCTGCCCTGTTTTCCAGTATCCACTCTCGCGCGAACTCGCCGTTCTGGACCTCTTTCAGGATGCGCCTCATCTCGTTCTTTGTTTCATCCGTGATAACCCTGGGTCCCCTGGTCAGGTCCCCGTATTCGGCAGTATCGCTTACCCTTTCCCTCATTCCCATGATGCCCGATTCCTGTATCATATCGGTTATGAGTTTCAGCTCGTGCAGGCACTCAAAATACGCCATTTCAGGCGCGTAACCGGCTTCCACAAGCACCTCAAAACCGGCCTTTATAAGGGCGCTTGCCCCGCCGCACAGAACAGCCTGCTCGCCGAAAAGATCCGTTTCGGTCTCTTCCTTGAAAGTGGTTTCAATAACCCCGGCCCTTGTCCCGCCGATCGCCCTCGCGTAGGCAAGGCCTGTCTGCCTGGCTTTACCCGTCGAATCCTGGTAAACCGCAAGAAGGCAGGGAACGCCTTTGCCTGCCTCGTACATCTGCCTGACCAGGCTTCCCGGGCCCTTCGGGGCCACCATGATCACGTCGATATCCGTCGGGGGTACTATCTGGTTGTAGTGTATGTTGAAACCGTGAGAAAAAAGTATCGTCTTGCCCTTTTTCAGCCCCGGCTTGATCTCTTCGCCGTAAACTTTCGGCTGGACAACGTCTTCCGTCAGGACTGAAATAAGGTCGGCTCCGCCGGATGCTTCAGCCGCGGAAAGCGGCTTGAACCCGTCTTTTTCCGCCTGTTTCCAGTTCGCGGTGCCTTTCAGGTCGCAGACCGTCACGCTCATGCCGCTGTCCCTCAGGCACATCGCCTGGGCGCGGCCCTGGATCCCGTATCCGACGATCGCGATCTTCTTTCCTTTCAGAAACTTCAGATCAGCGTCTTTATCGTAGTAGATCTTTACCATGTTCCCCTCCCTGTGCAGAGATTACGGTGATTTTCAACTAATGATTACGGTGATATTAAAATAATCACTGCAATCATCTTCTAGAAATCACTGTAATCAGTTTTTACTGGGGGTCGACTATCGAAAGCATTATCTCGGCTTCGGCGGCAAGTTTTCCGCCCACAAAAGCCTGCCCTTTCATGACCCCTATCCTTGCCCTCATCCTCAGCACTTCCACTTCAAGGCGCAGCTGGTCTCCGGGCACAACAGGCCTCCGCAGCCTTATTTTATCCATCCCGGTGAAATATATCAATTTTCCAAGGTTTTCGCCTTTCCTGAGCATTAATATCCCGGCTGCCTGCGCCATACCCTCAAGCATAAGCACTCCGGGCATAACAGGCTGGCCCGGGAAATGGCCCTGGAAATACCACTCGTTTATTGAAACGTTCTTTATCGCGACTATGCGCTTGTCTTCGACCCACTCAAGGACCCTGTCTATCATCAGGAACGGGTACCGGTGGGGGAGGATATGCGAGATGGCATCTATGCTCAGGCCTTCCTTGTCCGGTTCAACGCGGGCGCTTACAAGAAGCCCTCCTCTTTTTGCCTCCTCCATTTTCTGCAGTATTTTCTTCGCGAGCTTTGAATCGAGCGTATGCCCGCCCTTTGCCACTATGATATGCCCCACAAGGGGCTGGCCGAGAAGGTTCAGATCGCCTATCAGGTCCAGTATCTTGTGAAAAACGAACTCTTTTTCGCTCCGCAGCTGCACGAGGAATTTGTCATCCTCGATGGGAACGACGTTCTTGGCGCTGGCGCCCTTTATAAGGCCTTTCTTCTTCATGTCGTTCACGTCCTTCATGAAACCGAAAGTCCTTGCAGGCGCTATATCCCTTATAAATGTTTCCTCGTCAACCACCACGGACGCGAACTGCGCGCCCAGCATCTTATGCCCGTAATCGATCGTATAGCTTATCCGCAATTCTTCCCCTGGAAGGAAAACAAGATGCCTGTCGCCTTCCACCACCCACGCGGCATCCTGGAAAGACAGGTATTCCCTTTCCTTTGCCTGTTCAACTATCCCGGCATCCGTTATGAGCTTTACGAAAGGAAGGGCGCTTCCGTCAAGTATCGGGACCTCCGGGCCGTCCACCTCAACAAGCAGGTTGTCTATCCTCATGCCCGCAAGGGCTCCCAGGATATGCTCGACCGTGGTGATGGTTATGCCGCCTTCGGCAAGCGTCAGGGCGTACTGCGCGTCCGAAAGGTTTGAAATGTGGGCCCCTATACGGGGGTTTCCCGGAAGGTCAGACCTTGAAAAGATTATGCCGCTGTCTTCAGGCAGCGGGAGTATGCGCATGGAAATTTCCTCTCCGGTGTGAAGCCCCAGGCCCTTGATACCCATCTCATTTTTTATTGTTCTCTGCATCATCTTCGTCTCCAAAAATATCGCCTATTTTAAAACTTCGCTGCCACCGATACCCTGTGGGTATATCCTAAATCTCCGTAAGGCACCATCGCATAATCAATGTCTATTATGCCTATTTTGAAACCGACGCCGCAGGTTAAACCGGACAAAGCTCCCAGCGTGTTGTTTATCGCGTTGTTATACTTATATCCTGCCCTTATGGCAAGCACAGGATGGACCCAGTATTCAATACCTGCTCCTATCGCCCAAATGCTATCCAGGATGCTATAGTTAAGGTCAGCCGCGAGCGTCAACTTACTGTCAGCAGACTTGTTGGCAATGCCTATCCTCAGGTTCATAGGCAGGATGTTCGCCTCTGTGATGAACGGGGCTTCATAACCCATATTCTGCAGGGCAAGACCCGCAACCAAACCTTCCTTATTTAACTTGTATTGCAGGCCAAGGTCTGCGACTATACCAAGCGCGGACTTGTCATCCAGCTGCTGGTTGATGATCTTGGCTGTTCCGCCAAGGTTCAGGCGCTCTGAGAGCGCCCTGGCGTAGGATATGGCTATTGCAAGGTCGTTTGCGGGCACCGTAGTCCCAAGCAGGCCTCCGGCAATATCTCTCCTCTCAATATCCGTGATATACAGGTAGGTTATGCCTGCCCCTATCGTACCGCCAAAAGCCTGCTGGCAATAAGCAAGGTACTCGTACCTGATAGCCTGAAACCACTCTGTATGGGTGAATATTACCTGCTTCCCTTCTGCAAGGGACAGGCCTGATGGGTTCCAGTACAGGGCATTGATATCATCTGCTGCAGCAACAAAAGCTTCGCCCATTGCAACCGGTCTTGAACCAACTCCGAGCTTTAAGAAGGTTGCGCCTGTAGTTCCTGGCCCGGCGGAAAAACAGTTGAAAGTTAAAAGTTGAAAGGTGAAAGCAAAAATAACCACGGAGACACAGAGGCACGGAGAAAGTTTTATTTTTTGAACTTGAATCTGTCTCATAACTTTTCCTTCTTGAATTTTATTATTATAAACTGGCAAAACTGGCTCAACAGACCAAACAGACCAAACTGTTACCTAATGATCATTATCTTGCCGATCTTCCTTTCCAAAGTACTATCTGTCAGGAAGTAGATATAAACACCTGAAGCGATAGGCTCATCCCAGTTGTTTACAACGCTCCAGACGAATGGATCTGTGGTTATGTCTGTTTTTTCAAACACAAGCTCCCCTGCTATGTTATAAATCCTAAGCAGGACGTTTAAGGTGCTGTAGAGTTTAAAACTTATGGCGGTATGACCCTGGGACGGCTTGAATGGTATTGGGTAGGCATATGCATCCTTTATAGTCACCGCTGCCTTAGGCAGAGAGAATCCTCTCATTCCTGATGTCTCTCCGGGCATTGCAGGGCAACTGATCTTCAATATCCTTTCATTTTTCTCGTCCACGATCCAGAGGTTTCCATTGTTGTCAAGGCAGATGCCCGCGGGTTTGTCAAGGGCTGTGGTGTTCACACCTGCAAATGTCATAAGGAGCTGCCCATACCCGTTGTATTTCTTAACTGCATCATTCTTGCTGTCTGAAACGTATATGTATCCCCTGTTGTCAGCACAGACCGCTCTTGGATCATCAAAACCTTTTATACTCAAGGTCGGGGTAAGGGCTGATGTGTAGACGCCAACCGTGTCTTTGCCTGTGTTAGCAATATAAATACTAATTTGCCCTGAACCTGAACCCTGTGAATGGTTAAGGGCAAACACACCTTCCGGATCCTTAAGGCCCGAAATTGTAGAAAGCAGATTCCCTTCATAATCAAATATGGCTATCCTGTCCTTTTTCTCATCTGCCACATAGACTGCCTTTGTGCAGGAATAAGATGCGTCTGAATAGGAATAGAACAGGCCTATAGATATCTGTTCGGGTCTCTTTATGTCGTGTCTTTCACCGAATGAGAACAGGAAATTGCCGAACAGATTAAATGCCTGTATCCTGTCATTGTCCCTGTCAGCTACGAATACCATTGGTCTTGTGTCTGCTGACCACTCACCACTGACCACTGTTGTTACAGCTATTCCTGAAGGTTTCTTTAACTTGTGGTATTCCTCGCTCCTGCCGTTGAACGAGAGCAGGAAGTTGCCGTTCAGGTCAAACTTCTGCACCCTGTCGTTCTTGTTATCCGTGATAAAGATACAGCCTGAATTGTCAGAGCCAGTCTGGGTAGGGCTGAATGCTATGCCGTAAGGCTCTTTAAATTCTGCATCGTCATTTCCTCTTTTACCGAATACAAGATTGACCTCGGGGTTGCCTAGATAAATTGCAACGCTGTCATAAGAGGTGTTATACAATTTATCGTCCGAAACAATACTTATAAGATACCAGCCGTCTGCAAACCTGCTCCTGTTCAACACTGCAAGGGTCTGCGTGCCTTCCTCAATTATATCCTGGGAAATCAGTGTTTCTGCAAATGGAGTTTCCCCTATCGCCAGTATGCTTATCCTGTAATTCAGGAAATTGGCATCCCCGATCACGCCAATTATTGAAGCCGTGTCGCTGTTGATTACGCTGCTGATACCAATGGCGCCTTTTGCCGGGTAGATAAGCCGGATGTCCGGAGGATTGTTGTCAAGCACGACCATGATTGAATTTGAATCCTCAACATTGCCTGCATTGTCGACTGCGCGATAATAAATAGTATAAATCCCGTCGGAATAAGAAGAAAGAATTGTAAACTTGTAATTTTCAGCTACATGCCATTGTGTTTCGCCGTTTATCAGCCACTCCACATGATGAACACCCGAAGCGACTACGTTGTTTGTTTCGCTATCTTTTACCATGAAATAGAAAGGAGTTGAAGAAGTAACGATATAAGGCAAGGTATCTGTTTCTCTGTATTTTGGATTTCCAATGCTTATTGCGGTCCCGAAAGGCGAGGCATTGTCAGCCAGAAGCGTAGTAATCTTTACTGCCGCATCGCCGAATCTGTTGGCGGCTGTTAACCTGAGGGTATAAGAACCGTTAAGCCCTGATGTGTTCCAGACAGCAAGAGTTTCGCTGTCGATTTCATACGAAATAGCGTTGCCAATCATAGTCCATTCATCACCAAGATAAGGTAAATATTCCAGTTTGTAATTACTGAAGAATTGTCCCTTGGCGATTCCTATAATATTTACATTGCCGCTGACAAAACTGCCCTGGGCTGGCCGGATGATCTCTGCCATAGGCATTCCTATACCGGCAACGTCCCTTGGAACAAGCAGGGAGTACAAAGACAAATGCGTTATGGGAACTCTGATACAGTTGTTTACGGTATCTAATACCTGCCCGGGCACTATTTCCCACTTATCCTCTGATTCATCGTACTTATAGATCTTCAGTTCACTCTCAAAACCAGCCACTGCCTGTTTATTGTAATATATCGTAAGCATCGCGGCAGGTTCAAACACTGCCCCGGGAGGCCCGATATCGTAAATTGAACTTGCCGATATTAGGTCTTGGCTCTTTAAAGCAAAGGACGCGGTGGAAACCTTCGGATTTGCCGATGAAAAAGGAATGATTTTTATGCTTGCGTTGCCCGGATTGTAAATCCCCGCGCCTTCTGTATTAACGCTTATGTTCTTAAGCACTGTCACCTGCCCGTATTTGGGCACCGAGGGACTGTAAGCAACATAATTATAAGGATAAGCTATTAACTTATACGTATAAATGCCCTCTTCCACTTCTTTTCCCGTATTGTCCTTTCCGTCCCAGACATAAGTCTGGTCAATGCCCCAGGAAACAAACCAGCACACAGTATTTTTAACCAGGGCGCCCATTTCA
>MNUP01000031.1 GCA_001871075.1 Candidatus Desantisbacteria bacterium CG1_02_49_89
GCTGTGGACGTTCAATATCGGAGTGCCGGTGGCTTCGTCTCCGGCAGTGACCGGGAACGCGCTTTATGTCGGGGCGTATGACGGCAACGTTTACGCGTTCGCGTCCCCTGTGGTAACCCCGCCTCCTGTCAGCGACACGGCTTCGTTCATGTATATCAGTTCCGCGTCCGTTCAGGGGGATGGTTCTTCACCGTGCACCGTAACAATCACACTCTTGGAATCAGACGGAACGCCTGTGCCTGAAAGGAGCGTGACGATCTCGTCGTCGCGCGGCCCGGCATATGACATTATCACCCAGCCCGGTTCAACCACGGATTACAACGGGCAAAGCACCGCGGTTATAAGATCAGTATATACGGGAACAACGACCATTACCGCGCACGCAGGACCGGTGGAGGTTACGGGCGCGGTGAACAGGGATGGCTCAGCTGGCATATGGCGCTTTGACGAGAATTCCGGTGTTGCGGCCGGCGACGATTCCGGTAACAACAACACAGGGACGATAGCGAACGGGATATGGATACCCGGGAAGCGCGGACCCTGCCTGGATTTCAACGGCACCAGCGGGAAGGTTTCGCTTGCCCTGCAGCCGGAAATGTCAGGCGGGTTCACGTTCATGGCATGGTGCAGGTGCGACAACCAGACCTGGTACCAGGATCTGTTCAACAACAACAGGTTCTTTATAAGGAAGGACGGGCCTGCGGAGGGGAACGATTTTACCGCGTTCGTCAAGCTGACAGACGGAAGCCCCGAACCCAGGGCTTCGTCAGGTGTGGTTGCCGATACCGGGGCGTGGCATCATGTGGCTGCTTCCTGGGACGGGGTTTCCTTAAAGATCTACGCGGACGGGGATTTTAAGCAGTCGCAGGCCAGGCCAGGTTCCTTATACGAAACTCCTGTTACCGCGCAGATAGGCGCTGGCGAGCAGGCAAGCCTTGATTCAAACTGGTGGGACGGCGCTATAGACGACGTGCGCCTTTACAGCAGGGCGCTGTCAGCTGACGAGATAAAGGCGGCCTGCGAGAACAGGGCGACAATAAGTTTCACCGCTTACGCGCAGGGCGGCGCGTATATAAGGCAGCCGCCCTTAGTCATCGCGCACCGCGGATTTTCATCGCAGGCTCCTGAGAACACGCTCATAGCTTTCGAGAAAGCCATTGAAGTCGGGGCGGATTACGTGGAGCTGGACGTGTATACAACTTCGGATAACGCTCTGGTAATAATGCACGACCCCACTGTTGATCGCACGACCGACGGCACCGGAACTGTTGCCAGCAAGACCCTCGCGGAACTGAAGGCCCTGGATGCCGGTTCCTGGTTCAGCGCGAGGTTCACAGGCGAAAGGGTGCCTACACTGGAAGAATCCCTGCTGGTCACTAAGGGCAGGATAAGGATGGTGATTGAGATCAAAGCGGCTGACGTGGCAGCGGTATGCGCCCTTGTTGACAGCCTTGGAATGAGGGATGAGGTGATAATTTCGGCTTTCAGCATGGCTCAGGTCACCCAGGCGCACAACCTTGGTTTCAGGACAGTGGGCCTGATAGGTGACATCAAGACCTGGCAGAGCGTAAAGACCGCTTTGGGTGACGTTGTCGGGTGCGACCAGAGCTATCTTAACGACGATAGCTTTTCTTACGTTGCCGCGGCGGAAAGCGCGGGGCTGGAAGTGTGGCCCTGGACCTGCGACAATGAAATGGCTATGATGAGGCTGACAGACCTGGGAGTGGGCGGGATCTACACAGACTATCCTGACTGGGCAATGAATATCAGGAACGATATAAAGCGAACAGGCTGGTGGGCAAGGTGGCAGGTTGAGGACAAGGCAAGGGACGGAGGCGCGGGCAATCCCACAGAATCAAACCGCAACATAATAAAGCCTTCGGCGATCAGGTCTTCAGGCACCAGGATAAGGATAAAATTCCGTTCCCGCACAACCCTGCCTTCCGCGATGATCTTCTCAAGCGTGTATATCGCGCAGGCGGATACCGATACCAGGAACATCGTGGATTCCACGAAGGCCCCGATCACATTCAGGGGTTCGGAAAGCATCACGCTCCCGCAGAATTCATACGAATACAGCGACTGGTTTGATTTTGATCTCAATGCCTCCAATACCTATTCGTTAACCTACCGCATGGACCCGGGATACGCGCGCGCGTGGAACGGGGCTGCGGGCACTGTGAACGCCTACTGGGCCGTGGGGGACAGCACGGCAATAAACGACTGGGCAGGGCTTTCCGGAGTGAACGCGAGCGTGTCTCTTTACAACATGGAGCTTATTGAGGTTCAGGGCCCCAGGGAAGGCACTTCTTATTTCCTGAATTCTCCTTCAGCTGTCCCTGCTGACGGCAGTTCTTCTTCGAGCGTTTCGTTCTTCGTGAAGGACAGCGTTGGCAGCGCCCTGGGCGGCAAGGCCTTGACTTTTTCAACGCCGCGCTCCGCCAAAGACATACTTATCCAGCCCGGGACAACTGACGCTAACGGCCAGGCAACAGGGACGATAAAGTCTTTCTACGCGGGGCAAGGAGATGTAACCGGTTATTGCGGCCCGGAAAGGGTAATGCAGAATCTTCTTATTAATCCTTCTTTCGAGCAGGGTTCTTCAGGCTGGTCCCTTGGGGTAAACCACGCCATAGACACCGCCGCGCGCACGGGTTACGGGACAATAAGGTTCACAGGCACTGCTGCTCCGGGACAGGCTTCCTTTCAGACCGCAGGCGTTTCCGCGAATACCGCCTACAGGATAAGCGCCTGGATAAAAAGCAGTCTTTCGGCTGGCAGCGCGACGATAGACTGGCTTGAATACACCTCCGGGGATACTCTGCTTGAGGACGGCATCAATGTCGGGCCTTATTCAATGAACTCAGGGGTTTGGTCTTTCTGCTCCTGGAAGTTCACATCAGAATCAACGACAGCAAAGGTCACAGTCAGGTTCGTGACAGACGGAAACCCCACAGGCACTGCCTGGTTTGACGATGCCAGACTTGAAAGGGTGCCTGCAGTGGATTTCAGGGCTACAAGATTAAAGTTCATCACCCCTTCATTCTATGCTGTCAGGAACAGCAATTCCCCGCAGATCGTTGTTGCGGCAGTCGGGGAGCTGGGTGACGATACTGACCCGGCTTTTTCAGAAACCGTTTCCGTTCTTTCTTCGTCTTCAGGCGGCAAGTTCTCAGTTTCAGGCACTCCATGGAAAGACACGAGCGTCCTTAAGTTCGTATCCGGTTCAGCGGTTTTCTATTACAAGGACGCCAACACGGGCAGTCCCGTTATTACCGTTACACGTTACACGTTACACGTTGATACACAAACAGAGTTCATATACGACGCGAGTATGTCCGATACCCGCTCTTACCTTTCCTCCCAGGATTTCCTGGCCCTGCCTGACGGCGCTGATTCAATAACTATTTTCGCTTTCATAATGGATACCTACGCGAATCCGATCTCGGGCAAAACCGTCACGCTTTCAGCTGCAAGGGGCAATTCCACGACTATCAGCGCAAACCCGCAGGTCACTGACGCGGACGGGCGCGCGACGTTCACTCTTTCTTCAGCAAATGCCGGCGTTGATACTATAAGCGCGTTCTGCAACGGCGAAACATTTTCAACGCTCTTCTTTGACGATTTTGAATTCCCGTCTTTTTCACAGGAAGCCTGGGTTGTTTATGACGGAGACTGGTCCTGCACCGGCGGTTATTACAAAGGGCTGGACAGCGGGGACGACAATTATATCGCGTACGGTTCAGCTGCAGGCAGCGTGAACTGGAGGAATTACACGGTTGAGCTTGCGTTCAGAAGCGTTTCCTTCGGAAGCGACTGGAGGGACAGCGCCAGGGTGAGTTTCAGGTACAAGGACGCGGGTAACGCTTATACAGCGGATTTCATGAAGAACAACCACGTCCGCCTGCACAAGAAAAGCCAGGGCATTTCCACCGGCGATTCAGACTGCGCCGTTGACTACGACGCTGCAGCGATAGATTACGCGGCTGGCGGCTGGCACACCGTTAAAATAACATGCTTGGGGAATTACGTGCAAGCCTGGCTGGACGGCGTAAAGATATTCGACTGGCAGGATAACGATTACAACGGGGTAAGATGGGTGGAAAAAGGAAGGCTGATGCTTTCCGCGCGCAAAGCCAGCGGCGCGAGCGGGAACACGGAGATCCATTTCGACAATATCCGCGTTTATCCCTGCCTTGTGGAGTTCTCCCAGCCTTCTCCCAGCGCGATCAGTTCCTACATAACGTTCAGCCCTTATGATGTTATTACGGGCGGAAACTCAGAATGCGTTGTTGTTGTTACGATTAACGACGCGGACGGCGTTCCGCTTTCCGGCAAAACTATCACGTTTGTTACCGCGAGGGGAAGTTCCGATACAGTTACACCTTCAGGCTCCCAGGTAACAGGCGCGGACGGCAGCTGTACCTACACGATAAAGTCAGACCTTGCAGGATTGGATACCATTACCGCATTCTGTTCCGGGACGATCTCGCGAGGGATAAACAAATACGGGGCAAGGGGTATCTGGCACCTGGACGGCAGCACCGCGGACGCGTCAGGCTGCGGTAACAACGGTGTTAACACCGGTGCTGTCTGGACAGAGGGAAGGTACGGCTCAGGCCTGCAGTTTGACGGCGTAAACGATTACGTAAGGGTAACCGATACGGACACTCTTGATGTAACCGACGCGATCACTATAGAGGCGTGGATCTACCCCACAGGCCTTCCGAATTCCTACAACTCAATAGCGGCAAAGTACTGGTCAGCTTCGAACCAGAGGTCGTACGAATTCACGATCTCGGCTGCCACGCAGAAACTGCAGGTATGGCTTTCCACCAACGGCACAGGCGGCGCGGCGTACGACGGGAACGGCGTCATACCGCTGAATGCATGGTCGCACGCCGCGTTCACCTGGAACAGGGCGGACGGGAGCATAAAGATGTATCTGAACGGCAATACCGACGCGATCCGCAGCGGCCCGGTTTCGGCGCTTTTCCCAAGCACAGCGGATTTCATCATAGGGGACAAGCACGACCTGGCGAACCACTTCAAGGGTATCATCGACGAGCTCAGGATCTACAGCCGGGTCCTGGCAGACGATGAAATAAGATCTTCCTATAACGCGAAAGCAAACTTTTTATTCGTGTCCTTTGAACCAAGCCTTGCGTTCGTGTCTTCACCGGTCACAACCACTGCCAACAACCCGTCTCCCTATATAACCGTGGAAGCAAGGATCGGCTCAGGCGTAAAAGACACAACGTTCAACGACTCGGTTATCCTTTCTTCGTCTTCTTCAGGCGGAAGGTTCTCAACAAGCAGGACTGCCTGGGCTGATACCACGGTTATTTTCTTCTCAGCCGGGTCAGGCAGTTTTTATTATAAGGATCCTGCGGCGGGGAATCCTGTAATAACCGCGTATCGCGTATTGTTTATCGCGGATACACAAACTGAGACGATATTAGAGCAGGGAGTGAACGAGACCGCTTCATACATAACCTTTACGCCTTACCGGATACTTGCGGATGGGACATCTGTATGCTCCGCGGTTGTGACCATAAGCGACACATTCGGGTTCCCGATGAGCGGCAGGACAGTGACTCTTATAACAGCCAGGGGAGCGCAGGACACTGTAGCCGGAAATCCGGGGACAACGGATACATCCGGGCAAAGCGTGTTTTCAATATCTTCGATATATTTAGGCCAGGACACGATAACCGCTGTTTGCGGCGCGAACACTGTTACAAGGGGTGTGCAGAAATATTCCGCTGTTGCCATATGGCACCTGGACACTGACACGAACGACGTATCCGGCAACGGCTATAACGGCATCCTGCGCGGAGCGCTCTGGACAAGCGATGGTTTCGGCTCAGCCGCGGAATTCGACGGCGTTAACGACTACATAACAATTCCTGCCATGAACGTGACTATGACCGGGGTCACTATCGAAGCGTGGGTAAAACTGCACAAACTTCCTGCCGAGATGCCGGAGAACATAGGCGGGATATACGATTCGCTGGACGATAAATACATTCTGTATGAAGACAAGGGTAACAACGAGCTCAGGTTCAAGGTCACAACCGGGGTCAGCGCTGAGCGGCCCGGGATCCCCGCGGCTTCGCTTGTCAAGGACCAGTGGGTCCACATAGCAGGCGTGTATAACGGGACCCAGGCAAAGATCTATATGAACGGGACCCTGCGGGACACGCACGCGCTTACCGGCGCGATCTCAGGCGCGCAGAACGCGGCAATAGGAAGGAACGGGCTGGATACAACCGCTTATTTCGACGGGATGGTCGACGAGGTCAGGATATACAACAGGGCGTTCAGCCCTGAGGAGGTCAGGGCGGAGTATGAATCGCGCGCGAACATCTATTTCACGGCGAGCATGCTGAATATCACCACTCCCCAGTTCAGGATAAGGGCAGGGGACACTTCGCCGCTTATGATAGTAGCGGCTCAGGATGCGAGCATGAACACCGACGTTTCATTCAATAATACAATAAACCTATCCACAAGCTCTAATTCAGGTTCATTTTCAGTATCAGATGTTCTCTGGCAGAATACCAGTTCAATAACGTTCTCAAGCGGCGTCGGTTCTTTCTATTATAGGGATTTCGCCGTCGGTTATCCTGTGCTGACTGCTGACCACTGGCCACTGACCACTGATACACAAACCGAAACAGTTTCCATCCGCGCTCTCAAGTTCGCGAACACCGTGCCGTTCACGATAACAAGCATATCAACTGCCCCTGTGTTCTTAAAGGCAGAAGACGGTTCTGGGAATACAGCGGTTCTCTTTAACGATACGGTTCAACTGCTGACCACTTCAGCAAAAGGTTCGTTCTCCGTGTCAGGCACGATCTGGGCTAACACAAGCGTTATCTATCTTGCCTCAGGCTCAAAGACCGTATACTACAGGGACAAGACAGGGGGCAACCCTGTCATAACCGTTACCAGGACAGACTCCTGGACATGGACAGACACTCAACAGGAGACGGTTACAAAACCAACGGTTCTTACTTCCAAGGTACAGATGAACCTGCGTTCAGGTGAAACAGGCGTAATGCCGATGATATTCTGGCAATCAGACACTGTTGAATACACTGTTTACATTAGAAACATTGGAACTGAAACTGCCATTAACAACATTGTCGTAGATACAAGGTCCTTTGATACTAATTCCAACAACGCGGTGGATTACATATCCATGGATACGAACACGGTCGCAAACACGTGGGCTTATACAATAGATCCCGCGTTTACCGTTTGGATTGCAGGTGAACCTGCAACAGGCGCAAGTAACGTGAAAGGCCTTAGATGGAGAATCGCGGTCCTTGGGATAAATGAGAGCAAGGCGATTAGATTCCGCATCCGCGTTAAGTAGGGCAAGCCTTTTCGAAGACCCCCGCCAAACTGACTGGCGGGCAAGCTGCCAATTTTGTTGGGAGGGAGGCTTGCGTCGTTTTGTAGCGGTGCGACGTTTCGTCGCACCCGAATATTTCGCCCGCCCCTTTGGGGCGAGGTCTCGCCCCGACCGTAGCCCGCCACGGTTATTGGCGGGCGCAGGTCCCTGTGTTAAGTCCCGGTTTTATCGGAACTACAGGGATCGGGGCGGATAGGGGCTCAATTCATTGAACCCGGATATTTCGTAGGGCAAACCTTTAGGCTTGCGTGTTTTGGGAGTAGGGGCTTTAGCCCCGTGATCTTATGAATGGTTCAGGGAGACCCTTGATTTTCCTTGTGTTAAACAACAAATATTAACTTTTCGCTATTTTATACTTGACAAAGCATTCATAAACCACTCCTTATCCACCTTCAAAACGGTGGATTTTTTCTTTTTTTGACAAATCATAGAAAATGGTTATAATATATAAGCCGTATTCTTTAATGTAAGGGAGAAATCATGCATCCGGCTATGGCTGATTCTTTGAAACGCCTGCTGAAGCGATTATCCGAAGATAAAAGGTGCCTGGGTATTTTTCTCAGTGGTTCTTACGCGAAGCAGACCGAGGACGAATATTCTGACCTGGACCTGGTCGTTGTAGCGGAAAGATCGGGTTACACGGAATTCAGGGACAGCCTGCGCAGGGTCTGCGAAGAAATTATGGGCTCGATACCCGCGTGGCTGCCTGAGGGCGAGACCCCTGAAGCCGTGAACTACGCCTTCCTTTTTGAGGCAGAAGACGGTATATTTCTCTACGATGTTTATGTTATCAAGGATAAAGATCTTCCGAATTGCCACCCGTATGACGCGAAACACATATTGTTCGACCGGACAGGGGTTTTGGCAGGTTCTGTGAAAGAGCGCAGGCCCGCCGGCTTCAACGCGGACGATCTTTTAAGGATGGTAACCTGCTACTGGGTTTACATGTACCTGAACGGCAAGTACCTGAAACGCTCTGATGTTTACAAGCTGCTTTACATCCAGCAGACACTTTTCCAGGACCATATCGCGGTCCTGCATGCTTTCTGCCCTGACAAGGACTGGACTTGGTGGGCGGTAAACGTCAAGTACCTGACGAAAACTAAAAGAGAAGAAATGCTCATCTATTTTAAGAACACCACTCCTAAGGACATAGCCTCGGTTCTCAAGAAAGAAATGGACATATTTTCCCAAGACGCGAAAAAGGCCTGCCTGAAATACGGCCTGGAATATCCCGCAGACGCCGAGAAGGCGGTGCGAAAGCATCTTGTAGAATTTTTCAGTAACAAGTAACAAACGCCAAGTAACAAGTTTAATACATGTTTGCAGACTCAGTTTACATAGTTTACAAAGTTATTTATTTCGTGCTTTCCTCGCCCATCCTTTCAGGTGGGCGAAGTCTCGCCCGCTGAAAGACGGGCGGAGTGCTTTCGTGGAAATTTGTGGTTTCAAATGCAGCAGTTTGTCAGTGGTGGGAAAATGGATTACAAGAAGCACAATGAGGAGAACGCGAAACTCTGGGAGGATTACGGGAACAGGGCCAACGCGAGGGTCCCTGTTACTATTGCTTTTGACGAGCAGTTCCATTTGCACAGGCTGGGCCGCACGTTCAGGCAGTATTACGGGGACGTGAGAACTCAGGTCGAAATCCAGCTGGACGGTCAGAAATGGGTGAGGGAGAATGTCCTGCAGGACGCGGAAATGGGGATCCCGGAAAGCTGGAACATATCCCCGCCGTGCTGGATGGGAGAGAACGAATTCTTCGGAGCGGATATAGTTGTCCAGGAAAACGATTATTCATGGGGCATGCCGCTGGAATTATCAAAGGCAGAGCTCCTGAAAAAGCTACAGGGCATAGATGTGAAAGAACGCGTTCAGGCATGGACGCCTTTCCGCCATTATACCGAGATGACGGAACTGGTTAAGGATATGGAGTTCTGCGGGAGGCCGGTAAAAACAATTGCTCCGCTGCTGGGAACCCACG
>MNUP01000086.1 GCA_001871075.1 Candidatus Desantisbacteria bacterium CG1_02_49_89
GATCTAATAATTCTTTTATATAGCTTTTCTTTTGAGAATCTTTAACGGCTTTGCCAATTGTTTCTAAAAGCAGCAATATAGCTGATTCCGATGCAGCTCCCAGCATGACACTAGTGTGGTGTCACATAAATCCCTTGACATTTGATTCTGCTTTGAGTTGTCATTGCGAGCGACCAAAGGGAGCGTGGCAATCTCGATTTTTAGGTCGAGATTGCTTCGTCGTTAACACTCCTCGCAAAGCCCAAATGTAAAGATCTGTTAGAGACACCACACTAGCATCAAGATCTTTAAACGATAAGCGATTAGCGATAAGCGAGATTATATGAGGATATTATTCATCGGGGATATATTCGGGGAACCGGGAAGAAGTGCTGTTAGGGAACTGCTGCCCGGGATACGCAAGGAGCACAGAATCGATTTCGTGATCGCGAACGGCGAGAATGCAGCCGGCGGCATGGGGATCACGCCTGTGATAGCCCAGGAGCTTTTTTCGGCGGGCATCGGTGTTATCACTTCGGGAAATCATATCTGGAAATACAAAGAAATAATCGAATTCCTGAAAATCGAGCCGAAATTGCTGCGCCCGCTGAACTACCCTCCCGATGTTCCCGGCAGCGGGAGCGTGATCGTCGATACGCCGAAGGGGAAGATAGGCGTTGTAAATGTCATGGGCAGAACATTCCTCAGCGGGATAGAATGCCCGTTCAGGTGCGGACTTGATGAAGTAAATAGAGTAAAAGAAAAAACCAATATTATCCTGATGGACATACATGCCGAAGCCACGTCCGAGAAAGTAGCGATGGGCTGGTTCCTGGACGGCATGGTGAGCGCGGTTGTGGGAACCCATACGCACGTGCAGACCGCCGATGAAAGGGTTCTGCCGGGAGGCACCGCTTATATCACCGACGCCGGCATGACGGGGCCGCGTGATTCGGTTATCGGGGTCAAAAAGGAGATCATAATCAAGAAATTCCTGACGCAGGTTCCTGTCAGCTTCGAAGTGGCAAAAGGTGACCAGATTTTTTGTGCCGTCATCATAGAAGTTGATGAGTCCTCGGGAAAATCCAGGGGGATCCAGAGGCTGCAGATCGAGGTAAAAATGACCGGGGAGGAAAATCATGGAAGTTAAAGCGCGGGTCGTCAAAATGGCACGTGAAGCAAAAGAGGCGTCCAGAGGCCTGTCAGGCCTGTCTGCGAAAATAAAAGATGAAGCGCTTTTCCGGATGGCGGAGTTGCTCGAAAAGAAAGGCGAAGAAATAATAAAAGAGAACCGCAAGGATATAAAGTATGCCGAGGATAAAGACATGCCGGCGCATATGATAGAAAGGCTTGTCCTGAACCCCGTAAGGATAACGGAAATGGCCGAAGGCCTGAGGAAAGTGGCGGGCCTTAAGGATCCCGTAGGGGAGATAGTTTCTGGGTGCAGAAGGCCAAACGGCCTGGAAATAATGAAAATAAGGGTTCCGTTCGGCCTGGTGGCCATGATCTACGAATCAAGGCCCAATGTCACGGCAGATGCGGTAGGCCTGTGCCTTAAGTCCGGGAACAGCGTGCTGTTGAGGGGAGGAAGCGAGGCCATCAATTCGAATGTCGCGATAGCCAGGGTTCTTTCCGCGGCCGCCTACGAAAGGCACATCCCGAGGGGATGCATCCAGATAGTGGATGACGTAAGCAGGGATGCAGTTGAAATAATGATGCTTGCGGATGAGTACATAGACGTTATAATACCCAGGGGAGGCGCGGATCTTATCAGGTCCGTGAAGGATAAATCAAAGATCCCCGTGATCGAGACCGGCGCCGGGAACTGCCATTTATACGTGGACAAAGAGGCTGACCTAAAAATGGGCGTGACGGTATGCGTGAATGCCAAAACCCAGCGCCCCGGTGTCTGCAACGCCATAGAGACTCTGCTGGTCCACAAGGATATTGCGAATAAATTCCTTCCCATGGCATACCAGGGCCTGAAAGACCACAGGGTTGAAATAAGGGGTTGCCCGGATACCCGCAGAGTGCTGAAGGGCATTAAGAGAGCGACGGAAGAAGACTGGTACGCGGAATACCTGGACCTTATTCTTGCGGTGAAGGTTGTGGATACGGCGGTCGAAGCGATAGAGCATATTAACAAATACGGTTCGAGGCATTCTGATTCCATAATTACGCAAAACTATAACACAGCGAGGCAGTTCCTGCGCGAGGTAGACTCGGCATGCGTTTATGTTAACGCGTCAACGCGGTTCACGGACGGCGGAGAGTTCGGCCTGGGCGCCGAGATCGGAATTTCCACCCAGAAGCTTCACGCCAGGGGACCGATGGGGCTCAGCGAGCTTACAACTACAAAATACGTGATACTGGGCGAAGGCCAAATAAGACAGTGAACTGTTAAAAGTTGAACGTTGAAAGTTAAAAGTTAGAAAAATAAATGCACAATAAAGTAAAGGCGAACAAAGAAAGAAAAATCGGGATACTGGGCGGGACATTTAACCCCGTTCATAACGGCCACATTAAGATCGCGGAAGCCGCGCAGAAAAAACTGGGGCTTGAAAAAGTGATTTTTGTCCCGTGCGCACGCCCGCCGCATAAAACAGGGGAAAGACTGCCGCCTCCGGCGGACAGGTATGAAATGACAAGAATTGCAGTAAAGGGGAGCGCGGCTTTCAGCATATCGGATTCAGAAATAAGAAGAAAAGGCAAGTCATACACCATTGACACCGTACGGGCTTTCAGGAAAGCTGACCCGGGGTCTAAATACTGCTTTGTAATAGGCGCGGACACGCTGCGCGAGATTCCAGCGTGGAGGGAATACAGGAAACTGCTGAAGATGTGCCGTTTTGTTGTTGTCAACAGGCCGGGCTATTCAATTAAGGATTACTCGCCCCGAAGTACGTCGGGGCGAAATCTCGTCCCGACAAAGAGTCGGGCGGACAGATCGCAGATCGCAGATTTAATAAAGATAAAGATACCGGGAATAGATATTTCTTCCACTGAAATACGAGAGAAAATAAAGGCGGGCAGGTCTATAAAAACGCTTGTTCCGTCCTGCGTTGAAAAATATATTACAAAGAAAGGATTATACAAATGAAACAAGGAAGGATTATAAAGGTTTCAGGTCCGCTGATACTCGCCGATAAAATGGAAGATGCGAGGATGTATGACATTGTCAGGGTGGGTGCGCCAAGGCTTATAGGGGAGATAATAGAGCTTAAAGGCGACCGCGCTTCTATACAGGTTTATGAGGAAACTGCCGGCATAGGGCCGGAGGAGCCTGTTTTCCTGACGGGTGAACCTCTCTGCGTGGAACTGGCGCCGGGCTTGATCGGTTCCATATATGACGGGATACAGCGCCCGCTCGACGTGATAATGGAAAGAGCGGGTGAGTATATAGTCAGGGGAGTCGAAGCGGAAGCGCTGGACCGCAGGAAAAAATGGGAGTTCAGGGCGACGGCGAAAAAAGGTGACAGTGTTTCTCCGGGTGTTGTCCTGGGAGAGGTCCGGGAAACGCCTTCGGTTGTGCACAGGATCCTTGTTCCCTGGGATACCTCGGGGGTCATCGAAGAGATAAAAGACGGGGAATTCACGGTCAGCCAGGTCATCGCGAAATTAAAACTCCCCGGCGGCAAGGCCAAAGATCTGACGATGATGCAGAAATGGCCTGTCAGGAAACCGCGTCCTTATAAAAACAAGATGCCATCCCAGGCGCCCCTTGTCACAGGCCAGAGAATAGTGGATACATTTTTCCCGGTGACAAAAGGCGGGGTTGCCTGTATCCCCGGGCCTTTCGGGGCGGGCAAAACCGTAATGCTGCACGAGATCGCAAAATGGGCGGATGCCGATATAATTGTTTACATAGGATGCGGGGAGCGCGGAAACGAGATGACCGATGTTTTAATGGAATTCCCCAAGCTGAAGGATCCAAGGACCGGAGAATCGCTCATGAAAAGAAGCATTCTCATAGCAAATACCTCGAATATGCCGGTTGCGGCAAGAGAGGCATCGGTTTATACCGGCATAACTCTTGCGGAATATTACAGGGATATGGGTTACGACGTTGCCGTAATGGCGGATTCCACGTCCAGGTGGGCGGAGGCCCTGCGGGAAATGTCCGGAAGGCTTGAGGAGATGCCCGGTGAAGAAGGTTATCCCGCATATCTCGGGATGAGGATCGCGCAGTTTTACGAGAGAGCGGGGCGGGTGGTAACCCTGGGGAATTTAGAGTGTCAACGTGTCAACGTGTCAACGTGTCAGAAAAGGGACCAGGAAACTGACCAATCGTCTGATCATCCAGTTATCCAATCGTCCAATGGCGGGAGGGAGGGATCGCTGTCAGTGATCGGGGCGGTTTCACCTCCGGGGGGTGATTTTTCAGACCCGGTCGTTCAGTCAACCCTGAGGGTAGTGAAGGTGTTCTGGGGGCTGGAAGACAAGCTCGCATACAAAAGGCATTTCCCTGCCATAAACTGGCTGTCAAGCTACTCCCTGTATCTGGATAATATCAGGGATTATATGGGCAAGAATATCGCTGGGGATTTCCTTCAGCTGCGAGGTGAAGCAATGGGCATCCTGCAGAAGGAAGACGAGCTTCTTGAAATAGCAAGGCTTGTGGGTGTGGAGGCGCTTTCCGTCGCGGACAGGCTGACACTTGAGGTCGCGCGTTCCCTGAGGGAGGATTTTCTCCACCAGAACGCCTTCGACCCGGTTGACGTGCACTCTTCTCTTAAGAAACAATACAGGATGCTGAAGCTGATCATGGAGTTCTACCGCGATTCGTCCGAAAAAATAAAAGGCGGAGCCACGGTTGAGGAAGTTGTCGCTTCACCGGTCCGGGAAAAAATGAGAAAAGCAAAATTCATGCCCGAGCAGGAAATCTAAAAAAACGTCGAACGTCGTAAGTCATACGTCTTACGAAATACAATTTTTAAACGTACGACGCCCGACGCACGACGGTAATTTAGTGAAGGGAGGGGCAGTTGTTAAAGGAATATCTTACGATTTCATCGATAGCAGGACCTTTGATACTTGTCAGCGGGGTCGAGGGAGTTAAATACGGTGAACTGGCAGAGATAGAACTGCCTGACGGCAGCCTAAAGAGGGGAAGGGTCCTTGAGGTTTCAAGAGAATCGGCGCTCGTCCAGCTGTTCGAGGAATCACAGGGCCTGGATGTTTTTAAGAGCCGGGTCAGGTTCCTCGGCAAGGGCATCGAACTCGGGGTTTCTGAAGATCTCCTGGGAAGGATCTTTAACGGACTGGGTTCGCCCATAGACGGAGGGCCGGAACTTATCCCGGACAAATACATGGACGTAAACGGGAATCCCATAAACCCGTTCGCCCGTGACTACCCCCAGGAGTTTATCCAGACAGGCATTTCTTCCATAGACGGCCTGAACCCGCTTGTCAGGGGACAGAAACTTCCGATATTTTCGGGAAGCGGTCTGCCGCACAACCAGGTCACCGCACAGATAGCAAGGCAGGCACGCGTGCTGACCGCAGGCGGCGGCAGTTCAGGCGGGTCTGAAAAATTCGGCGTGGTCTTTGCCGCCATGGGCATTACTTTCGAGGAAGCTTCGTTTTTCATAGAGCAGTTCCGCATTACCGGGGCCATAGAACGTTCGGCGCTTTTCATTAACCTTGCAGACGACCCCGCGATCGAAAGGATAGCTACGCCGAGGCTTGCGCTTACATGCGCCGAATATTTTGCTTTCGAAAAAGACATGCATATTCTCGTGATCATGACGGACATGACCAATTACGCGGAGGCATTAAGGCAGGTTTCAAACGCCAGGAAGGAAATTCCGGGAAGGCGCGGTTACCCGGGCTATCTTTACACGGACCTTGCCACCATGTATGAAAGAGCGGGCAGGATAAAGGGCAAGAAAGGCTCGATAACCCAGATCCCCGTGCTCACAATGCCCGAGGATGATAAAACTCACCCGATACCCGACCTGACCGGTTACATAACCGAGGGTCAGATAATCCTTAGCAGGGAACTGCACAGAAAAGGCATATACCCTCCCATAGACGTGCTTCCTTCTCTTTCAAGGCTGAAAGACAAGGGGATCGGCAGGGAAAAAACCAGGGCGGACCATGCCGACGTTCTCAACCAGCTTTTTGCCTGCTATGCGCGCGGAAGGGAGGTCAAGGAGCTGGCGGTTATCCTCGGGGAAGAAGCCCTTTCGGAGGCCGACAGGATCTACCTGAAATTTGCCACGGAATTTGAGGAAAGTTTTATAGGGCAGGGTGAATACGACGAGAGAAGCATAGACAAAACACTCGATATCGGGTGGGAGATGCTGAAGATTTTCCCGCCTACAGAGCTTACGCGCATCCACGACGAATATAAACAGAAATATCTATAACTATTTACCAATAAGTCAAAAGTCTCCGCCCGTCTTTCCAGCGGGCGAGACATTTTGAAATTTAACTTATTTTTATGAGGGAATATGATACTTGCGGTTAACCCGACAAGGATGGAGCTTCTCAGGCTCAGGAAACGGATCTTGCTGGCAAGGCGGGGCCACAAGCTTTTAAAAGACAAGCAGGATGAGCTGGTCCGCCATTTCCTGGTTGCTATAAAAGACTGGAAGGCGCTGCGTTCCAGAGTGGAAGAAGGGCTTGCCCGGGCTTCCGGGCACTTTCTAAAAGCGTATTTTTTTATGCGGAGGGAAGTGCTCGTGGAATCGCTTTATTCAAGCAGCGCATCGCTGGGGCTCAGGGTTGCATTCAAGCGCGTAACAAATCTCAGGCTGCCCGTGGTCTCCACTGAAAAAAGCGGCGACCCTTTCAATTACAGTTTTGTCGGCACGACGGGTGACCTGGATGCCGCGCTGGCGGTTTACTGCGGAGCAATAAAGGATATCATTGAGCTCGCCGGAACCGAAAAATCTATAATGCTCCTGGCTGATGAGATCAAGAGGACCAGGCGCAGGGTGAATGCGCTTGAATACGTTCTTATCCCCAATCTCGAGGAGACAATAAGGTATATTTCCATGAAAATGGAGGAATTCGAAAGGAGTAACCTTACCCAGCTGATGAGGGTAAAGGAAATAGTGAGAGCCCACTGACTTTAGATGCAGTGGCAAGTAACAAGTAACAAGTTTAAAGCATGTTAAAATAAAATGAAAATAAATAAGATAAAACTACTCACTCTTAACTTTTCACTCTTCACTGTATTGCTCGGCGGGTGCGCGACAACAAGGACCGCGCAGGAACCGGCTGGTTACGATCCGCGCGCGTATTTTCATTATTCTGCAGGCGCCCTGAAGGAGCATGGCGGTCTGGTCGATGATGCGATCAGGGAATATGAAACCGCTCTTGTTTACACGCCCCGGGAGCCGGTAATACACAGGCATCTCGCGGTTCTCTACCAGAAAAAGGGCATGAGAAAAGAAGCGCTTAATGAATTCACAAAGCTTATCAAGCTTGAACCGGAAAACCCCGAGCTTCATTTTCTTTTAGGCGGTTTCTACGAGGATGGAAAAGACCTGCGGAAAGCGCTGTCGGAATACAAAAGAGCTACCGAGTTTAATCCCGCCTACACGGAGGCTTTTTTTGCAGCAGGGGTAATCCATAGCAATCTGGGAATGTGGAAGGAAGCAGTAAAAGATTATGAAAATGTGATCAGGCTTGAACCTGACAGCCCCTATTCCTACTACAACACTGCATACTGTTATTCAAGACTGAAGAATATCGGGCAGGCCATCCTGTTTTACGAGAAAGCAGCAGAGGCAGAGCCGCATTGGCCTTCTCCTTATTTCAACCTTGCCTTGCTGCATGATTCGATGGGGGACACGCAAAACACGATCAGTTCCTGGGAAAAATTCATTGCAATAGTGCCCTCGGAACCTGATCCCTACCTGGAGCTCGGGTACCTTTATTTCAGGATGGGTGAATATGGAAAAGCAATACCGAATTTAACCAAAACAGTTGAGCTGGGAAAGGACGGCGGCAATAAGTTACTGGCAACAGCTCACCTGCTGCTTGGTATCGCGTACACAAATACAGACAATTCTTCAGAAGCCGAAAGATCGTATGCAAAACTGCTTGAGATCGACCCCAAAAACGAGATTGCCAGATATAATCTGGCTGCGCTGTATGATAAAGCGAGCAGGTTTGAAGACGCCGAAAGAGAATTCAAGGTCCTGATAAACGCTAACCCGAAGTACGCAGATGCCTATAATTATCTGGGTTACCTTTACGCGGAAAAGAGCATTAACCTGGATGAAGCTGTCAGGCTCATAAAAAAAGCGCTGAGTATTGAACCCAACAACGGCTATTTCATTGACAGCCTTGGATGGGCTTATTTTAAAAAAGGTTTTTATAAAGAGGCCCTTAAGGAGCTTGAAAGGGCGGCAAGACTCACGGCAACCGATCCGGTCATATACGAACATCTCGGCGATGCTTACAGCGTAACCGGGAATCAGGGAGGGGCGATCTCCTCCTGGCAAAGGTCTCTTGAGCTGAATCCGTCAAATGAGAACGTAAAGAAGAAGATAGATGAAGCAAGGAAAAATTTGACAAATTAATCAAAGTATGGTATATTATTATAGTCTTTTAGAATATATATAATCGAGAATACTGAAATACTATGAAATATATCAAAAAGGGGATATAAAATGGCTGAACAGAAATCAGGCAAGGAATTTTCCAATGATTCGTTGACTAGGTTGAACATCTCCATTGATGCAAAGAGTTTAATGGAAAAATTAAGCTACAGGCCGGAGGCCATAGAGATCGTTGAAGACAAGCTCAGAGCCTTCTGCCCCATACATCAGGATAAGAATTTCAGGACTTTCACGGTTGACCTTAAAAACAACCATTTCAAATGCCACTATACCCAGTGCGACGGTTATAAAGGCGGGAACCTGCTCTATCTATACAGCATTGTCCAGAAAGTAAGCCTTGGCGAAGCCGCGATGTACTGGAGCAAGACACTGAACATACCGCTTGAGGAAGTCAAAAAGGAAGGAGCAGCGCTCGCGGAAGAAGAGGAAACATCCGCTGCAGCTCCCGCGGCTGAAAAAACAGTGAAGGAAAACCATTTTAACAAGGGTGTTTCTTTTTACACCAGGAATCTGCTGGATGAAGCGGTAAAGGAGTTTGAGATCGCGAAGACCGATGACCCCGACAAAGAGCTGCAGATACACAACATGCTCGGGCTTTGTTTTATGAAGCAGGGCAGTTACGATAAAGCGATAGACGAATTCAAAAAAGGGCTGCAGTGCAAGGGATACGAGGAAAAAGAATACAACGGGCTGCAGTATAATCTGGGCCGTGTTTATGAAGCTTCCGGAAAGATGAAGGAGGCCCTTGAGATATTCCAGGTGCTTTTCAAGAAAGATCCGAAATACCAGGATGTTGAACAGCGTGTCAAGAAGCTTGAGGCCGCAGAAGGCGCGCCGGCACCGCGCAAGATCAAGATCTCGTATGTTTAGAATGATTACAGTGATTTTAAACTGACGATTACAGTGATATATAAGAAATCAAATTAAAAATAATGTTGACATCAGGTCATTACAGCCTGAAATTATTTTTAAATCGTTGCGGTCAAAGGGAAAAAAATGAGTTACTTAGAGTATTACAATTTTAAAGAAATCCCGTTCGCGAACGCGCCCGACCTTCGTTTCTATTACGACGGATACCAGTATGGTTACACAGAAGAGAGGCTGATACACATTGTCAATAATATGTCAGGCCTGGCCGTTGTCATAGGAGGCATGGGAATGGGCAAGAGCATATTATCACGCCACCTCCTGGACAGGCTCAGCGCTGTAGATACCGAGTACCAGTCCGGGCTGATGGTCATAGTGCATACAGCGATAACCGCCAGCTGGCTTCTTAAAAAAATAGCGCTTCAGCTGGAAGTCCCTGAACCGGCTGAAGAAAAAACGCAGATAATTTCCCAGCTTTACAACCGCCTTACGGAAATCCATGAGGAAGGCAGGAAAGCGGTTATTCTGGTGGATGAGGCCAACATGCTTCAGACCCGGGAGATAATGGAGGAATTCAGGGGATTGCTTAACCTGGAAGTCCCGGGAAAGAAGCTTATAACGTTCCTATTTTTCGGGATGCCGGAGCTTGATGAATACCTTAGGCTGGACGAACCGCTGCGCCAGAGGATCGCCCTGAGGATAATGCTCAGGCCCCTTTCGCTGGACGCCGTTCATGAATACATCAAATACCGGATGGACAAGGTCGAATCGTCAAAGCAGATTTTTAACGATGAAAGCATCAAGTTGATACACACGTATTCGCGCGGCATCCCCAGGCTCGTGAACACGATCTGCGACAACGCTCTGCTTGAAGGTTTCCTGCTGAAAAGGAAGAGCATAGACCCAGAAGTAATAGAAAGAATAAGCGGCGAACTGATGCTTGCCGAGGAAGCTCCCCCAGCCCTTAAATCCAGGTTTGCTGATCCTGCAGAGACACCCATGTATGCCCCGGACGCACCAAAACAGCCGGCAGCAGTATCACCTTCGGCAGTTCCCGCCCAATCCGCCCTGCCGCCCGCACCCGCGCAGAAAGAAGAAAGACCGGCAGCAAAAGAGGAAAAACGCCAGGTTAAAGAAGAAAAACCCCGTGAGCCCAGGATATTCAAGATAGGGGAATAAAGCATGCCCAAGAAATTATTCGGCGAAACCCTTATTGAAAAAAAAGTGATAACACAGGAGCAGCTCAATGCTGCTCTCGAGTCGTCGAAAAAACAGGGGGGGACCCTTGGCCAGGCGCTTGTAAAACTCGATTTTGTCAAAGAAGAAGTGATGAGCAGGGAGCTGAGCGAGTTTTACGGGATACCATACCTTAAACTGAGCGACTACGAAGTTGATTCCGTAGTGCTTTCCATAATACCCGAGGAACTTGTCCGTAAATACCAGGTCCTTCCGCTTGACAGGGTCGGCAAAACCATAACGGTCGCAATCGCAGATTTCAATAACGTCAACGCACTGGACGAACTAAGGGCTGTTACCGGGTGCCAGATCATACCGCTTGCAGCCAGCGGGACCGAGATAATCGCTGCCATAGAAAAATATTACAAAAAGGTGTCGCTTGAGGATGCGCTCAAGGACATGACCGCTGAAGAGCAGACACTTGAGATCAGCAAGACCGAGGAAGACCATGTCCAGGTAACAGAGCTTCAGGCAGCAGCGGAGGACGCGCCCGCGGTCCAGCTCGTAAACTATATCATAATGCAGGCTATCGAGGACGGCGCAAGCGATCTGCATATTGAGCCTTATGAGGATGAATTAAGGATAAGGGTTCGCATTGACGGCACGCTGTATGAGGTCCAGCCCCAGGCGCCCAAGAGGATGCACAGGGGCATGGTCTCCTTGATAAAGATCAATTCAAACCTTGATATTGCCGAAAGCAGGCTTGCCCAGGACGGCAGAATGAGGGTTCACCATAAGGGGAAAAACAGGTTCATAGACCTGCGCGTTTCAACGCTCCCCACGATATTCGGCGAAAAAGTCGTTATGCGGGTGCTGGACAAGACTATACTCGGTTATGATTTCCGCCAGCTCGGGGTTGAGGCTGAAGACCTGGATAAATTCGAGCAGGGTATGGACATACCGTACGGCATGATACTCCTAACCGGCCCGACAAGCTCAGGCAAAACCACAACAATGTATACAATGCTGAATCAGCTCAATTCAATAAAAGAAAATCTGATAACCGTGGAGGACCCGGTCGAATACCAGATATACGGGATAAACCAGATGCAGATCAATCCTGATATCGGGCTCACATGGGACGTAGGGCTTCGGGCAATTCTGCGGCAGGACCCGGATACAATAATGATAGGAGAGATCCGCGATTTTGATTCCATTGAAATGGCCATAAAATCAGCGCTGACAGGCCACCTGGTGCTTTCCACGATCCATACCAATTCAGCATGCGCGACGATCAGCCGCCTGATAAACATGGGAGCAGAGCCGTTCTTGATCACGGCGTCGCTGACCATGGTTGTTTCCCAAAGGCTTATAAGGTCGGTCTGCCCCCAGTGCAAGGAAGAATTCAAACCCACGCAGGAAATTCTTGAAAAAGCGGGCATAAAGGCGGCAGAGGCAAAGAATATTACTTTCTTCAGGGGAACAGGATGCGATTTCTGCAGGAAATCCGGCTATAAGGGCAGGTCAGCGCTTTATGAGGTGCTTCTTCTTTCGAGGAAACTTAAGGAGCTTATACTTGAGGGAGCTACCCCGACAGTTCTTGAGGAAGCCGCGCAGAAAGAGGGATTCCGCACACTGCATGAAGTTGCTCTATTAAAGGCAAAAAGGGGCGTAACCACTCTTGAAGAAGCGATGAGCCTGACGATGGGAGACTGAGATTAGCTGAAAGCTGAAAGTCCGAGGAAAAATGAAGAAGAAGATGTTCGGCGAGATCCTTATTGAGAAAAAGATAGTTACTGAAGAACAGCTCAAGCAGGGCCTTGAAAATTCAAAAAAAGAAGGCGGGACGCTGGGGCAGGCCCTTGTAAGGATGGGGCTGGTCACTGATGACGACATGAAAAAGCATCTCAGTGATTACTACGGCGTTCCCTATGTTAATATCAAGGACTATGAAATAGACAAGGCCGCGCTGGCGTCGATACCCGAGAACCTTATAAGGAAATACAGGGTTTTCCCGCTTGATAAGATCGGGAATAACCTTACCATTGCCACAACCGAGGTCACCAACGTCGTTATTTTTGATGAGCTGAGGATGGCAACCGGGTGCAACATCACCCCGATGCTCACCAGCGAACAGGACATAAACAGCGCGCTGGAAAAATATTTCGGTAAAAAAACAAGCATGGAAGACGCGCTCAAACAGATAACGGACCAGGAGCATGACATTGAGCTTCACAGGGATTCAGGGATAGAGCTTGATGTCGGCCAGATACAGGTGGCCGCTGACGAAACGCCTGTGGTAAAGCTGGTTACTTTCATAATCGGCCGGGCGGTTGATGACGGAGCAAGCGATATCCACCTTGAACCTTATGAAAAGGAATTCAGGCTGCGTTACAGGATTGACGGCATCCTTTATGAAATAAAACCTCCTCCGCCGAAACAACTGCAGAACCCGATCATAGCCCGTATAAAGATCATGTCCAATATGGATATCGCGGAAACAAGGGTTCCGCAGGACGGCAGGATCAGGTTGACAACCAAGGGAAAGATAGTGGATTTCCGCGTTTCCACTTTTCCCACTGTGTTCGGGGAAAAAATAGTCTTGAGGCTTCTGGACAAAGCAAACCTCCAGCCTGACCTTACCAAGCTGGGTTTTGAAAAAGAAGAGCTTGGCAAGTTCGAAAAAGCGATCGCCCAGCCTTACGGCATGATACTTGTCACAGGTCCCACAGGCAGCGGCAAGAGCACCACGCTGTATTCAGTGCTTTCAACTTTAAACACATCCAGGGCAAACATTGTCACTGTTGAAGAGCCTGTGGAATACCAGGTTAAGGGGATAAACCAGGTGCAGGTGAATGCCGGGATCGGCCTAACGTTCGCTATGGGCCTGCGCGCGATCCTGCGCCAGGACCCCAATATTGTAATGGTGGGTGAGATACGCGACCAGGAAACCGCGGAAATAGCCGTTAAAGCCGCACTTACAGGGCATCTCGTGCTCTCGACCCTCCATACAAATGATTCGGTGGGGGCGATCTCCCGTCTCATCGACATGGGTATTGAACCTTTTCTTGTATCGAGCGCGGTTACGCTGATAGCGGCACAAAGGCTTCTGCGGCGCATATGCAACCAGTGCAGGGAAGCTTATACGCCCACCCCGAAAATGCTGGAGGATATAGGCATAAAGCCAAAACCCGGGGAGCAGATACTATTCTACAAGGGAATGGGGTGCGACTACTGCAAGAATACCGGTTATAAGGGAAGGCTTGCGGTTTACGAAATACTTACCCTCAACAAACACCTCAGGGAA